>CAZYVA010000076.1:0-9072 GCA_964650695.1 uncultured Dorea sp. | reverse complement strand
CCCAGCAAAAAAATTCTTGTAAAATCCCCGGAATGTGGTAAACTAAAAAAGTTGTATATATGAGCAAAGCGGCTGCAGCCAGCAGCTATAAGCTTTTTCTGAATGAACCAGACCTGCCATCCCGATTTTGGCATGTAAGAAGCAGGCATAAAAGAGAGGCTGCCATGAAAACAAAACGTAATGATATCCGTAATATCGCAATTATCGCCCACGTAGACCACGGAAAGACCACGCTGGTGGATGGGCTTTTGAAACAGAGCGGCGCGTTCCGGGAAAACCAGGATGTTGCCGAACGCGTCATGGACTCCAACGATATCGAGCGGGAGCGCGGCATCACCATCCTTTCCAAAAACACAGCGGTCCATTACAAGGGCGTAAAGATCAATATCGTAGACACGCCGGGGCATGCGGATTTCGGCGGGGAGGTCGAACGTGTCCTCAAGATGGTCAACGGTGTGATCCTTGTCGTGGACGCTTTTGAAGGCACCATGCCCCAGACGAAGTTCGTGCTGCGAAAAGCCCTGGAACTGGATCTTCCCGTGATCGTATGCATCAATAAGATCGACCGCCCGGAGGCCCGGCCCGATGCGGTCATTGATGAAGTCCTGGAGCTTCTCATGGATCTGGGCGCTTCCGATGAACAGTTGGACTGCCCTTTCGTCTACGCTTCCGCCAAGGCGGGTGTTGCTGTCCTGGATCTGACCGATGAGGAAAAGGATATGAAACCGCTGTTTGAGACGATCCTGGACTATATCCCGGCTCCGGAGGGTGATCCGGACGCCGACACGCAAGTGCTCATCAGCACGATCGACTACAATGAATATGTCGGCCGCATCGGGATCGGAAAAGTAGACAACGGCTCCATCCGTGTCGGCATGGACGCTGTGGTCGTCAATGAACACGACCGCGCACGCCAGGAACGTGTGCGTATCAGTAAGCTTTATGAGTTTGACGGGCTGGAGAAAGTAGACGTCAAGGAAGCCGGCATCGGTTCGATCGTTGCCATCTCCGGCATTGCGGATCTTTCGATCGGCGATACGATCTGCTCCCCGGAAAACCCGGCTGCAATCCCTTTCCAGAAGATCTCGGAACCCACGATTGCCATGCAGTTTCTTGTAAACGACAGCCCTTTTGCCGGACAGGAAGGGAAATACGTCACTTCCCGGCACTTACGCAGCCGGCTGTTCCGGGAGCTGAATACCGATGTAAGCCTCCGGGTCGAAGAATCCGACAGCACCGACAGCTTTAAGGTGTCCGGGCGTGGGGAGCTGCACTTATCCGTACTGATTGAAAACATGCGGCGGGAAGGATACGAGTTTGCCGTCAGCAAAGCAGAGGTCCTCTACAAAAAGGACCAGGCCGGGAAGCTTTTGGAGCCTATGGAGACCGCTTACGTGGACGTCCCGGACGAATTTACGGGAACCGTGATCGAAAAACTGAGCCGCCGCAAAGGAGAGCTCCAGAACATGGGGACATCCAACGGCGGCTATACCCGCCTGGAATTTTCCGTCCCGTCCCGCGGGCTGATCGGCTACCGTGGGGAATTTTTGACAGATACAAAGGGCAACGGGATCCTGAATACCGCTTTTGACGGTTACGCTCCTTACAAAGGGGACATCCAGTACCGCAAGCAAGGCTCTTTGATTGCCTATGAGACCGGGGAGTCCGTCACCTACGGGCTGTTCCAGGCACAGGAGCGCGGCCTCCTCTTTATCGGCCCCGGTGAAAAAGTCTATTCCGGCATGGTTATCGGGCAAAATGCAAAGGCGGAAGACATCGAGATCAATATATGCAAAAACAAGCATCTGACAAACACCCGTTCTTCCGGGGCGGACGAAGCCCTCCGCCTGACACCGCCAAAAATCCTCAGCCTGGAGGAAGCGATGGATTTTATCGATACGGACGAGCTTTTGGAGGTCACGCCAAAAAGCCTGCGCATCCGGAAGAAAATATTAGATGTAAAACAGCGCAGGCGCGCCGCTGCAAACCAAAAATAATCTTGGCAAAACGCCCCTGGTACAGTATACTGGTACCAGGAGCGTTTTCATATCACGAAAAGGAGGTCCTATGCGGCTGCTTGTTTCCAAATTTTTAAAAAACTTTTCCACATTTTTGGAATTCTTTATCGCCATCATGCTTGGGGTTGGGGTTTTGCTTCTGTCTGTACGCCTTGCCGCCTCCATCATCCATATCCCGTATTTCGACCAGTGGCCAAACTATGAAGACCTGCTGGAGACATGCTTTAATTTAATCATTGGCGTCGAGCTGATACGCATGATATACCGGCATACCCCGGACACGATTTTTGAAGTGCTTATTTTTGCCATCGCAAGGCAGATCATCATCGACCACTCTTCCATCTGGGGCAGCCTGATAGGCGTCGTCGCGATCGCCATCCTGTTTGCCACGCGCAAATACCTGTTCACCGAATTTGATGTGAAAGTCGAGATGGTTTTCCGCGCTTCCACAAAAGTCCGCACCGTCAACCGGATCCTTGGCACGAAAATCCTCCACGATCCAGGGCAGACGATCCTTGACATTTTAAATGAAAAATTTGAGGAGTACAACATTGAAGCCGGGGTCGGCGCATCCGTCTATTTCGGGGATATCGGCCTTCGCATTGACAAGATGCACGGGGAGGAAATTTCCAGAATTGAAGTAATCCATGCTATACATTAACCGCGAAACATGCTATACTCCATATATCAGGAAATCGTTTCCACGTTGCTTTCACAGGATAGATACCGCTATGGGACAACAGCGCTGTATGGGTAAAAAACAGGCTTCACTGTGTGATAAGCCTCTGGCGCGGTTTACTGAAATATTTCCGCAAAGGAGTTGACTGTATGAAATTTATCATCATAGGCAAAAACATCGATGTAACGCCAGCTTTACGCAAAGCCATTGAGAACAAGCTGAGCAAGCTTGAACGATACTTCACTTCAGACACGACGATCCATGTCACCTTAAGCGTCCAAAGGGAACACCAGAAAATCGAGGTGACCATCCCGGTAAAGGGAGATGTGATCCGTTCCGAGCAGTCCAGCACGGATATGTATGTCTCCATTGACCTGGTGGAAGAAGTGATCGAGCGCCAGCTCCGCAAATATAAGACCAAACTGATCGCACGCTATCAGGAGGGGGGCAATTTTAAACAGGAGTTTTTTGAGGAAGACGACAACACGCCGGAAGATAGCGGCGTCCAGATTGTCCGCACCAAGCATTTCGGGATCAAACCCATGTACCCGGAGGATGCCTGCGTCCAGATGGAGCTTCTCGGACACGATTTCTTTGTATTCTGCAACGCGGAGACCGAGGAAGTCAATGTGGTTTACCGCAGGAAGAACGGGACTTACGGTCTGATTGAGCCGGAATTTTCTTAACATAACCGCTGCTGCTCTTTCCGGCGGCATCGGTTCAGCGGCCTGAAAGAGCATCCGTTTCAGCAAGAACAGGAGGGGCTGCCCGCAAGGCAGCCCCCACGCTCCCGATCATCCCTGCGCTTTTACAAAAACTGCTTCATCTCATCCGCAAACCGCTCTTCACATTTCACCAAATCCTTCGCTATGTCTTTTGCTTCCGTGGATGCTTCTGAATATTGGTGGATATGCTCCGTGATGGACTGCACCCCCATATTGCACCCATCCATCAGGATTTTAGCAATCTGCGTGCCGGTATCCTTCACCATCATCTTCATCTCCGTTGATACCCTGGAAAACATCTCCGCCATCGGGTTCGGATCCTTCCCCTCTCCCCCTTCGGAAACCAACAGCTCCATACATCTCATCTGCAGCGTTTTGTGTTCGTCGTCGTATTTCTCGATCACTTCTTTCAGTTTTTCATCTTTGACATACTGCTGGATCTGGTTGATGCTCTCCAACGCCATCTTACAGCCGGAGCTGCATTCATCCAGCAGCCGTTTTGTATGCTTGCCTTTCTGTGCCTGCCCTTTTTCCTGTCCCATCGCCAATGCCCCTTTCCTCCGCGTAAATACTTGAGTCACTTTCTCATGGAATGCCCGGTAAATGGGCATCCGTGACCGCAGATAGCAACAAAAATTAGTGTAACCCATTTGCCGCAAAATATGCATGGGGCTTTTCCTGAAGCTGCAGCCTTACAACGATACGGTTAATACATCTTTGTTTAGACTTCTTTGCGGCAAATATGCTGTCATGGACTTTGCTTTCATGTACAACAACCCCGGATTTCCCGGCTTGATTGAAGGATCTCTTTTTTGAATGATCGCTGCATCCCGGAAACACCGGCCTCCTGTACTAGCGCCCTTCATACTATCTTAAGAATTTCTTTATTTTTATATCGGTTTCTTATGGTAAGATAAGCCCATAGCAAAAAAGAAAGGATGTAACTGTGGAGGTACTGGACAGTTACGAAAGGACAAAAGGGAAATGGACAAGCCTGTCATCCGTGTACATGGCCTCTATAAGCTTTACAGGGTAGGGGATGAGATCGTAAGGGCATTGGACGGCGTGGATTTCACTATTTATCCTGGGGAGTTCTGCGCTATCGTAGGGACGTCCGGCTCCGGCAAATCTACGCTCCTCCATATGCTCGCCGGGCTGGAAAAGCCCACGAAAGGCGAGATCGTCATCGGCGGGCGGCACATCGAGCATCTGGATGAAGGAGAATTGGTGTCGTTCCGGCGGATGAATATTGGATTTATCTTCCAGTCCTTCCATCTGATGGGGACGCTGGACGCCATGGAAAACGTGGCGCTCCCCCTTGTTTTCAGAGGGGAGAAAAAGGAAAGCCGCCTGAAAAAAGCCGATGAAATGATCCGGCTCGTAGGGCTCCAAAAGCACAAGAAGCATATGCCCAGCCAGATGTCCGGCGGACAGCAGCAGCGGGTCGGCGTGGCGAGGGCGCTTGTGGCAGACCCGAAAATCATTTTTGCCGACGAGCCGACCGGGAACCTGGATTCCCACACTTCAGAGGATGTGATGCGTCTGATGCAAAGCGTAGTGCGAAAGCGGGAAAAAACGCTGGTCATGGTTACACATGACAACCATCTCGCCGCTTACGCCGACCGGATATTCCACATCAGCGACGGGAAGATCATAAAAATCGAAAAACAGGGACAACCTGTAAAATATACAAACCAGGAGGAAAAATGAAATGACAAAAGGAAAAATAGCCGTAGCGCTTATGGCGGCCGCACTGACAGCCTTTCTCTGGAACACCCCGGCAAAGGCCGCAGCAGCCTCGGACGGGACAGAACTGGATCTTTCCACCCCCGGCGGGAAAGTCCCGACTTACGAGTACCAGAAAGCACAGGATTTTGTAATAGAGGTCAAAAATAACGGCTCCAGCGATATCACCGGTTTCCAGATATCGCCGGAACTTCACGGGGACGACAGCGCCAAATGGCCTTTTAAGACCGACTACCAGAAATATACCGCAAAGCTTGATACGATAAAAGCAGGCGACACCGGCAAAGCTGCCTTTTCCTTTACCGAACGCGACGATATCCAAAGCGGGCGTTACACGCTTTCTTTTACGTACCAATACACCTATGGTTCCGATACAAAGACTGGCGAACAAACCTTTTACATAAACGCGGCCGCAAAGCCAGAAGAGCAGGCGGAAGCCGCGCCTGTAAACACGCAGGAAGATGGCGCACAGGCAACCACGAAAAAGAAAACATCCGGCTCCTCCGGGGATTCCCAGGATATCAGCAACGGAGACGCCTCCTACTCCGACAGCTCCGGCAGCAGCGACGCCAGCGGTTCCGTCCCGCGCGTCATCGTGACCGGCTTTCGTACGGATCCGGAAAACGTAAAAGCAGGAAGTGATTTTGTCCTCACCATCCACCTGAAAAATACGTCCAAAAAATCAAAAGTAAAAAATCTGCTCTTTGACCTGACGGCTCCGGTGGAGGGAAGCGACGAGCAGACAACCGCCCCCGCTTTCCTGCCCTCCTCCGGGAGCAGCAGTATATATTTAGACGGCATCAACGCGGGCAAAACCGCAGATATTTCCATACAGCTCAACGCGAAATCCGACCTCCTGCAGAAGCCTTACAGTGTGGAACTGAGCATGAAATACGAGGATAAGGATTCCACGGCCATCGAAGCGTCCTCAAGCCTGTCCATACCTGTAAAGCAGGACGCACGGTTCGAATTCAGTGATTTTGAGATTTCCCCTGAAAGCATCGGCATAGATGATGAAGCCAATGTCATGTGCAGCCTTTACAACCTGGGGAGGATCAAGCTATACAACGTCAAAGCCATTTTCACTGGAAACTGCATTGACAAGGAAGAAGTCTTTGTGGGCAACGTGGAATCCGGCGCTTCCGCTTCCATCGACGCTATGCTGGCAGGCATAAAGGAAAGCGCCGGCCCGGAACCGGTCACCATGACCATGACCTATGAGGATGAAGACGGCGAGGTCTTTGCACAGGAACAGTCCTTTATGCTTGAAGTCGCACCGCAGGAGGAAGAAAGCATGGAGGATATGGCTTTGGCGGAAGATGGGCAAAAAAGCCGCTTCCCGGCTGTCCCTGTTTTGATCGTTGCTGCCGCCGCCGCGGCCATAATGGCGGCCGCCGCCATCCGCAAAAGGCGGAAACAGAAAGCAGCGAAAAAAGAAGAGGAGGATTTGCTGTATGAACTGGATGGACCTTCTGAAGATGAGCGTGAATAACCTGCGCAGGAGAAAACTCCGTACATCCCTGACTGTGTTGGGCGTCATCATCGGGACCGCCTCGATCGTAGTCATGATCTCCCTCGGCCTTGGCATGAAACAAGCCATGTACGAAGAAATTGAACAGTACGGCGGCATCACCACCCTGACGGTCTACGGATCCAACGGGGAAGAAATGTACGGCACAGGCGGCAGTAACGATGCGGCGTCCGAAGAATACATAGACGACGGCTGCATCGAAAAGCTGAAAACACTGGAGCATACCGTCACTGTGGAACCTGTCTATACCATCTCCGCCACCCTGCTCAAAGGAAAATATGAAGGTTCCGTAGAGCTTACCGCCATGACGCCCGAAGCCCTCGCCAGCCGGAACATCAAGCTGTCCTGGGGGCGGCTCCCCAAAAAAGGGGGCAGCCAGCTTGAGCTTGTATATGGGAACATGGTTCCCGCGAATTTCTATGAGAAAGGCACCGGGAACGGCTATTGGGAGACCGGGGAACTTCCGGATATTGATTTCCAAAACGACGCCCTGTTTTTAATCCTCGACCAGGATACCTACTACGCCGAGGACAGCACGGCCGTCCTGGGGACCAACGAGGATGGTTCCGAAGGGGAAAGCAGCAATGCCAGTATGCCGCTCCAGAAACATGTCGTCCATGCCTGCGGCCTCGTGGAAGGCGGCGTAGAGGATTATAACGCGAACGGTTACTATACGTTCTGTGACCTGGAAACGCTGAAGAAAGTGCTGAAAAAAGAATTTTCCGGAAAGGTGATCCCCGGACAACCTCAAACAAAAGCCGGGAAACCACTGAAGGATTTTTGCTATTCCTACGCGCAGATCAAGGCAGACGATGCGGACAACGTCTCCGCCCTGGCGACACAGATCAAGGAAATGGGTTACACGGTCGAGACGAACGCGGAGATGATGGAAAGCGTCGAGCAGCAGATGGCCATCATCGAGGCCGTGCTGGGCGGGATCGGAGCCGTCTCCCTGTTTGTGGCAGCCATCGGGATCGCCAACACCATGATGATGTCCACCTACGAGCGGACGAAAGAGATCGGGGTGATGAAGGTCCTCGGATGCAGCCTTGGGAACATCCGGGCAATGTTTTTGATGGAGGCCGCGTTTATCGGCTTTCTCGGCGGCATAGCCGGAAATATCCTGAGCTTCGTGATGTCGTTTGGCATCAACCTGATCGCCGGACAGACAGACATGATCGATACCGGCGGGGTCGATATCTCATACATCCCTCTATGGCTTGCGCTCGCTTCCATCGGCTTTGCCATGCTGGTAGGGGTTGCCGCCGGGTACTTCCCCGCGAAACGGGCCATGCGGTTAAGCCCATTGGAAGCGATCCGGAATGGGTAACAAGCCGCCCCTGCTCAACAGGGGCGGTAATGGGTGATCACGACCTGCGGCGTCTTTCGGTTCTGGTACTCATTGATCTGCGGATAATAGGTGATCATAACCTCCTGGCCCACGCACTGCAGAAAATCCCCGATATCCCCGAAAAACAGCCCTTCGATCCGGGTCCGGTTCCTGTCTTCGAGCAGAAGTTTCAATACATTCTGATGCTTTCCGAGGATCCGATGGTTGATGACACAGACATGACGCAAGGCAAAGACCGGCTTCCGGTTCCCCTTCCCGTAAGGTTCCAAAAGCGTCAGTTCCCGCACCAGTTCTTCCGTTACACAGCAAAACGGCATCTCCATATCTATCACGATTTTTTCCTGCATCTGTTCATCGGTGAGCGTACAGCACGCGTTTATCCTCTCCCGGAAAACGGCGATATCCTCTTTTTTCATGCTAAGCCCTGCCGCCATCGGATGGCCTCCGTATTTTATGAAAAGCTCCCGGCATTGGTTCAACCCTTCATACATATGGTAAGCCTCGATGGAGCGCCCGGAACCTTTGGCAATCCCTTCCTCTGTGCTGTCTGTCAGGATGAACACCGGCTTATAAACACGCTCCCGCACCTTTCCCGCCACGATCCCGGCGATGCTCTCGTGGCAGTCCGGCAGATAAAGGACCAGCACCCGGTCCTTTTGCATATCTGTACGCTCCGCCAGCGAAAGGGCTTCCTCCACCGCTTTTTTCGTCTTATCCTTCCGGCTTTCATTCAAGGCTTTCAGATCACCGGCAAGCCGGTCCGCCTCTTTTTTTGTCCCTGCCTCCAGAAGCGCAAGCGCACGCTTCGCCGTGTCCAGCCGCCCGCTGGCATTTAAACAGGGCCCCAGGATAAAACCAATATGGTAGGCGCCTAAAGACCCGCCCCGGATGCCTGTGCATTCCATCAGGGCTTTGAGCCCCAGATTGGAAGTATGGCAAAGCCTTGCAAGCCCTTCCTTCACCAAAATCCGGTTTTCATCCACCAGGTCCATCACGTCCCCCACTGTGGCGACCGCAACATT
>CAZYVA010000075.1:0-9106 GCA_964650695.1 uncultured Dorea sp. | reverse complement strand
AGATGTATGAAAAGATGGGATTCATTGACAGAGGAATCGCCAATTCAACATGGGGTGGCGAAGAATGGCATGGGATGATTTATCGAATTGGATAAATGAAATCATTATAGAAATTGAGGTGTAGTTTTGAATATAAAGGATCTGATAGGCGAAACAACCGAATACGATAAAAAATTAGAGCTGGAAACAAAAAAACCAAAAAGCTGGTGCAAGAGTGTAAGTGCATTTGCGAATTGCTTTGGCGGAAAGCTGATATATGGTGTGGCAAATGATGGTACGCTTGTAGGACTTGAAGATGCTGAATTGGTTTCGGAGAAGATAAGCGAGATAATTAAAGAACGCCTGAATCCAATACCGGAGTTTAAGTTGTCATTTAAGACGGATGAAGGGATGAGGTTTGTTATTGTGGATGTATATCCCGGACGGCAGACACCATACTATTATTCTGCGGATGGACAGCTTACCGCATTTGTCAGAGTTGGAAATGAGAGTGTACCTGCGACATCTACGCAGCTTCGTGAGTTGGTTTTGAAGGGAAGTGGAACAACCTACGATAGCTTGATTTCCAAATATAGATTCGAGGATATGGCATTTACCAAGATAAGATCCGTATATAAAAGTCGTACTGGAAATGCTTTTGAGGATACGGATTATGAATCTTTTGGCATTCTTGACGAAAATGGCAATCTCACGAATGCAGGTGCACTTCTTGCGGATGAATCACCGGTGAGACATTCAAGGCTTTTCTGCACTAGATGGAATGGTTTAACAAAGGCTTCGGGGCTTGTGGATGCCTTGGATGATAAAGAATATAATGGAGGACTGGTGGAACTACTGCAGGATGGAATTGGATTTATCATGAGAAATTCCAAGAAAGCATGGAAAAAGCTGCCAGACAGGAGAGTGGAGTTGCCAGAATATCCGGAAAGGGCAGTTACCGAGGGACTTGTGAATGCTTTAATACATCGCAGCTATACTGAACTTGGAAGTGAAGTTCACATAGATATGTTTGATGACCGTCTGGAAATCTATTCTCCCGGAGGTATGGTTGACGGAACAATACTCGATAATAAAGATGTTACGCCAGTACCTTCTAAACGTAGAAATCCAGTCCTTGCGGATATTTTTAACAGACTGAATTATATGGAACGTAGAGGCAGCGGATTCAAAAAGATAATGGATGATTACAAGTTTCAGGAGAATTATACCGAAAAGCTGAAACCAGAATTTTACGCAAAATATGACAGCTTTATCCTGACATTATATAACTTGAATTATCTTGAGGGACAGGATAATCCCCAAGATGGCATTCAGGGTGATACTCAAGATGTCCATCAGAGTGGCACTCACGATGGCACTCACGATGGCACCCATGATGGCACCCACGTTGGCGCTCACGATAAACTGGATTTGGATGCGCAGATTATTGAACTTATCCGGAATAATCCGAATATCACTCAAGCTGAGATTGCAAAGAAAACGAATACGAGTCTTAGAACAATAAAAAGGCATACGGTTGCAATTTCAAAAATAGCATATGTAGGTAGTGGGGATAAGGGACATTGGGAAGTTACGGATAATGAGTAAACTCAGATTGGGAGAAATTTTGAACGCGTACGTTCATAATTTAAATGGTAACTGCTTGCAGTAACTTTCCGGAAAGGGAGAAGATTGCTGGATTTATTTCGGATATTTACCTTGAAACTCGGCCGGTGAAACGGGAGGCGGCTTAGGATCGAATCGTAATGCAAAACAGAAATAGAAGTTGACAATGAAACGGAAGTTGATTATTGTAATGATGGGCGAAGCGACGGTAAAGCGCATGCCGGGTTCCGCGTTTTCGTTCGTGCCAACGGTAAGGAACGGCCATGAAATCACTTATGCAGATGGCGCAGGATCGATCTTTTCGTTCTTAATTTCAGAAAAATGGGAGGGATATCATCATGCTGGAAAAACTGGATTTGACAAAAAAAATCGGCAAGGAAGAATACCGGGAGCGCATGGAAAAGCTGGTTGGGCAGATTGGCAGGCTCCAGAGGGAGTGCAGGAGTTTGGGGATTCCAGTGATGATTGCTTTTGAAGGCTATGGGGCTGCGGGAAAAGGCGTCCAGATCGGGAAGCTGATCCAATCCTTGGATCCAAGGGGATTTGAGGTGTACGCGGTCAAGAACGAAACGGAGGAAGAGCGGATGCATCCGTTCCTGTGGAGATTCTGGACGAAAATGCCCGCGAACGGCAGGATAGCCATTTATGACAGTAGCTGGTACCGGAAAGTGCTGATCGACCGTTTTTCGGGGGAGACAAAACCGGAGGAGCTGGCGTATGACTTTGATTCCATCTGCTCTTTCGAGCGGCAGCTCACGGACGGTGGTATGGTGCTGATCAAGATTTTCCTTGCCATCGGCAAAAAAGAGCAGAAGAAGCGGCTGAAGAAGCTCCTCGCGTCAGAGGAAACCGCATGGCGCGTGAGCGAGGGGGATTTGGAGAGGAACAAGGAGTTTGATAGATACGAGCGGATGAACGAGGAGATGATCGTCCGCACGGATACCGACTATGCGCCGTGGAACCTGGTAGAAGCAACCAACCGGAGATTTGCGACCGTAAAAATATATTCGGTGATCATTGATATCCTGGGCAGGAAGATAGAAGAGGCGAAAAAGGCTGCGGCAGAAAAAGAAAGGATGAAAGCTCCGCAAGCGCCGGAGGCAGAGGCTGGAAATGGGACGCAGGAGCGGGCGGCGGATGGAAGCACAGGCGGCGTTCCGGCGTCCGGCCTGACGACGAATATCCTGGCGCAGGCAGACCTAAGCAAATCCTGTACAAAGGAAGAATACCGGAGAAAGCTAAAGGAGCTGCAAGATAAGATGGAAAAGCTCCACGGCGATCTGTACCGGGAAAGGATCCCCGTGGTGCTGGGATTTGAGGGATGGGATGCCGGGGGCAAGGGCGGCGCCATCAAACGGCTGACCGAAAAGATGGATCCAAGGGGATTCGTCGTCCACCCGACAGCGTCTCCGAACGATATCGAGCGGGCGCACCATTATCTGTGGCGGTTCTGGACGGCAATGCCGAAAGCAGGGCATATCGCTGTCTTTGACCGTACCTGGTACGGGAGGGTCATGGTGGAACGCCTGGAAGGGTTCTGCACGAAAGAAGAATGGCAGAGAGCCTACAAGGAAATCAATGACATGGAACGGGATTTGACGAATGCGGGAACCATCGTCATGAAGTTCTGGATGCAGATTGACAAAGACGAACAGGAACGCAGGTTCAAAGCCCGCCAGGACAATCCGCAGAAGCGGTGGAAGATCACGGACGAGGATTGGAGAAACCGGGAAAAATGGGATCAGTACGAGATTGCGGTCAATGAGATGCTGATGAAGACGTCCACACCCAATGCGCCGTGGATCGTCGTGGAAGGAAACGATAAATATTACGCAAGAGTCAAAGTGCTTGAAACCGTTGTGGACGCGATTGAAAAGCGGCTGGCGGAAACGGGAAATAGAAGGAGGAAGTGATGCGGACACTGGAGGAATTGAGAAAGGAACTGGATGTGATCGACAATCAGATGTCTGAGTTGTTTGAAAAACGCATGAATATCTGTGAGGAGGTCGGCAATTACAAGATCGACCATGGCCGGAAGGTCCTTGACCGGCAGCGGGAGGCTGGAAAGCTGGCGGAAGTTTCCGCGAAGGTATCGACGGAATTTAATAAAAAGGGAATCCGTGAGTTATACCGGCAGATCATGTCCATGAGCCGGAAGCTTCAGTACCAGAAGCTGGTGCAGGCAGGGGCGCTGGGGAGGCTCCCGTTTATCGAGATGGAGGAGATTGACAAAAAAAATGTCCGTATCGTATTCCAGGGGACAGAAGGCGCTTACGGACAGGCAGCCATGCGCAATTATTTTGGAAAAGACTGCAACAATTTCCATGTCAGCACTTTCCGGGAAGCGATGGAAGCGATTGAGGAAGGTTCCGCGGACTACGCCGTGCTTCCGATTGAAAATTCTACCGCCGGGGCGGTCAATGAAGTGTACGACCTTCTGGTAGAGTTTGAAAATTATATCGTCGGGGAGACGATGCTGCCGATCACGCATACGCTCTGTGCGCTTCCAGGGACGAAGATGGAGGAGATCGAGTATGTCTATTCCAAGGCGGAGGCTTTGATGCAGACCAGTTATTTCCTGGATCAATATCCGGAATGGCAGCAGATCAACGTTGCCAATACGGCAGTGGCGGCAAAAAAAGTGCTGAATGACGCAGATAAACGCAAAGCCGCTGTGTGCAGCGAGTATGCGGCAAAAGTATACGGCCTGGAGATCCTGGAAGGGAATATCAACAATGAAAACGGGAATATGACCCGGTTCATCGTGATTACAAACCAGAAGGTTTTTTCCAGGGATGCGAGGAAAATCAGTATCTGTTTTGAGCAGGCGAGAGATGAGTGCGGCTCCCTGTACCATCTGCTGTCCCATTTTGTATACAATGACCTGAATATGTCAAAGATTGAATCCCGCCCGATCAAGGGCAAGGTTTGGGAATACAGGTTCTTTATTGATTTCGATGGGAACCTGGCGGATCCGGCGGTGAAAAACGCCATCCGGGGGCTCCGGGAGGAGAGCAGGAATTTACGGATACTTGGAAATTACTGACGGAGGGATGGACATGCGCGTCAATGAGCTGATATTGTATCAGAATATGGATCAGGGGACAATCCTAAAGGATATGGTATTCCTCATGGAAAATTTTGACAATGGCGATTGTGGCGGGAAAGAATTGGAAAGCCTGTTATTTGGGGCGGTGAACAAGCTTTTAGAGCTGGCGGCCAGCCACGGGTTCCGGGGGAACCTTTGGCACAATTATCTTGCTTACCTGATGGCTTCCCACGAAAACGCCTACAGTACATCCTGTGAAATCGTAGGGCATATCGAGGGCAGCATCAACCAGATCGCTTTGCATGACTGTGGGATTTTGAAGGAATTGTTTGATTATGATTTCAAGAGGATGGAGGCGGCGCTGGGCGTAGAATATTTAAGCGTCCTGAGGGATTATGTGCCGGCCAATGAGCATGGGAAAGTGTTTAACAAGCGGATCCGCGACCGGATCTGTGAGTTGGGCGAGGGGCTTGCGGCTGCGGAAACACCGGAGGAGTTCCTGGAGACCATCACCCGGTTTTACGCGGAATTTGGGGTAGGGAAGCTGGGGCTTCACAAGGCGTTCCGGGTAAGGCATGACGGGGACCGTGTCGTGATCGCACCGATTACCAGGATTGCCCATGTGCATTTGGATGACCTGGTGGGGTATGAGATCGCGAAGAAAAAGCTGGTGGATAATACAGAAGCGTTTGTGAATGGCAGAAGAGCCAACAACTGCCTGCTTTATGGAGACGCGGGTACAGGGAAATCCACCTCGGTCAAAGCCATCCTGAACCAGTATTACGGGCGGGGGCTGCGGATGATCGAGGTTTACAAGCATCAGTTCCAGGATTTAAATGATATCATTGCACAGGTGAAAAACCGGAATTATAAGTTTATCATTTATATGGACGATCTGTCTTTTGAGGAATTTGAGGTGGAGTATAAGTACTTAAAAGCCGTGATCGAAGGAGGCTTGGAGAGAAAGCCGGACAATATACTTATTTACGCGACCTCGAACCGCAGGCATTTGATCCGGGAAACATTCCGGGATAAAGAGGACCTGGATGAAGAATTGCACAGAAACGATACTGTGCAGGAGAAAATGTCGCTGGTGAACCGGTTTGGGGTGACTATTTATTTTGGGAAACCGCAGAAAAAGGAGTTCCAGCATATCGTGCTGGAACTGGCAAAAAGAGAAGGGCTTCAAATGCCTGAAAAGGAGCTTTTGCTGGAGGCGAACCGCTGGGAGCTGAACCATGGCGGTATGTCCGGACGGTGCGCACAGCAACTGGTGGACGATCTCCTGGGTCAGGAGGAGATCTCCAAAATCCCGGAGATGTCGGCGTCGATGACAAGGGAATAATTGGTATAGTATACCACAAACCCAGGTTTTGCCCCGTTCGGTTTTTTCACATGTTTTTTTTCGACATAATCAATCTCCACCTTATCGCTCCCTCTTTTTTTGGAGTAAAAGGCGGCAAGCCTGCCCGCTTCCTCGAACGTCCTGTCGGGCAGTTCCCCGCCGTTTGTTTTTACAATCACATGGGAGCCGGGCGCCTGCTTGGCATGGAACCACCAGTCGTTCCCGGAGGCGAAGGAAAAGGTCAGCTCGTCGTTTTGCAGATTATTTTTCCCTACATACATATGGTAGCCATCGCTGGAAAGGTAGTGGAGCGGCTTGTTGGTAAACTTCGCTTTTTTCCGGGCATTTCGCCTGCGGATGTAGCCGCCCTGGATGAGTTCTTCCTTGATCTGCGCCAAATCCTCCTCGCCCAGGGCGATATCCAGCGCATTGCTGATGCTTTCCAGATACCGGATGTCATCAGCGGTATCCTGGATAAGGCCGGAGAGGGCTTCAAATGCCCGCTTTTGCTTGTTGTACCGGGCAAAATATCTCTGGGCGTTTTCCTGCGGGGTTTTTGCCGGGTCCAACGGGATCGTGACCGCCTCGCCGGTATAGTAGTTCTGGCAAGTGAGTTTTTCTGCGTCCGGCCCCAGATTGTAGCCATAGGTGTTGATGAGTTCTCCGTATACCTTGTATGTTTCCCGTTTTTGGGTATCCTGGAGCTGACGGCTTTGTAAATCGTATTTTTTCCGGTTCCGTTCCAGGGCGGTCTGTACGACGCGGCGTAAATCAGCGCTTTTCTGGTGGATCCGGGTGACGGTGTTTTTGGCGGCGTAAAAGGTACGCAGGACTTCGCTGATAGAGGAATATCCGGTAAAGGAAAACTCCTGGTAGTGGGAAATCGGGATGGCACAGAATTCTTGCGGGGTCCCGTCTGTCCGGAAATAGATGCCGGGATGGAAATGGCCGCGCCGGACTTCCTCCATGTAGTTGAAAAACTGCCTGGAAAGGCGGGCAAATTCCTCATCCGCCAGATCCAACGCGCTCTTCCTGGAATCCAGGGAAGCACAAAAACAGATATCCTCCGCAACGACCGGGCTGATGCCGGTAAAACCGGTATAGATCGCCTTGGAAAGGCTCACGGGTTTCCCTGCAAGGGTTCGGGCAAAGGTTTCTTCCGTCACGGAAAGCGGATCCTGTTTTCCCATTGTGTCCGGGATAAAATAAGGACGTCCCGGAAGAACCTCGCGCACGGAACTGACCTGTGCCGGGATGTGCTTGATACTGTCTATAATCGTATTCTTGTCATCGCAGAAAATGATATTGCTGTGCTTTCCCATGATCTCTACGATTAAAACCTTGTGGCATACATCCCCCAGTTCATCCAGATGGTCGATTTCTATCCGGAGGATACGTTCCAGCTTTGGCTGGGCAATACGGGTAATCCGCCCGTTGCTGATATGCTTACGCAGCAGCATGCAGAAATTCGGCGCGGTCATAGGACCCGGCTTATTTTCTGAAGCCAGATAGACTAAAGGAAGGGAAGCATTGGCGGAAATGCAGAGCCGATGCTGGGTATTTTTATTTTTGATAGTCAGAAGGAGTTCGTCCGTTTCCGGCTGCGCGATTTTGGCAATGCGCCCTCCGGAAAGTTCTGTGTTGAGTTCGTCCGCTAACGCGCGGACTGTGATCCCGTCAAATGCCATGATGAAACCTCCTTTTTGGAAAACGCTGGTTTTGACTCCTATGGTATACAGGACAAAAAATCTTTGGCTCCTATGATACCACGGATTGTTTTGTGCCTGGAACCCTGGTATCATCATTATATTGACAGCAGGCTTTGCTGTCAATTCCGGTAAAGGCATCCGGACGCATAAAATTTTCCATTCTCTGGCATACTTATCAAAAGGGCTTTCTGCCACATGCCAAGCGTCTGGCATAGCGGCTTTCCTGAAACTTGTGAGAGAGGGCATAAAACCGTGAAACATTTTTCTTCTGATTTCTTCACCTGCGGAGTCGTCGGATGGTGCATGGAAATCATCTTTACCGGCTTGAAAAATTTCTCATCCAGCGACCGCAAACTGATGGGAAGCACATCCGTCTGGATGTTCCCGATCTACGGGATGGCAAGCTTTCTTTCGCCAGTCTGCCGGCGGTTGAAAAACCAAAGTATTTTTAAACGCGGGGGGATTTACACACTCTGCATTTTCGCCTGCGAATATACGGCCGGATTTTTCCTGCGGAAAATCAACGCCTGCCCATGGGATTACAGTAAAGCCAGATATAATATCCAAGGGCTGGTACGCCCGGATTACGCGCCCCTCTGGTTTGGGGCCGGGCTGCTGTTTGAAAAAATTGTTACGGAATACCCGGAAAATGGGCATTCCTGACGGCACATAGTGGTGAAAATATTCTGGAGATCCTGAAAGTTGCTATTTTTTTGGGTTGTGGACAGGCTTTCTTTCGTGTATAATAGTTTTAGAGAAATTATCGGTGCGTCCGATAAAATATGTTGTTACATAAAGGAGAGTTTGCCATGGTAAATATTTTGACAGGCCCGAAGGGCAGCGGAAAGACACAGAAAATGATCGAGTTGGCGAATAAAGCGGTAAAAGAGTGCAACGGCAATATCGTTTTCATCAAGAAAACGCACCGCGATACCGCCAGTGTTTCCTTCGATATCCGTACCATCTGTATGGATGACATTCCAGCAATCACAAACATTGATGAATATATTGGGTTCTTATATGGCATGTACAGTTCCAACCATGACCTGGAGCAGGTTTTCATCGACGGCATCTTAAAACACGCGGATATCACGCTTGCGAACATGCCGGAGTTTATCGACCGCCTGGATCGGATTTCCAAGGATTGCAGCATTACGTTTTATGTGAGCATCAGCGCTACCGTGGCAGAGCTTGCCAACGTTGATGCGGCCAAATGTACGTTTTTAAATTAAAGGCTGAAAATCCATTTCAACGAAAACGGGCGAATATTTTTTATATGGCTGATTTTCATAAAAGGGCAGTTCCGATCGGGACTGCCCTTTGGTCGTGCGCCTAACCTATAATATCCAGGCTCATCACCGTATCCGCTTGCGTATCCTTCTTGTACTCCATTTTTAC
>CAZYVA010000074.1:0-9277 GCA_964650695.1 uncultured Dorea sp. | reverse complement strand
TCCTTCACCTTCTCCAAATTCTACCTTCACATTGATATGGCTATCTGGTGACTTGTGGGACAAAAGTACAACCGTCTCCACATGCCCCGTCATCGGAAACAAATCCACCACCCCGATTTTCTTAATCTCATACTCTCCCTCACACAGCACCCTCAGATCCCGCGCCAGCGTCGCGCTGTCGCAGCTCACATACACCATCCGCTCCGGCTTCATCTCCTTCATCGTCCAAAGCAGCGATTCCCCGCATCCTTTCCGCGGCGGGTCTACGACGATCACATCCGCGTGCGCTTCCTCCTGACCGTCCCCATTCCGGCATTTCTCATAATACGCCGGCAAGACTTCCTCTGCTTTTCCCACGTAAAACCCCACATTCGTGATCCCGTTCATCCGGGCATTCTTTTTGGCATCCTCAACCGCCTGGGGGACCGCTTCCACGCCGTATACCTGTTTCGCTTTCCGCGCCAGAAACAGGGAAATCGTCCCAATCCCGCAATACAGGTCCCAGACGATTTCATTCCCTGTAAGCCCCGCATAGTCCAGCGCCCGGCCGTATAATTTCTCCGTCTGTACCGGATTGACCTGATAAAAAGACAAGGGGGAAATCTGGTATCTGATATCCCCAATGAAATCCGTAATATACCCTTTCCCCCAAAGCACACGGAAAGATTCCCCCATGATCACGTTGCTTTTCTTTGTGTTCGGACTGACGGAAATACTTGCCATGCCTTTGAGTTCCGATAATTTTTCTATAAGTTCGCCGCTGTGCGGGATTTGCGTGCCATTGATGACATAGCAGACCATGATTTCTTTTGTCCTGAACCCATAACGGATCAGCACGTGCCGGAACAGCCCTCTCCCGGTTTTTTCATGGTAGGCCGGGATATGGTATTTCCTCAAAAAACGAAGTGTGATCTCCAGGATCTCCCGGTTCACCGGAACGCCGAGCATACAGTCCGTATTCGCAACGATGTCATGGGTACGCCCGGCGTAAAATCCTGCAATTGGTTCCCCGTTTTTATCTGTCCCAAAAGGAAATTGTGCTTTGTTCCGATAAAAAAAGGGATGTTCCATCCCTATTATGGCCGGCTCCATAGCCGCGTCCAGGAGAGCCTCGTCAAAGCCGCCGATACGTTTCAGGTTGTTCCTTACTTTATCATATTTAAAGGCCAACTGGCGTTCATAACTCATTTCCTGTATCTGGCAGCCGCCGCATTTTCTGGCAAAAGGGCATCTTGCCTCAACCCGGTACGGGGAGGGTTCCAAAATATTCACCAGGCGGGCATAGCCGTAATGCTTCCTGAGTTTCATGATTTTGGCTTCCACAATGTCCCCGATGACCGCATCCTTGATAAAAAGCGTAAAGCCGTTGATTTTACCGATGCCCTCGCCGGAAGCGCCTATATCTTCAATTGCCACTGTCACAAGTTCATTTTTTTCCATGCCTCTATTCCCGTTGGCCCATAGGTGCTGCAGCCTCTCCTCAGACAACCGTTTTCTTTAGGTTCGACTCAAACAGCTTGTTGTAACCCAGCCAGTCGTTATTCTTTTTCTCTTTGAAAATCTCAGTCAGGGTCTGCATTTTTGCATCCGCGCAGTCCGCAAAGTTCAGCGCCAGGGCCTCCGCCAAGGCCGGTTTTTTGGGGGAACCGTATTCCAATTCCCCATGGTGCGCGGCAATGCAGTGTTTCCATTCACTGGCAAGAGGATCCGGGAACCCGGGGACGCTGCGCACGGCTTCATCCACCATTTCTATCCCGATCACAATATGCCCCAAAAGCTGGCCTTCATCCGTATAATCGTTTTCAGGGAAAGGGGAAAGCTCCCTGATTTTCCCGATATCATGGCAGATCGCCGATGCAAACAACAAATCCCTGTTCAGGATGGGGTACGCCCCCGCCATATATTCACAGAACCTGACAACACTCAGCGTATGCTCCAAAAGCCCCCCGCAAAATCCGTGATGGACGCTTTTCGCCGCAGAGTGGGTTTTGAATTTTCTCATGAACGGCTCATTGCCCACAAAGTAATATTCCACCGCCTGGCGCAGGAAAGGATTGGAAATCTGTTTCACATACCCCAGCAGTTCCCCATACATCTTTTCCGGATTTTTCTCCGTCGTCGGCAGATAATCGGCGGCTGCGTATTCTCCTTCTTTTGCCTTGCGGATCTGGCGGATATTGAGCTGAAGATTGTGGTTATAGCTGATGACATCCCCAAATACCTCTATGAAATCCATTTCTTCGTAGTCCGCAATCCCCTCGGAGTTCGGATCCCAGACTTTTCCGTCCAGCGTCCCAGTCTTATCCCGCAGAGTCAGGGAATCATACGGCTTCCCGTTCCTCGTTTCCGCAGATCGTTTCCCTTTGCATAAATAAATATTTCGGATCGTCTCCCCTTCTACAAGCGTATTGATATACCTCATTGTCCCATGCCTTTCCATTTATTTATTCGCTTTGTTTTCTCCCGATTGTAACGTCAAACTCTATCTCCACGTACTCATCCCCGGCTCCTTGGCGGTATCCGCGGATTTTTACGGCTTTTCCTTCCTTCTCCTTCATCAGTACGCTGTGGTATTCCTCCATGCTGGAAATCTCCGTCCCGTCCGCCTGGTAGAGGATATCCCCGCTCTGTATGCCTGCGGCCATTGCCGGGGAATCCACGGGTACTTCTTTTACATAGACCCCTTTCGGCATATTTTTCCCTTCCAGCCCTTCCGTGACATCCATGCCGTAAATCCCGGTGTAGGGGATCGCCGCCCCATTGGACAGCAGTTCAATAATGCCTTTTATGTCGGAAATCCCATACCCCCCGATACGGCCTTTGCTTCCTTCCGGCAGGGCCTCCGGGGCAATAATGCCGACCAGGTCTCCCTCCTGGTTGAGCAAAATACCGCTGCCTCCCTGTTCACAGGTGACATTTGTGCAAAGCAGGCGGTAATGCCCGTCCGCCAGCTCGATCACCGCATCGTCCGGCGCAAGCGTCCCAATCCCGATCGCCATATCCGAACCAAAGGGCTGCCCAATCGCCAACAGGATATCCCCCGCTTCCAGCAGGTTTGAATTGCCAATCCGGACTTCCTCAATCCCTGCCCACGAAGCCTCCGCAATCTCACCGCGCTCCACCGCATAGACCCCAAAGCCCAGGTTATAATCGCACATTTTCACCGCCGCTTTGTAGGATTTTCCATCCGAAAAGGAAATCTGAAGATTCTCGCTGTCTTCTTCACCCACTGCCTGCGCAAGAACCAGAAGCTCCCTTCCGTTGTTGGCAAGGATAACCCCCGCCTGCACAGAAACCGCTTTTCCTTTTTCCGGATCCATGACAGACAGCGCCGCAATGCTTTTTTTCCCCTCCGTAACAGTAGAATTCAGGACATTCACGACCTTGCAGTAGTCCTCCTGCGTCAGTGCGGCCTCCTGCGGCTGATCCGAGGCCGGTTCCGCTTCATCCGCCCCCGTTGTTTCAGATTCCTGCCCATCTTCACCGGCCGTTCCTTCTGTTTCCCCGGACTCTTCCTCATCCTGCGGGATCTCAACCTTCTCCGGGGCATTCTGGAACATTTCCTCCATCCACGGATTCAACGCGGAAAACACAATACTGGCAGCTACCCCAAAAACAATGCCATACCCAATCACACGCCCGATACGCCCTCTCCACCCAGGGCTGCCGACCGTCTCGTCCTTGATCACTTCCTGCATGAAAGAATACTCCTCCTGCGGGTTATCCATCTTTTCCTGCGCTTTGCCGGATGTCCCTTGCGGATTGTCCCGTTTCTGTTTCACAGCGCCCATCCCCTTTGTCATAATGGTCCGTGAAAGCCTGCCTCGCTGCCTTTTCCATTCATTTTGCCACCATTCACAGCCGTTTTCGTTTCCAGTATACAGGATTCCTTTTCATTGTCAAGAATCCTGCTTTTCCTACCCTTTCGGCAAGGAAAACACAAATTCTGTCCCAACCCCTTCGGTACTGATGACATTGATATTCTCCCCGTGTGCCTGGATGGCTTCTTTCACGATCGACAGCCCAAGCCCGGTGCCCTTTCTATCCCTTCCTCTTGACAGATCTGTTTTATAAAACCGATCCCAGATTTTATTGAGGGAATTTCGCGGGATCCCGATGCCGTCATCCTTCACGGAGGTAAAAACCTTCCCGGACCGTTCCGTAGTCTCGATTGTAATGATGGAATCCGTTTCGCTGAATTTGATGGCATTGTCAATCAGGTTGTAGAGTACCTGCTGGATTTTCCCCTTGTCCGCGTAAACCTTGAGTACTTTTGTCTCAAAAATCAGGTCAAAGGAAATCTTTTTCTGGATGCAGGCCCCTTCAAAAGCCGCCGCCACCTGCTTGATCATTTCATGGATATCAAACCGCTCCTTTTCCAGCAGCAGGTTTTTCCTGTCGTATTCATTCAATGTCAGCAAATCATTGGTAAGATCCGTCAGGCGTTCGGTCTCAAGCAGGATGATCCGCAAGTATTTCCCGTGCAGCTGCGGTGGGATCGTCCCGTCCGCCATCGCCTCAATATATCCTTTGATGGAAGTGAGCGGGGAACGGAAATCATGGGAAACATTCGCGACAAATTTTTTCTGGTAATCCTCCATATCCCTAAGCTGGGCGGACATATAATTGAGGGATGCCGACAAATACCCCATCTCATCCGCCGTCCGGACCGGAATTTCATAGTCCAGGTTCCCGGTGGCATACTGAGTGGCCGCCTCCGTAACCCTCCGCAGCGGCCAGAATACAAAAAAGTGCAGCGCCAGCATGATCAGAAACGAAAAAATGTACACAACCACAACCGTGACATAAACCGCCCGGATCATCAGGTTCTCAAAATAATCCGAATCCGACATCGCTTTATGGAGCAGCAAATATCCTTTTGGCGAATACTCATAATTGACTGGGGCGATCACCGTCATGACATCATTCAGGAAACAGCCGTGGTAATCCCCGATCTGGTACTGGGCGCTGCCGATTTCCGCAGGGTTGAAATTCTCAATCGCCGCCGGGGCCTCCCGGTATCCGTCCGGCCAGAACGCGGTAATCAGATGCCCTTCACGGTCCACAAACCACACTGCCGCGTTTAACTGAAGCTGCATAGCCTGTAATTGGACGTCGATGTCTTCCTTTGTCACCGTCTCCGCGAAATAGCCCGGCAAATAATCATTTGCGATCAGGTTGGCTTCCCGGTAAAGTCCGGACGCAACCCCTTTCTGGATCGGGGTGGAGACCAGGCCGGAGGTTAACGTGCTGACCGTGAACAAACTTAAGAAGCCAAATATAATATAAATAATAAAAAACTTCAAATGCAATGTACTTTTCATAGCGCTACTTTCTGCCGCAAAACAAGCCGCGCCCAGCGGGAAACATATGAAAGCCCTGCAAACGCCTACGGCTTTACTTCAAATTTATATCCAATCCCCCAGACGGTGCCAAGCCTCCATCTGGGATGGTCCTTGATCTTTTCCCTGAGACGTTTGATATGGACGTCCACCGTGCGGGTGTCCCCCGCATATTCGTAGCCCCATATCTGATCCAAAAGCTGCTCCCTTGTAAACACTTGGTTCGGGGAAGAAGCAAGAAAATACAAAAGCTCCATTTCCTTGGGGGGCATCTCCACATTCCGGTCGTCCACCATCACCGAATAATTGGTCAGATTGACAATGATCCCCGGATATTCCACATATTTCCCTTTCTCTGCGCCTGCTCCTTCCAGCTTCGGGATCGCCTGGTACCTGCGCAGCACCGCTTTGACCCTGGCAACCAGTTCTTTGGAGTCAAAAGGCTTGATGATGTAGTCGTCCGCCCCCAATTCCAGGCCCAGCACTTTATCAAACACTTCCCCTTTTGCGGATAGCATAATGATCGGCACGTCACAATGCCCCCGGACTTCCCGGCATACCTGATACCCGTCTATCCCCGGAAGCATCAGATCCAGAAGGATCAGGTCCGGGTTGTAGGCGCCCAATGCCGCCAGCGCTGCTTCCCCGTCGTGCACCATCATCGTATCAAAGCATTCCTTTACCAGATATAAGGAAATCAATTCCGCAATATTCTCGTCATCATCCACAATCAATATTCTTTGCTTATTCGCCATTTGTCCCCCCGTACTCTATTTCAGTTCCACAACTGTCACCCCGGCGTCCCCCTCGCCAAACGCCCCCAGGCGGAACGACTTGACATGCTTCTGCCTGCGGAGATATTGATGGATACCCGACCGGAGTGCGCCCGTCCCTTTTCCATGGACGATCCGCACGGAATTCAAATGGGCCAGGCGGGCGTCATCCAGGTATTTATCCAGTTCCGCCACCGCTTCATCCACCGTCTTTCCTAACAGGTTGATCTCCGTGCTGACCGTCATGGCTTTCCCCAGCTTTGTTTTACCCTTTCCGGTCTGTCTCGTCAATTGTTTCAGGTAATCCGGCTTTTCCTCTATGATCTCCAGGTCCGTGACCGGCACCTGCGAATTCAAAATCCCCATCCGGACGGCCACGTTCCCTTTTGGATCCGGCGCGGAGATGACCGTTCCTTTCAAGTTCATACTAAGTACCCGTACCGATTCCCCCGGCTTAAAATCGCTTGGTTTATAGTGTTTACGGGGCTTTTGCGGTTCTTTTACCATGCCGGTACGGGCCTGTTCCATCTTTTTGCGCAGTTTTTCCCGTTCTTTTTCCATCTCGGAAGCCGATATATGCTCTTGGCCAAACTTGCGGAAATTGCGCATCGTCTCGTCCGCGGTTGCTTTGGCCTCCGACAAAATCGCATGGGCCTTCTCATTCGCTTCCCGGAGGATCCGCTCGCGCTGCCCGTCCAGTTTTTCCTGCCGCGCTTTGACAGACTGCTTCAACGCTTCCAGCTCCCGTCTGTCGGCGGCGGCTTGTGCCCGCTCCTGCTCAAGGGAACGCCTGTCAGCCTCCAGCTGCGCCAGCAAATCCTCAAACGACGCATCCTCACTGGTTAAATGCGTCCTGGCCTCCTCAAGGATATTTTCCGGAAGCCCCAGCTTCCCAGCGATCGCGAAAGCATTGCTTTTCCCCGGTATGCCAAGCAAAAGATGGTACGTCGGCCGCAGCGTCTCCACATCAAACTCACAGCAGGCGTTTTCCACACCCTCCGTAGAAAGGGCATACACCTTCAACTCGCTGTAGTGCGTAGTAGCCATCGTCCGGATCCCTCGCGTATGCAGATCATTGAGGATCGCCATCGCGAGGGCCGCGCCTTCCGCCGGATCCGTCCCAGCCCCCAGCTCATCAAAAAGAACCAGGGAAGATGCATCCGCCTGCTTTAAAAAAGACACGATATTTGCCATATGGGAGGAAAAGGTACTTAAGCTCTGCTCAATGCTCTGCTCGTCCCCAATATCCGCGAAGACATCCTGGAAAACCGCCAGTTCCGAACGGTCCAGGGCGGGGATATGGAGCCCTGCCTGCCCCATCAGGGTGAACAGGCCGACCGTTTTTAAGGAGACCGTTTTCCCCCCTGTGTTCGGCCCGGTCACGATCAAAAGGTCAAAGCTATCCCCCAGCGACAGGGAGATCGGCACTACCCTGGAAGCATCCAAAAGCGGATGCCGCCCCTGCCGGATACGGATACGCCCTTCATCGTTAAAAACAGGGCTGCTGGCATTCATATCCAGCGCCAGCGCACCTTTGGCAAACAGGAAATCCAGCTCGGACAACACCTCGTAGTCCTCCCGGATTTCCTCTGCATAGCCGGCCGCCTCCCCGCTCAGGCGGGACAGGATCACTTGTATCTCCTCCTGCTCTTTCGCGTATAACTCCTCTAAATCATTGTTCAGCTTCACAGCCGCCATCGGCTCTATAAACAAGGTCGCCCCCGTTGACGACCGGTCATGGATCAATCCGGATACCTGGTTCCGGTACTCCGCCTTGACCGGGAGGCAGTAACGGTCGCCACGCATGGTTATGATGGGGTCCTGCAGGTATGGGCGGAGCGGACCATTCACCATCGATGACAGCGCAGCATGTACCTTGCCATGGAACTGCCCCATCTGCCTGCGGATACGCTTCAGGGTTGGGGAGGCATCGTCACTGATTTCATCCTCATCTAAAATGCACCTGCGGATTTCCGCCTGCAAGCCTGCCGCCGGCTCCAGCGCCGCAAAACAGGCATCCAGGCAGTCCCCGGCTTCATCCGCCGGCTCATGCCGCCCATACGCCTTCGCGCGTCCGGCGCATTCCAGCAGCCTGCAGATTTGAAGCAGCTCCCCGCTTCCCAAAGCCGCCCCTAGCTTCAGCCTCCTCAGCGAATCATAGACCGGGTGGCAGCCGGAAAAAGAAAGGCGGCCCTTTTTTACGATCCTGGTAAATGCCGCCGCTGTCCGCTCCTGTGCGTCCCGGATCTGTGAAAGTTCCGTCATCGGCAAAAGCGCACGGCACTTTTCCTTCCCCGCAGAGGAAGAGGCACGCGCCTCCAGCAAATCTATGATTTTATCGTATTCCAGTTTTATGAGCGTTTTCTGATCCATCCCATTATCACCTTATAAAACCCCGATGCGTTTTTTCCTGATGTAAGTATAGCACAAAGCGCTTTTTTTGGCCACCTTATAACAGTCGGAAGATCCGTCTGGCCCTGATCTCTGCCGCAAGCCGCTCATCTTTCCTTTATTCCCATCCCTTGCATACATCGACCCACGATGTATAGGATGAATATTTCTCCAATTCCTCTATAGACAGCTCGATTGCACTGTTGCTGCTGCCGCAGGCCGGGAAAACTGTTTCAAACCGTTTCAGGGAATTGTCGAGATAAACCGTTACGCCTTCATTGATCCCAAAGGGGCATACCCCGCCTACCGCGTGGCCGATCAGCGTTTCCGCCTCGTCAGGGGTAAGCATTTTCGCTTTTGCGCCGAATTGAGCCTTATACTTGGGATTGTCGATCCTGGCATCGCCAGCCATGACGATCAGGACAGCGCGCCCATCTACCATAAATGAGAGCGTCTTTGCGATCCGGCAAGGCTCACAGTTTAACGCCAGGGCTGCCAGTTCCACGGTTGCGCTGGATACTGAAAACTCCTGCACCCGGTCTGCGATACCGAACGGATTGAAATATTCTTTTACTTTTTCGATTGCCATATCCATGCCCCCCAACACAAATGGATCGTTCATCCACCGCAAGTGAATGTTCCCTTATGGTTCCCCTTTGGTTTTTTCTTCCCACAGGACATCCTGGAACCGTATAAAGAAAAACATAAGGGAAACGGATTTTTGCGCCTCAATCATAACACTTTGCACCGTATAGTTCAATATTGAGTTCC
>CAZYVA010000073.1:0-9495 GCA_964650695.1 uncultured Dorea sp. | reverse complement strand
GCTGAGTTACCCGATAGTAAGCCCCTCAAGTTACATGCCGTGGCGCTGTCATAGCGGCGCATGTGGGTTTACAGTGATTTGCGGTAAGCGGAAGGTATGAGGTACTGGTAAGGCATGGTTGCCTTGTTCAAGCTCTCGGAATGGCCGATAAACAAATAGCCTCCCGGCACAGTTGCGTTGAAGAACCGCTGCACCAGCGCATCTTTTGTTGGCTGGTCAAAGTAAATCATGACATTGCGGCAAAAGATAACGTCAAATTTCAGCTTAAACCGGATCGGATCCATCAGGTTGAAGGTTTTAAAAATAACGTTTTTGCGGAGCTCATCCGTTATCTGGCATACTTTTTTTTCGGATGTGGGGCGGAAATATTTTCTCTTCCAGTCTGCAGGCAAGTCTTTCAGCGACTCTTCATCATAGATGCCCTCTTTCGCAGCTTTCAGAGCGTTTTGGGAAATATCGGTAGCCAGCACCCGCGTATCCCAGTTCCCTGGTTTTTTGCCGAAATATTCTTTCAGGATCATGGAGAGGGTATAAGGCTCCTGGCCGGAAGAGCATCCGGCGCTCCAGATACTGAGGATATGGCTTTTCTGGTTTGCCCGCTCCAGATAAGGAAGGCATGTGTTCTGGAAATAATCAAAGTGCGCGGTCTCCCGCATGAAAAACGTATAATTGGTTGTCAGCTTGTTTAACATCAGTTCAATATCCTGTGGGTTTTTCTGCCCAAGGATATGGTCTATGTATTCTGTGAATCCGGAGAACCCCATAGCGATAACGGGGTTGGAAAGCCGCCCGATGATGAGCTGGCGTTTCTGGGTGAGATTGATCCCATAATGATCCTGCACGAATTTGACAAGCCGCTGGAAATCCTTATCCTTTAAATCAAGCATAACACTCACTCCTCTACAATGAAACTTAGCTCGCCGCCCCGAAAGGGTGCGGGGAGGTTCGTTGAATGTACTCAGCGACACTTAGCGAGGTTGTGTCGAGGTTCGTGACGCTGAGTTACCTCGCTTTACAATGAAACTTAGCTCGCCGCCCCCGAAAGGGTGCGGGGAGGTTCGTTGAATGTACTCAGCGACACTTAGCGAGGTTGTGTCGAGGTTCGTGACGCTGAGTTGGTTCAGGGCAAAACGGAAAGAATGCCCGCCGGACATTCTTTCAACATTGCTGGAACAAAATTTTTCAATAGGAGCGGATCAAAGCTTCACAGTCTAAAAAAAGTACTGTCCTTCCGTCCTCCAGGGAAATCATGGAGGATGTCAGCTCCTGACGGTTTTCGATCGGGATCGGGGACATCTTATTCTGGTCGATGTCCAGCACCTGCTCCACAGCGTCTACGATAATCCCAACTTCGGTATCGTTGATGGTCAGGATCAGGATACAGGTCGTGTCTGTATATTCCGTCGGCATCTTGCCCATACGTATCCGGATATCGATGACCGGTATCGTCTGGCCACGCACATTGATGACCCCTTTAATATAGTCCGGAACCATTGGGAGGGCGCAGATCGCCTGGTTCGTGATGATCTCAACCATGTTGTTCGTGCTGACCCCAAATATGATATTATCCGACACGAAAGTAAGGAAACGTTCAATGCTGTCCGTGGACTGTTCGTCTATTTGTTCGCTTTCAACAGCAGCGATAGTTGCTTCTGACATGATAGTTATTACCTCCTCGGTTTAAAAGATGCCCTGCGCGGTCGTGTAGACATTTGCCACGTCAAGGATGATGCTGATATTTCCATCGCCAAGGATCGTGCATCCGCTGATGCCGGAATCCTTGATATTGAACTGCTGCAGATAAGTTGGCAGAGGCTTGACGACGATCTGATGCTCGCCAATGAGCCGGTCTACAAACAGGCAGTAGGATTTATCGCTTGCCTCCAGCCACATCAGGATCCCTTCCTCGATGTCGGTACGGGCCTCTGGGATGTTGTACAGCTCGTAAGCGCGGATGATAGGATAAAACTCATCCATACATTTTACCATCTCGTGGCCGGATGGGTCAAGGATGATGTCACTTTCTTTTACTTTAAAGGACTGGCGGATATTGGACAGCGGGATCGTGAAAAGGGAATTGCCGACCGCGATCTCCATGCCGTCTACGATAGCAAGGGTAAGCGGGATCTTCAGTGTCGTCGTACTTCCTTGGCCAAGTTCGCTTGTGATTGAGATGATGCCGCCGACCGCTTCTACATTTTTCTTTACAACGTCAAGCCCTACGCCCCGGCCGGAAAATTCCGACACCTCTGTCTTTGTAGAGAATCCGGGTGTCATGAGGAGCATCAGGATCTCCCTCTGGGAATAATCCGACTCTGGTTTGGTCAGGATACCATTGGCTGCTGCTTTTGCCAGGATCGCGTCGGGATCCATGCCCCGCCCGTCGTCCGAGACGGAAATAATGACCTCGCTTCCTGTATGGGTCGCGGAAAGGATGATCTCGCCCTGTGGGTCTTTTCCCTTCGCGATACGTTCTTCCGGGGTTTCTTCAATCCCATGATCCATTGCGTTGCGGACAATGTGCATGATCGGGTCGCCGATGCTGTCCACGATCGTCTTGTCCACTTCTGTGTTTTCCCCGATGATCGTCAGGCGCACGTCTTTATTTAAAGCCTGCTTCATATCACGTACAATACGGTTCATCCGCTGGAAGACACCGGACACCGATACCATTCGCAGGGACATGGAAATATCCTGTAAATCGTCCGTGAGTTTGCGCAGTTGCCTTGCGGACTTCATGAAATTGTCGAGTTTCAGGCCCTGTAAATCCGGGGAGGATGTCACCATTGCTTCTGTGATGACGATTTCGCCGACCAGGTTCATCAGTGCGTCCAACTTCGACAGGTTGACGCTGATCAAATCCTGCTTCACCACGCCGTGGGCCGGGCTTTTCTTTGGAATGTCCGCTTGCTTCTTCGGCTGCTGCGACGTCTTTTCCGCTTTTTCAGAAAGCGTTGGCTGTGCTTCCTGCGTACCCTCTGTCCCGGCCGTTCCGGATGCAGCCGGGGCGTCGGCAACCGGCTCGTCTTTTACGCGGGCCGGGTTTTCCATCATCTCATAGGAGCGGATATTCGGGGAAGACTCGACAATTCTTGAGGCTTGCTCCAAATCCTCCTCCGCCTGGAAACCCAGGTAGAAGCCATTGTTCACGATGGTTTCCGCTGTCTCCGGGTTGGAATCCACATCGTTTGGAAAGTAGGAGAAATCCACGCCGACCTCCTGCAAGGAATTGACCAGCATAAATGCGCGCAGGTTTTCCATCCCGCTTCCCTCTTCGAAATAGACGTGGATGAAATACGCGTCGTCCGAATCCGGGCATGCAGGGGTAACGGTAGCGGCATCCTGCTTTTTATCGTCCGCAGCCTTGTCTGTGGACTCAGCCGTTTTTCCAGAAATTTTGTTGAGCAGACCGTTAATCTCAGAAACAAAACTGTCGATATTTGTTTCAAGCGGTTCATTATTTTCAACCTTTTCAATCTCCTCGCGGAGTTTGTCGGTTGATTTGAACATAACGTTGAACAACTCTTTCTTCTGTGGCTGGTCGAGGGAATCAATGCCGTTCTCCCGGATATAGAAGAACAGATCCTCTATATGGTGAGCGATCTCCATAAGGGAATTGAACTCAAGCATGGCGGACGATCCTTTGATCGTATGCATGCTGCGGAAGATTTCGTTGACATTGTCTTCCGAGAAATCGCCGGCTTTCTCCGCATTGATCAGCAGCTCGTCCAGCCCGTCGAGCAGAGAGTTGGTTTCAAAGAGGTAAGTTTCTAACAAGCTTTCCATATTGCTATCCATAATGTCCGCACCACCTTATCTTAGCATAAATTTATCTCTGATATATTGCCAACAAAGAGCGGGATGTGTTACTCTAATGTCAGCACATGCCATTAACATATATATCGACCAAAAAAACGGAAAAATAACATAAAAAATAATAGTAGGTGAAAAAATGTCAAATGTTTTGAAAGTCTCTACTCCATTGACCGGTTATGACAATAACATTTCACAGCCGAGGGCGAATGCCGGGGAGAGGGCGACGGATACCCGGATCCAGGGGCCGGCGGTCCCGGATCAGGTGGTCCGCCCGGACGCAAGGAGCGACGCGGCGCAGGAACAAAATATTAAATTCCAGTACCAGTCCAATTTTGAGGGCTTCTTGTCCCAGGTGCGGGAAAATGGCGCTGTGACGGAGGAGTTTGCCACTGCGCTGTTTGAACGCCTTGGCATGATGGTGAAGTCCGGGATGGGGGAGGATACCGCGCAGGAGATGGGGCAGCTTTTAAACATGATACAGGTGGATCCGCAGAGCATGTTAGCGTTCGTGAAAAACCAGGGCGATGCCGCCAACCGGTTCCAGGGGGCGTTCTTTTCCCTTCTCCGCCAGGTGATGAACGAGACGCAGAATGTCGAGCTTCGCGCCGGGATACTGGATTTTGCCAAGCGTTATACGGACATGGCGGAGGGGGATCATCTGCTGAAGCAGATACGCCAGACATTGGAGCAGATCAAGGCCGGGATGTTTGACAGCGGAAAGCAGCAGATGGAGAAGATGGAGCAGGCGGTAAACTTTGGCAGGCTGGAAGGCAGGCAAAGCTCCGGGGACAGTGCGTTGGATGCATTGATGCGATTTGCCATGCCGGGAGAAGCGGCGGACAATGCGGCGGTGATTAAGGAGGAAATACTGCCGTACCTGAACCAGTATATCGGGAAAACCCACGACCGGGGAAATGTGCGGGAAAGTTCCGCACTCCTTGCGGCGCTGACCGCCCGTTATGAAAACGGAGACGCCTCCAGGGTGCTGTCAAAGTTCGAAGAACTCCTGGAGTACCCCTTGATGCAGAAGTATTTTAAAGGATTTAAGAGTGATGACCTGATGCGGGCGCTTGCCACGACAGATTTTGAAAAAGCGGCAGGTCAAAGTAAGTGGATGGATGAATTTGCCAGGCTTTTGGAAGAAGGGATAGCCAAGGGCGCCAATATGGAACAGAAATTGGCATTCCAGAATATGATGACTTCAGTTTTGTTGAATGAAAGCGTGTATATGCCGCTGCTCCACTTGATGCTTCCTATGCAGATGGATGATAAGCTGATGTACGCAGAGATGTGGGTGGATCCGGACGCAGAGGGGAATACGGAAGCGGATGAAAAAGAACGGACGATACAGGGCCTTGTCAAGTTTGATATCCAGGATCTGGGATTTTTCGACTTGTTTTTTGTGTATCAGGGAGGGGACGTAAACCTGCAGCTCAATTACCCGGAGGCGCTGTCCGCAAAGGAGAAGGATATCCGGGACGGCCTTTCGGAGATCCTTTCAAGGAATGGGCTAAAAGCGAAGGAATTGTACCTTGGAAGCAGCAAAGAATCCATTGCGCTCTCCGACGCGTTCCCGCAGATTTTTGAAAAAAGGAATTCGGTGAATGTAAAGGTTTAATGCGGAAAGGCGGTTTTGGCATGGCAAAGTTTAACGACGTACTGAATCAGAAAGCAGTTGCGCTGTCGTATGATGAAAATAAAAACGCGGCTCCGATTATCGTAGCGTCCGGCATGGGATACCTGGCAGAGCGGATCGTGGATGTGGCGCAGGAGAACGGTGTGCCCGTCTACGAGGACAATTCCCTGGCGACCATGCTGACACAGATGAAGCTCGGCGCGGAAATCCCCCCGGAACTGTATCAGGCAATTATCGATATTTACCTTTATTTTTTGAATTATGTTCCGGGGAAAAAGGTCAACAAACCGCAGGAAGAACCGCAGGAAGAGCAGGACAATCCCTAATTCACGGGGGACAGTTTCCGCCTGTGGATCATATCCGCGCGGAAAACATAATTCCGGATTTGCGATTCCGCGTGTGGGGACAGACGGATAAAACGGCATCCATAGCCGCGGATTTTTTCTTCTTCCGCTTCCTTGCCGATGATATCAAAAAGCCCTTCGGGATCCTGCATCCTCAAGATCTGCGCCTGCAGATCCAGGGGTGCAAGGCTTTTCCCAGGTGAGAACTGGAAACGGACAACGGTTTGGGTCAAAAAGATGTGGTGGCATGTGAAAAAGATGCCGCCCGCGCTTATATTGCGGATGATGCCTTTTACATTTGTCATGGCGTCCAGGCCGCTCTCATACTGGAATACCACCGGAATATGCACAGGTGTTTTTATGTCGCTGCGCCGCTGCAGCACAGAAATCTGCTCTTTGACCGCGCAGTGGACCTGGCTTTGGAATATGCCAGGCTCCAGCATATCCTCTTTATATTCCGTCAGTACGCAGAAAAAGGTGACAAGCCCCATTATACTGTCGTAGAACGTAACATATATTTCGGAAGTCAGGAAATCAGCGCTGGAAAGATCCATTGTCAGTGTGACAGAATCCTCTTGGATATTCGATACCCGTGCATCGCATAAAAAAATATGCTTGAGGGAGTAAATGCTTGCTTTTTTACAATCCTTCAACAACATAAGTAAAATCCCCTTTCCCTATTTAATATGTAGTATGGCGATTCACTTTCCGCCGGAGGTGTCGTACTGCCCCTCTTTCTTCAGCCATTATAGCTGAAAAACCAGGAAGTGTAAATAGAAAGTGACGTTGAGTTTCCCCATTTTCCGAACATTTATAATGATCCTTTGACGGGGCGGAATGGAAAGTACGAAAGAGCAATCCTACAATACGGACACATCGCTGACTGTAGAGGAAGCGGAAGCCTCTTTTGCGGCGGCCTCCAGTTTGGTGCGTTCTTTAGTGGAAGAATAAAGAGAAAGATTCCAGGATCAGGTTTTTGGTTTTAAAGGAAAGGAACAGATGGCGGTAAATTATATAGACTACAACATTTTAGAGGATAGGGATGCCCTGGGCGGACAGGATATTGTAATATACGGCGCAGGAAGACATGCCAGGCAGGTTGCGCAGATGCTTGGGGAACTGGGGTGCAGCCGCTGGCGTTTTTTTGACGGAAGGATGGATGGCGGGAGCTTTTTGGTGATCCCGGCCGATGACGATTCCCGTAAAGAAGCGGAACATATGTTTGCACATATGGACGGTGTAAAATTTCTTTCTTTTTTTGGCTTACGGACATTTTGGAAATATATGGTGAACGACTATACCCATCCAAATGTCAGGCGGGAACGGGAGCTGTTCTGGCAGAAGATACTGGCGTATCGGATTAGCTGTATCCAGAAAGCGTGCGAAAGCCCGGTTGTGGTTTACCAGTGCGGGAAAGTCGGCTCCACAAGCGTTTCGCAGGGGCTGTCCAATGCCGGGGTTTTGGCGGCGCAGGTGCATGGTTTTCTGTTTTCGAGTGATACCGTCAAAGAGTTGGTAGTATCCGCCGCCTTTGACGATAGAACCCCCGGCATCCTATTTGGGGCGGATGGTGGGCATTCGGAATATTTGAGGGTTATACGAGAAAAAATGCGGGGGCGTAAAATCATCACTTTGGTGAGGGAACCGGCCGCTGTTGATTTTTCCAAAGCCGCCCAGTGGATGGGAAATGGAATCGCGGATGAATATTTTGCGGGAAAATACCGGGAGGGCGGTGTGTTTTCAGAGATTTTCACGGAATTGCTGCTGAAAACCCGCAATCAGGAGTGGGAATGGTTCGATGAAGAATTGAAAGAGGTGACAGGGGTCGATGTATTTTTACATCCGTTTGACCGGGAAAAGGGGTACGCCAGGATTCGTGGGGAACAGACAGAGATCCTTGTGCTGAAAAGTGAGAAGCTTGCGGATTTGGAGGATGTTGTCAGGGATTTTACCGGAAATGAGGAGTTTAAGATTTTACAGGAAAATAAAGGGGAGGACAAGGAGTATTCCTATATTTACCGGGAACTTCAAAGGAAAATCGTATTGCCGGAAGACTATTTGGGCTTTTATTATAAAAACCATCCGGCGGTGGAGCATTTCTATACAGATAAGGAGAAAGAAGGATTCCTGCGTAAATGGGGCAAGGACAGGAATCTTTAGAATTGTACCAAAGCCAGCCTCTTTAACATTTCCCCCGCCACGACCCCAATCACAGCTCCCGTGATCAAACCGGAAATGAGGAGTACCGGGAAATAATAGGAGACGGAAAACGTTTCCACTACCAGCATGGCAATGATCAGTTGCCCAATGTTATGGGACACGCCGCCTGCAATGCTGACCCCCATAACACTGAATTTCCCGGTTTTTTTTAAAAGAGACATGGCAATAAGGCTTAGGATCCCTCCTGCAAGGCTGTAGAGGATGCTGGAAAGGCTGCCGAACATAAACCCCGAAAGGACAATTCTTACAATCGAGAGGGTGCAGGTTTCCCATAGTTTCATTTTATACAGGGCGACAACGATGATTAAATTGGCAAGCCCCAGCTTTACGCCCGGAATCCCAAAATGGATTGGGATCAGTGTCTCGACGTAACTAAAGATCAATGCAAGGGCGGTAAACATTCCAAAATAGGCGACTCTTTGTTTCATGATCCTCCCATCCGGCAAAGGAGATTTTTCTGTAAAAACTGCCAGCCTTATCTTATCATATTTTCTGCTTCCTGGACAGAGATATCTTTCTGCAACCATTCAGCCAGGATTTTGCATTCTGCTTCAAGGCTCGTGAAAACCCATGGATTTGGCTAACGCATTGTAACATCTGCCTGAAACGATCGGCGCCTGAAAAATTCATGGAGAAATGGTTGTCAAGAAATTCAGTTCAAATTATAATAAGAAATAGATACGCACATCCCGGGGATTGCCGGGAACCTTCCGAATGATCCTCGGTCAGGAGAGGAGAAAGCAATGGGGAACATATTTGATATTTTGGGACCAGTCATGGTAGGCCCGTCCAGTTCACACACAGCCGGGGCGGCGCGGATCGGCCTGGTTGCCAGACAGTTATTTGGGCGCCAGCCGGAGAAAGTAAAGGTTTATCTGCATGGTTCTTTTGCGGCGACGGGGAAAGGGCATGGAACAGACCGCGCGTTGATCGGCGGGCTTTTGGGGATGAGGCCGGATGATATGCGTCTGCCGGACAGCTTTCGTGTTGCCAGGGAAGAAGGGATGGGGTTTACCGTTGAAGCAAAAGACATCAAAGGAGCCCATCCCAATACCGCGCAGATCCATATGGAAGCGGACGGGACGCCGCCGATGTGGATGCAGGCGTATTCCATTGGCGGAGGGCGCATCCGAGTCTGTAAGTTGGATGGCATTGCGGTGAATTTCAGCGGCGAAACCAATACATTGATTATCCGGAATGTTGACGAGCCGGGGCGGATTAAAGATGTGTCGATCGCACTCAGCGACGCGCAGATCAATATTGCCACGATGCAGGTGTTCCGTGATAAAAAGGGAGGCATCGCGGTCATGGTGGTAGAGACAGACGATGCGATAGAGAAGCAGACGATCGATGATTTGTCCGGGAAGCCGGGGATCATCCGCGTGAAGTTTCTGAGTATAAATGAGGCATAACGATCTCCATGGCCCAGGGACAATATATAATTTATTTAATTTATTTATAGAAGAAACCCATCTGGGA
>CAZYVA010000072.1:0-9498 GCA_964650695.1 uncultured Dorea sp. | reverse complement strand
GCCGCCGGCATTGCTTACCAGCATTGGGGTCTCTACCTCCAAAAAACCCTGTCCATCCAGATACCGGCGGATGGAGCTGATGATTTTAGAACGTTTGACAAACGTGTCCCTGCTCTCCGGGTTCATGATCAAGTCCACATACCGTTGACGGTAGCGTATATCTGTATTGGTCAGTCCATGGTATTTCTCCGGAAGGATCTGCAAGGATTTGGACAATAATGTGATTTTGGACGCATGGATGGAAATCTCCCCTGTTTTCGTCTTAAAGACTTCTCCTTCCAGGCTGACGATATCACCGATATCCATCTTCTTAAAATCTTTATAGGCATCCTCGCCAACGCTGTCTCTTGCCACATAAGACTGGATATTGCCGCTCTGGTCGAGAATATTGCAAAAGGAAGCTTTTCCCATGATCCGTTTCTGCATGATGCGCCCGGCAAGGGACACGGATTTCCCTTCCATTTCTTCATAATGCTCTTTGATTTCCGCCGCATGGTGGGTCACGTCGCATCGGGTGATCTCGAAAGGGTTTTTCCCTTCTGCCCGCAGTGCGTCCAGCTTCTCGCGGCGCACCTTCCGAAGCCGGTTTAGATCAGGCTCCCTTTCCGGGTTTTGTTGGTTTTTCTGCTGCTCTTGCATAGCCTTTTCTCCTTATGTCGTCCTGGTAATTGCCAGTATTTTGTACTCTATCACGCCTGCCTGGGTCTCCACCTCCGCCACATCATTGACCTGTTTGCCGATCAGTGCACGGCCGATCGGCGATTCATTGGAAATTTTCCCGGCAAGGCTATTGGCCTCTGTGGAACCTACCAGCTTAAACTCCATCTCTTCCTCGAATGTGAGGTCAAAAACCTTTATGGTGCATCCTACATTGATCCTGTTATAATCTACCTCATCTTCCACCACGATCTCGGCATTTTTCAAGATTTCGTCCAGCTCTTCGATACGCGCTTCTATATCGCGCTGCTCATCCTTTGCCGCGTCATACTCGGCATTCTCCGATAAGTCGCCTAATTCCCTGGCTTCTTTGATCTTCTGGGCAACCTCTTTTCTTTTCACAACTTTTAGGTTTTCCAATTCTTCTTCCAGCTTCTTCAAACCCTCATAGGTAAGTAATCTTTTTCTTGTTTCCATTTCCAAACTCCTTCTTTATAAAATCCGCTGATTATTATGTGTTGGTTGGCCCATCGGTTTGTATGGCCCCGGCCCATCGGCCGCGATGCCTGCCACAGAAGCATATCAGTATAAATAGAGCTAATTTCACAATTTCAACATTATACATAATGCCACATTAATTGTCAATAATTTACATGGAAATCGTCAAAATAAACAGTTACTATTCGCACCCCAGAAAGCCGCTCATAGTAACAATAAACATATAGGAATGAAATGAAAATCCGCTTTTCACTTCACTCATAAACAGATAGACGGGGTAACCATCCAGACGGGTCCGAACTGCTAATCAGTATATGCAAAAGCTGTCCCATTCATTCCACTGGCCATCCGTCCAACAATTTTTCTAATTCCCCGTAAGTTTCGATCCGGTTCAGTGCCTCCCTCAGCCTTGCCGCGCCTTTGATCCCTTTCGTGTACCAGGCTGCATGCTTCCTCATCTCCCGGATCCCCTGGCAAGCCCCTTTATATTCCACCAGCAGCCTGGCATGGCGGAGCATCATTTGCTTTTGTTCTTCCGGAGTCGGCTTTTCCCAGCGTTCCTGTTTTAAGATCTGCGAGAAAATCCAGGGGTTCCCCAGCGCCCCCCGTCCGATCATGACGCCATCGCATCCGGTCTCCCTCTGCATAGCCAGCGCCTTTTTGCCATCCGTCACGTCCCCGTTTCCAACCACTGGGATGGACACGGCGTCTTTCACCTTCCGGATGGCCGCCCAGTCAGCTTTCCCGGAATAATACTGCTCCCTTGTACGGGCGTGGACCGCTACCGCGCTTGCTCCTGCCTCTTCAATGATTTTTGCAATCTCTACCGCATTCTCATGCTGGCTGTCAAACCCTTTCCTGATTTTCACCGTTACCGGCTTTTGGATGGCTTTTACCGTCTGCGATACAATCTCATAGACCAGCCTTGGCTGGTTCATCAAGGCCGCCCCTTCCCCATTTTTCACCACTTTGGGGACCGGGCATCCCATATTGATATCCAGGATCTGGAAAGGCAGAGGTTCGATTTCCTTCGCCATCCGGCTGATGATTTCCGGGTCAGATCCAAAGAGCTGTAAGGAAACGGGATATTCTTTTTCGCAAATCTCAAGCAGGGCCTTCGTGTTTTTATTTTTATACAGCAAGGCTTTTGCGCTGATCATTTCCATGCAAAGAAGTCCCGCCCCCTGCTCTTTGCAGAGCAGCCGGAACGGGATGTCTGTGACGCCCGCCATAGGCGCTAGGATATACGGGTTTTCCAAAACTATGTTCCCTATCTTCAATTGCCGCATGCCACTATCCTGCCACTGAGGAACCATTCCGGGATAACAGTTGCTTTTCCACATCCAAAAACTACCACGTACAGTTCCCTATCGTTTGTTTTTCTCATATATGATCTGAAGCCCTTTCAAAGTAAGCCGCGGGTCATACACATCTATCGCATCCGTCTCGCTGGCGATCATTTTGCCTAGGCCGCCGCTGGCAATCACTTTCACATCCTGGTATCCGGATGCTTCCTTCATTTTCCTGATGATATATTCCGTCTGCCCGATCTGGCCAAAGACAATCCCCGCCTGCATACTGGAGACCGTTTCTTTTGCCAGGATGGAAGCCGGTTTTTTGATTTCGATCGCCGGGAGCATCGCTGCCTGCCCCCACATCGCCTCTGCGGATGTGCGGATCCCCGGAGCTGTGACCGCCGCTTCACAACTCCCATCCGGACCTACCAGATCGAACGTCGTGGCCGTCCCATAGTCGATCACAATCACCGGGCCGCCATGGATGGTGTATGCTGCCACCGCATCCACAATCCGGTCCGGGCCTACCTGCTTCGGGCTTTCCGTCACCACCCGGATCCCTGTTTTGATCCCGGCGGACACGACCATCGGGCGGATTTTAAAATATTTGATCATCGCGCTTCCCAAGGAATGCATCACATCCGGCACGACAGAGGCTACAATGGCAGCGCTGATATCCGTGCTTAAAATCCCTTGCCGTTCAATCAGCTCTTTCAAGGTAATCCCGTATTCATCCGATGTGCGCGGAAGCTTCGTGGTCATACGGAACGTGCCAAGAAGCTGTCCGCCCCGAAAGATCCCCAGCGTAATATTCGTATTCCCTACATCTATCACCAGCAGCATAACATCCTCCTAAACGGTCAACCGTTGCCCTACACTCATTCTTCCAGTTCTTCCCCCAGGAAAAACACCCGGTAGTACAACTGCAATGCTTGTAAAAGTTCCTGCTTATCCCGCTGAAGCTGCCGGATTTTCAGATGGCTTCCGATATCGTCAAACATGGGGTCAAATTCTTCTGAACGGACTTCAAAAAGCAAGGTCCCATCTTCATCAAAAGCAAGCGTCAAAATCCCGCCCACGTCATTCACAAACAGCACGCAAAGGATCTTCAACTCATTTTTGATCTCCTCCGGCAATGCTTCAAAATCCGGGTTCAGGTAATATTTTTCTTCATACGAGTTTGCCCCGCACAAGACAACTCTGTCCTGATACACCAAAACATCCTCCTAAACATAGCCATATATTCCGCGTACGGAAACCTCCCCCGCATAGATGGCCCGCTTTGTCCCATCCGGGAGGCTGACCAATAGCCTCCCCCGCTCATCAATCCCTTCCGCCAGCGCTTCGTATTGGTTCCCCGGCTCCTGGATCAGCGCTTGGCGGCCGATATTCACCAGATGATTCGCATAGGCGCCTTGCAAGCCTTTCAAGTCACCCGCCTCCACAAACGTTCCATAATGCTTCTCAAACCGTTCCAGCACATCGGCAATCAACTGTGCGCGGAATACCGTTTTCCCTGTAGCTGCCTTTAAGGACCCAGCATGCCCTCCCACATCCTCCGGGAAGGTTTCCTGCCCTACATTGATGCCAACGCCAATGACCACATAATGGACCGCTTCCATCTCCGCGCTCATTTCCGTCAAGATCCCACACACTTTTTTGTCGTTCAGGATGACGTCATTCGGCCATTTGATCAACACAGGACAGCCATATAAGCCTTCTATCGCTTCCGCTACACTCAGGCCCATGACCTGTGTCAGCATAGCGGCCTGGTTCGGCTCTAGATCCGGACGCAGCAGTAATGTCATATAAATGTTGGAACCGGATGGGGAATCCCAGCTCCTTCCCCGTCTTCCTTTCCCCGCAGTCTGCTTATCCGCCACAAAAAGCGTCCCGTGGCTGCCTTCTTTTTCCCCGGCTGCTTTTGCCTGGTTATTGGTAGAATCTGTCTCCTCATAACATACAAGAGGATGCCCTGCCCATTTTGTATGGAGACGGCTGCCAATTTCCGCCGCAGATAGAATGTCCGGGCTTTTTATCAGATGATACCCACGGTTGCGGGTCGCCTGGATCTGGTACCCTTCTTTTTTTAACTGTTCAACCACCTTCCATATCGCTGTCCTTGATACTTGGAACTGTTCACACAAGGACTGGCTTGAAATAAATCCGTCCGTCTCTTTTAACAGGCGTAAAATCTCTCTCTTCATACACTTTTCCATTCTTATCCGTTTTTTTCTTCACTATTCCTTTTCCCCGATTGCCGCCATGGATTTTACCAAACCCGCGATCCCCTGGATCTCAGACGGTACAATGATCTTTGTCGCCTGCCCGTCCGCTGCTTTTGCAAATGCTTCCAGGCTCTTCATCGTCAGGACAGCCTCATCCGCCCCGGCTTCCTTAAGGAAACGGATGCCGTCCGCATTTGCTTGCTGGACTTTCAGGATCGCTTCCGCCTGTCCCTCTGCCTCCCGGATCATCCGCTCTTTCTGTGCCTCCGCGCGGAGGATCGCGGCTTGCTTTTCCGCTTCCGCATCCAGGATCGCGGATTCTTTATTCCCTTCTGCCACAAGGATGGTGGATTTTTTCTCGCCCTCCGCTTTCAGGATCGCTTCACGCCTCTCGCGTTCCGCTTTCATCTGCTTCTCCATCGCATCCTGGATAGCTGCCGGCGGAATGATGTTTTTCAGCTCTACACGGTTTACCTTAATTCCCCACGGATCCGTCGCCACATCCAGCGAAGAACGCATCTTTGTGTTGATCGTTTCACGGGATGTCAATGTCTGGTCCAGTTCCAGTTCGCCGATGATATTACGCAGCGTCGTCGCTGTCAGGTTCTCAATCGCCATGATGGGGTTTGCCACCCCGTAACAGAATAATTTGGGGTCCGTAATCTGATAAAACACGACCGTATCGATCCGCATGGTGACATTGTCCTTTGTGATCACTGGCTGCGGTGCAAAATCCACTACCTGCTCTTTTAAATCCACTTTCCTCGCCACGCGGTCCACAAACGGCATCTTTACATGGAAACCGGTCCCCCATGTAGTCTGGTAAGCCCCCAGCCTTTCGATCACCACCGCCTGCGCCTGCCTGACGATCTTAATGCAGGATACAAAAACCGCCAGGACAAACACCACCAGAATTACCCCAAAAAGATTCGCAATCATACTTTTCAATCCTCCTTCACTTCCACAATTAATTTCACACCCTGTATCCCCTGGATCGCCACAACGGCGTCCTTTGGGATTTTCCCATCGCTCTCTGCTGTCTTCGCAGCCCATTCCTGCCCATTGACTTCTACGCGCCCGGTTGCCCTGAGTGTATCGATATCCTCCAGGACCACCGCCTGCTGCCCAATCAGCCGGTCGGCATTTGTCCTCTGCCTGTTCTGATTAAAGCACCGGACAACAATCGGCCTTGTCAATGCCAGCAAGGCCGCGGAAACCACAAGGAAAAGGACGACCTGCCCTGTCGTACCAAGCCCTAGCATGCCGGCAAGGAACGCGGCCAGCGCGCCCCCGGCAAACCAAATGGTCGTGAGGCCCATTGTGACAATTTCGATAACCAGCAGGATCACGAATAATACCAGCCAATAGATGGTCTGCATGGCTTTTCCTCCTCTTCTGTCCGCATGTATATTAGAGTGTACTATATTTTTTCAGGAAAAGCAATGTTTTACATCCGCCCCATCAGCCATCGGATGGGCCTTGCGTTACGGTTCACGGTCAGGGATGCCCATTGACTGGGCATCCCGTGAGAAGAGGATGCAAGAGTCAGGGGCGGGTAACTGCCCTTCTCCGCTGCCGGGACGCTTCAAATGCCAGGACCGCAGCCGCCGTCGCCGCATTCAGGGATTCCGCCTGCCCCTGCATCGGGATCTCTATACAGACATCCGCCATCCGCGCCACTTCATCCCGCAGGCCGTTTCCCTCATTTCCGATCAAAAACACGCACGCCTTTGTATAATCACACATATCATAGATTTTCCCCGCTTTCAGCCGCGCTGCGTAAACAAACATGCCCTTTTGCTTCAACCGTCCAAGGACGTCCCGTATATCCGACGCATAAAAAAACGGCAGACGATATACAGAACCCATCGTCGCTCGTATCGTTTTTGGATTATAGATATCCACACAGTTTTCGCTCATGACCACCCCGTTCAGCCCGGCCCCCTCGCAGGTCCGCAGGATAGTCCCAAGGTTTCCCGGATCCTGCAGGTTATCCAGCGCCAGCAGGCACGGGGGATGCTTCCCGGTCCGTTGTCCTTTCGCTCCCCGGAGGATATCCTCCAGTGTATAAGCCATCTGCCGCGCAACGCAAAGCACCCCTTGCGGCGTTTCCGTATCAGACACAAGGGAACACACATGCTCTGAAAACACTTCCACCCTCACCCCGGCTTTTCCGGCTTTCTGTTCCAGCAGCGCCCTTTCCTTTCTCAAAAAATTTTCTGTAACATAGATTTCCCGGATCCACCCTTCCGGCAGCTCCCGGAACATCCGTATACCTTCAACAAGGAAAACCTTTTCCCTGTCCCGTGCTTTCCTCTTCTTTCTCAACTGGATCAGCCGTTTCACTTTTGCGTTTGCCGTACTTGTAATCATGACGCCCCCTTTTTTGCTTCCGCTCATATCTCCTGTTCTGTTATCCCCATGAACATGCTGTTGGGGTCAAATAGGATTCTGCCCCTATATCTTAAAACGGTATCCCACCCCCCATATCGTTTCGATATACTGTGGATGGGATGTATCCAGTTCGATCTTTTCCCGGATTTTCTTAATATGCACCGTCACCGTAGCGATATCCCCAATGGACTCCATATCCCAGATTTCCCGGAAAAGTTCTTCCTTCGTGTAAACATGGTTCGGATGCCCCGCCAGGAAAGCAAGCAGGTCAAACTCTTTTGTCGTGAACGCCTTCTCTTCCCCATTGATCCATACGCGTCGCGCGGTCTGGTCAATCTTCAGCCCACGGATTTCTATGACTTTATTCTGCTCTGCCGCGCTTCCAGTCAGCCGCTCATACCGCGCCAGGTGCGCTTTCACCCTTGCGACAAGCTCACTGGGGCTGAAAGGCTTTGTAATATAATCATCCGCGCCAAGCCCAAGCCCGCGGATCTTGTCAATGTCGTCCTTTTTTGCGGAAACCATCAGTATCGGGGTATTCTTCGCCTCCCGGATCTGGCGGCAGATTTCAAACCCATCCACGCCCGGCAGCATCAAATCCAGGATAAACAGGTCAAAATCCTCTTCGACTGCTTTCGAAAGCCCGGCCGGCCCATCGGTCGATACCTCCACTTCAAACCCGCTCAGTTCCAGGTAATCCTTTTCCAGCTCCGCAATCGTCTCTTCGTCTTCCACGATCAAGATTTTACTCATTATTTGGCACCTCCTGATATTTCCGCAGGACAAAATGTACCGTTGTCCCCGTATGCTCCCTGCTGGTCGCCCAGACCTTCCCTCCATGCTCTTCCAGTATTTTCTTCACGATAGACAGGCCGATCCCGCTGCCGCCCCCGGAAGAATTCCTGGACGTGTCCGCCCGGTAAAACCGGTCAAAAATATTTGGCAGATCCCGCGCGGCAATCCCTCTTCCATTGTCCTCCAGCTCCACCTGGACAAAATCTCCGACGTCTTTTACCCGAAGGTTTATTTTCCCCTTTTCTTTATCCATGTATTTCAGGGAGTTATTGACAATATTGTGTATGACCCGGCCAATCTGCTCTGCGTCCGCAATTACCCTGACATCTTTTTCCACATAATTATAATAGCTGAACTCCGTGCCCCGCGCCTCCAGTTCCAGCGACAGCTCCTCCGAGCAGTCCTCAAAATAATCGTTGACGGAAAGGATGCTAAAGTTGTACGGGATCCGGTTGGTATCTATCTGGGAATACAGCGTCAGCTCATTGATCAGGGTATCCATCTCTGCCGCCTTATTATAAATCGTGCGCACATACCGCCCCATTTTTTCCGGTGTGTCCGCCACCCCGTCCATGATCCCCTCCGCATATCCTTTGATGGTTGTCACGGGCGTCCTTAGGTCATGGGATATATTGCTGATTAATTCTTTATACGTCCTATCCTCCTCCAGTTTTTCCTGGGCATTATCCTTGAGGCGCTTCCGCATATCCTCCAGATCCATGCAAAGCCTGCCCATCTCATCGTCCACATCGGAATGAAGTTCAAAATCCAGGTTCCCTTCTTTAATATTCTGCGCCGCTTCCTGCATCTTCGCCAAGGGCCGCATAATCCCGCGCCGGATCCAGAAAATGAGGAGAAAAGCCGTAAAAGCCAACACCAGCGCCGTCCCAACCATGGTATACAGGAAGAACTCTTTCACCTCCGGAAGGACTTCGCCTACTTCCATCACGATAAAAGCGCTCCCCTCTTCCCCCGATGGGAAATGGAAATCCACCTGCTTCACCAACGCCTGGACTTCACCGCCCAGATAAAGCCCGTTTTCAGAAAGAGGCTCCATCTCCCCATACTCCGGCAGATGCGCGATCACATCCTCTGCCCTGTCCGCATCGGTGCCAATATAGGTGATCTGGCTGTCTTTCCGGACGATCAAGTATGTGTTGTCCCCGTAAAAGCTTCGGTTTAATTTGTCCAGATATGCGACGTCATCCATCCGCTCCGGGGTTTCCTCCACAAGGTTGGCCAGCTTCTGATACACTTTTTCCGTCAGTTTTGCAATCACTGGTGTCGTATTGGACATGCTTTCCATCGTCGTCCCGCTTACGCCATAAGTCTTCTCAATCGATTCCGTCTGAAATTTGGCAAACAGGATCATCATCGCCGCGGACAATACCACCGGAATGCATGTAAGCGCTACAAATGCCACGATCAATCGATTTTTCAGCTTCATTTCCCAGCTCCTCTGACCTTGATATACCATCAAGATCCATCCGCAGCCCGTTTGTTTCTGACATAAGCCCCCCGCCCCTCCCCCACCGGCAGGTTTAATGATGCGCACCGGCTGTGAATAACAGCATGATTATAACATGCAAACCACCGGAACTCACGAAAACAACTGTAAATTTTTTATAAAA
>CAZYVA010000071.1:5473-9517 GCA_964650695.1 uncultured Dorea sp. | reverse complement strand
CATATTGTACTGTTTTTTGAAAAAAATGTCAACACTTTTTTTCAAGAAGCACGCATGTCATTTCCCCAGTCCGCTTCCCCCTCCGTCTGGTTTTTTTACCGGAACGCCTTTCTCCTGCGTATCAGGTAGGCTCCCACGACAAGGGTGCTGGTCACTACCCAGGTAAACGGATAGACCCACATCAAAACACGGAAGTCCTGAAAATACCGGAACACGGTCTGGATCCACACGATCCGCAGGACGCAGGAGCCAAACACGGTAAGCGCCGCCGGCATCATGGAATCCCCCAGTCCCCTCATGGCGCCCCCGGTCACCTCATAGATCGGCGGCATCCAGGTAAACAGTTCCACGCACGTCATCCGCGCCATCCCATACTGTACCGCTGCCGGATCGGCCGTGTAGATCCCGACGAAAAAACGCCGGCCAAGGACAAACACAGCGCTCATGATCCCGGTGCATAAGATCCCGGAAAGCAGGCTCCTCTTCCAGACATGGATGCAGCGCCCATACTGCCTTGCGCCATAGTTCTGGCTGGTGAACGTCACACACGCCTGTGTGAAGGAAGTTGTGGCAAAGTAGGTAAAAAACTCATAGTTTGCAGCGGCGGCGGATCCGGCGATCGCACGGGTGCCGAAGCTGTTGACCGCCGTCTGGATACAGACATTGGAGAGGGAAAACACCATTCCCTGCAAGCCTGCAGGCCCCCCGATCCGGATGACCTTCACGATTTCTTCTTTGTGGAAAGCAAGCTTCTTCAAATCCAGGCGTATCGTTTCCTCCGCACGGGTCAGGAAACGGACGATCAACCCTGCGCTGATCGCGTTTGCCGTCACAGTAGCAATGGCGACGCCCGCCACGCTCAGCCGGAATACGATGACAAGCAGGAGATTCAAAAGCACATTGACGGTCCCGGAAAACATCAGGCAATACAGCGGCTTTTTCGTATCCCCGGCGCTCCTGAGTACCGCCGCCCCAAAGTTGTACACCATAAAAAAAACCATGCCGCCAAAATAAATCCGTAGGTAAAGCGTTGCCAGCGGAAGCACCTCCGCCGGTGTATCCATCCACCGCAGGATCGGCTTGGCAAGGAATATACCGGCAAATGCCAGGAATACGCCGCAGAGCACGGACAACGCCATCACGCAATGGACGGCCTCCTGGCACTTTTCCTTTCTGCCCTGCCCGGCATAATTGGCTATGACAACGTTCGCCCCCACGGAAAACCCTACAAAAAGATTCACCAGAAGGTTAATGACGTAACTGTTGCCCCCTACCGCCGCCAACGCCTGGCTGCCCGCAAACCGGCCTGCCACCGCGACATCCGCCGAGTTGAATAACTGCTGTAAAATGCTGCTTGCCGCCAAAGGCAGGGCAAACAGCACGATCTTGTCCGTCAGGGAGCCGTTAAGCATATCCATCTGCTTTGATTTTCTTACTTCTTTTCCCATGTACGATCCTTCATCTTCTTTCTAAGCCCCCTGTGCTGCATGGGCAATGTCCCAGACCCCGCTGCCGTCGCCGCAGCGCCCCAGTTCCGGGCATGTCCCGCATACGTAAGCGTACACAGGTTCCATCCCCTCATTTTCCGCGGCCGCCGCATCCAGCTTTGCCAGCATTTTCTCCTTATCCTTCGGCAGTGTCCCTCTTGTACGCACCGCGATATAATCATGGAACCCGTCATATTTCATCTCCGCCGCGCCTTGCCCCAGAAGCTCAACGAGCCTTCGCTCTTCCTTTAAATTTTCCAGCTCGGACGCGGGTGTAAAGCGTCCATTCCGGATATCCTGGTACAGTGCGGTCTCTTTATGTAAAAACATGGAAAAATTCACGACATGGGAAGGACCGGTCCGCCGGAAAAAATCCGCCAGCGCCTCCGCGTTTTCCATACCCCTGCCATGCCCCGCCACCCCGGTCATAATATGGGCGTCAAAAACCAGCCCTGCTGCCTGGAGCCGGGATATCCCTTCATACGCCTGCGCAAGGTTATGGTCTTTTTCCATGAACACGAGAACATCGTCCAGCCCGCTCTCGATCCCGATATAGAGATGGCGGACCCCGTTTTCGGAAAGGGTGTGCAGCCCACTATCGCTTTTTTGGCGGATACTGGTAATGGTCGCGTCCATATTGATACAGGCGCACTCCGGGAAATAGCGGTGTATCAACCCTAAGATTTCCAGTAAATATTCTGTCTTTAAGCCAAAGGCATTGCCATCCCCAAGGAATATTTTCCTCGGCTTCCCGCCTGCGTCCTTCACGCGCTTCAATTCTGCTTCCACCTGTTCCTCCGGGAGTACGCGGTACTTCAGATGCCGGAACAAATTGCAGAATTTGCAACGGTTATAGGAACACCCGACCATGACCGGAAGCATAAAAGAAGCCCGCTCCATCGGCGCCCTGCAGATCTGCCCTTCGTAATCCATAAAAAATCCCTCCTGTGTTACAATTTACGGCTCCTAACGGATACAAATATACACGAGGTAAACCGCATACGCTGCCAGCATGGCGATCCCTTCCCTGCGCTCAAGGGTATGGCGGGTCCACGCCAGCCCAAGGGAAGCAAGGCTGAATACTGCCAGCACTACGATATCAATCACATTCTCCTGCAGAAAACCAATCGGGCTGATCAAGGCCGCCACCCCCAGCACCAAAAGGATATTAAAAATATTGGAGCCTATCACATTGCCCAGCGCCATATCCACTTCCCCTTTTTTTGCCGCCACGATCGAGGTGGCAAGCTCCGGCAGGCTCGTGCCCATCGATACAACCGTCAGCCCGATAAGCGTCTGGCTCAGCCCGAATCCCTCCGCGACCACGACCGCGCCGTCCACGACCAGATCCCCCCCGAACTTGATCGCCAGGCCGCCGCCCAGGATAAACAGGATGCTTTTCCACATGCCAAGCGCCGGGCCGTTTTCCTCATCCTCAAATTCCTTATCCAGGTAGGCAGAGCGCGCCTGTAACGCCGAGCGGACCATCCAAAACAGGTAGCACAAAAAAAACAGGATCATAACGCCCCCGTCTATCCTGCCCAGCCGCATGCCCATGCTGCCCAGCGCCAGCAGAAGCGCCGCGCAGAGGATGGAAAGCGGGAATTCCTTTGTCAGCGTTGAAAGCTGTACCTTCAATGGCGTGAACAAGGCGCAAGCGCCACACACCACCATCAGATTGAAGATATTGGAACCCACGACATTGCTGACCGCAAGGCTGTTGCTTCCTGACAGGGAAGCGGTAACGCTGACCGCACATTCCGGCAGGCTCGTCCCCATCGCCACGATCGTAAGGCCGATGATGATGGAAGGGACATGGAACGCCTGTGCGATGGCGGAACTGCCTTCCACAAAATAATCCGCCCCCTTGATCAGGAGGATAAAGCCAACCACCAAAACAAACAATGCTATTAAGATTTCTTTCATCACCCACTCCCCTTTGTATTCTGCGTTGCCCCTGGGGCTTTCCTAAATTATAACTCTTTTTCTCTTTCCAGCATAGGATTATTTACAGAATTCCTCCAAGCAAAATTTTGACCCCGATGCCGATCAGGATGATCCCTCCGCAGATTTCCGCTTTCGAGCGGAAGCGCGCGCCGAACAGGCTGCCCACCTTTACACCCACCGCAGAACAGACAAACGTCACCGTCCCGATGAACGTCACCGCCGGAAGGATGGAAACGCTAAGGAACGCAAATGTCGCGCCGACCGCAAACGCGTCAATACTGGTCGCGACCGCAAGCAGCAGCATGCTCCCGGCATCCATAGAAGCGTCCACAGTTTCCGTATCCCGCGCTTCCTTTATCATATTCCCGCCTATCAGCGCAAGGACAAAAAACGCAGCCCAATGCGAGTATTTCTCAATCAGCTCTGTAAAAAAACTGCCAAGGTAATAGCCAAGGAGCGGCATCAATGCCTGGAAGCCTCCAAACCATGCCCCGGCAATGCACATATGCTTTACGCGGATGCGCCCAAGGGAAAGCCCCTTACAGACGGAAACCGCAAACGCGTCCATTGATAGGCCGACGGCCAAAACAAATAATTCCACAAGGCCCAT
>CAZYVA010000071.1:2863-5373 GCA_964650695.1 uncultured Dorea sp. | reverse complement strand
CCCCCGCTAAAAAGAAAAACCCATGGACAGCCAAAGCCATCCATGAGTCTCATCATTTACAGTAGTACCGGGCATCTCCTGCCATTGTGTCGATAATACTACATATCTTTTCCGTAAAATATGCCGATTACTCCCTCCAGAATGATTCCTATACTATCATTCTTTTCCCCCTTTTTCAACACTTTTTTTCTTTGGCAGCCCACTTTCCCCGGAAAGTTCCTTACCAATCCGTATATAGATCGATCGTCCCTTTCGCGCATCCGGTGTCGTACACCTTGCCCGGCCCAAGGGACGTCTCTACAACCGTCCCTTTCGGGTAATCGCTGCTGGCGACGCAGATATACCCATCCGCATCCCGGATGGTGCCGTCCTCCGCCACATGCCGCCCTGGGATCTGCAATCCGCCGCCTGGCAGCACCCTCTGGGAATAGTAAGTTTCCTTATGTCCATTAAAATAATTGACCCCTTTATATTTTGTCAGGACGCCGCTGCCGCTTGGCATATTGTAGCTGGACGCAGACGCAGTCTGGGCTGCTTCCTGGCTTGCGGCCGCCTCCTCGGCTTTTTTCTTTTCCTCCGCTTCCCTGGCCGCCCGCTGCGCTTCCTCGGCGGCTTTTTTTTCTGCCTCTTCTTTCATCTGCTCGATCCTTGCGGCCATCGCTTCCAAATCCGTAGATGTCTCTTTTGCTTTCTGGTTTAACTCCTCCTGCTGGGCGGTAAGCTGCTCTTCCAACTCTTTCTGCGCTTCCTGCTCGCTGGCAAGCGCCTCGTCCTGTTCAGCGATCGTCTGTTGGAGGGTACGCAGATCCTCCAGTTTTGCGCGGTCGTACTCGCAGACATTCTGCACGAAATCGATCCGGTTCAAAAAATCGCCCATCCCCTCCGCCGTACAGACAAACTGAAGGAAAGATTCGTCCCCGTTTTCATACATATATTGAATCCGCAGCTTCATATCTGCATACTGTTCTTTTTCCATATTTTTCGCGATGGAAAGCTGCTCCTTTAGCATCGCAATCTGTCCACTGGACGTATCGATCTGTTCCTCCACATCCGCAATCTGGCCGCCCAAATCCAGAAGCTCCTGGTTGATCTCGGCCAGATCATCCTGTAATTCTGAGGACTCTTCTTCCATATCTTCGATCTTGGCCGCATCCGCGTCGGAGATTTCCACTGCTTCCTCCTTCGCATCCGCCTGCCCGGCCGCGCTTTCCGCCCCGGCGTCTTCCGAAAAAACTTCCGCCGGAAGAGCCGTAAACATCACAAAGCTACAGAGCGCGGCGGCTATCCTGCGCTTCTTTTTTAATTGGAACAAAACCTGCATATCCGGATCCTTTCCTTCTGCCCTTTCCCTGGCTTTTGGCATATCCCTGGCATTCAGACATTTCATTGCTTTACTATCCCTAAGTATTCCCTGGACGGGTCTTTTTGATACATATGAAATCGGATACTGTGATCATCCTTATGTCTGGTTTTTAATGTCCATCTCCCCATAGCGTAAGTATAACACAAGCGATTCTTTTTGGCTACTTTAATCCTCCATATACATCCGTGGCAGTCATCCGCTAAGCGGAATGATGATACCGTGTCCTGGGCAAGAAATACCACAGCCGCGAAATTCACATAGCGTACCGTTCAGGCAAAAAATGAGTGCCATCACGGACACTCATTCTCAGCCTCTATTTGCATTTTCGATATTTCTGATCAAGTCGCGTGCGGCATTTCCCCTTACATGGGCCATGATGGGGTGGAAGCCGCCAAACCCGCAACAGGGCTGCCCAGGCTGCCCAGGACAAACGCAGGCTTAAAACCCCAAATCTTCATTGACAAGCAGGACTTTGATCCGATCCTTGTGCTTGCTGTAACGGGTAATTAAGATCTGACAGCAAATGCACTGTTCATGCAAGCATTCCGCGCATTTCCCCAGTTTCGCGCAAGGCGTATCCAACCCGAACCGCTGGGCATTGATGGGCGCGGCAAGATATTTTGCGCGGCGGTACGCGTCCTCTTCCGAATGCACTACCTTGTTCATCCCGACAATGATCAGTACATGCTTTGGCCCGCAGCAGATAGCGGCGACCCGGTTCGCATTCCCGTCAACATTGACGATCAGGCCGTTTTCACTCATGCCATTCGCACTTGTCAGGAAATAATCACAGTTACAGAATGTGTCGTTGTGAATGGCAGCCATTTCTTCCGGCGTGGCCGCTGCGTCACGGTCCAGAAAATGGTAATCCCCCTCCCGCAGCGCGTCGATCAGGCCGATTTCCTGTGCCGACAAAACCCCGCCGCAGCCGACGGTCGATTTGTCCGGGATGATTTCCAACGCCTTTTTAAGCGCTTCTTCTTTCGTTTCCGCAAATACCGCTTCCATATTCCTCGCACGCAAAGCCTTCACCAACTGCGGCGCAAGAAGACGGTTCCTCTTTTTTTCCATCTCTGTCATTTTATTCTCCTCCTGCAATGAAACTTGCCTTGTCAGACCCGCAGGGGCTGAGAAGGCTTAGTTGAAT
>CAZYVA010000071.1:0-2763 GCA_964650695.1 uncultured Dorea sp. | reverse complement strand
CTGCAATGAAACTTGCCTTGTCAGACCCGCAGGGGCTGAGAAGGCTTAGTTGAATGCACTCAGCAACACTTAGCGAGGTCCTTCCGAGCTTAGTGTTGCTGAGTCTCCGACTGCAATGAAACTTGCCTTGTCAGACCCGCAGGGGCTGAGAAGGCTTAGTTGGATGCCTTGTCTCATAACTTCCCTCCAGTTCCTGGTAGACTTCCAGGTATGCCGGCTTCACAACATTTTCAATAAAGTCCATATCCCCCAGGATATGTTCATCCATCAGATATTTCCACGTTTCCGTGCTGATGTTTTCCTCCTCCATCCATTCGATGGCCGCATGCTCAAAAACATATCCCTTATTGTAATGCTCCACTTGCGCCACAGACGCCTGGATGCCCTCCAGGTCATAAACACCATCTTCTGCCAGATCCACCATGAGGCCGGCCCACCGTTCGTCCGTAGGCAGGTTCTCCCGGAATAATTCCTGCGGGTCTTCCACTTTAGATTTTTCCATAAAATCCTGCATGAATTTCTTCTGGTATTTCTTATAAATCCTTACAAACGCTTCCTGCTGTTTGTCGGTTAGCCCGTATTCATTGAGAGCCTCCGGCGCTTCCTCTGTCTTGGCAGTCCCCTGTGCAGGCTCCTCCCCGGCGGCATCCGCGCCATATTCTTTTTTCACGCCGCACGCAGGCAGAAAAGCCGCCAGTAAAAGGATAACAAGCAACCGGCGCCGTATCTTTCTCCCCATGGCGTCCCATCTCCCTTATAAAGACTGGATGATCCCTGTCATCAGCTTTTCAAATTTCTCTTTTACCTGATCCGCCACCTTTTGCACTTCCGCATGGCTTAACGGCTGGCCTAAAATCCCCGCTGCCATATTCGTGATGCAGGAAACCGCGCCGACCCTCATCCCCATATGCCTGGCCGCCATAGCTTCGCAGACGGTACTCATCCCTACGGCCGACGCGCCAAGCGCCCTCGCCATACGGATCTCTGCAGGCGTCTCGTAGTTCGGCCCGCTGAACTGGATGTAGACGCCCTCCTTTAGATCCACACCCTGTTTTTTCGCGGTTTCCCGGATCTTATCGCAGAGCCCGGGATCATATACATGGCTCATATCCGGAAACCGGACCCCAAGCTCGTCTATATTTGCCCCAATCAGCGGACTTCTTACAAAAGAAGAAATATGATCCGTGACCAGCATCAGATCCCCCGGTGAAAAGGAAGTATCCACCCCTCCCGCCGCATTCGTTAGAAGCAGCGTTTTGGCGCCTAAAAGCCCCATCAACCGGACAGGCATCACTACATCCTCCATCGCGTACCCTTCATAATAATGGACCCTTCCTTTCATCAGGACGACCGGCGTTTCACCGACATAGCCGAAGATGTACTTCCCGTCATGCCCCTGCACCGTGGAAACCGGAAATCCGTCAATCTCGGAATAAGGGATCTGCGCAGCCGTCCGGATCCGCCCGGCATACTCCCCAAGGCCGGAACCCAGCACAATCGCTGCTTCCGGCCGGAAATCCGTGACCGACCTCACCTTCTCCTTGCATTGAAGCAGTTTTTCATAAACCTGGTTCATGTTCTCCCTCCTGTCTGAAACCCTTGTTAGCGCTTTTTTGTCACCCTGCCCTTAAGGACCGCCACGAAAGGGCTTATGCATCCTGCCTGATCAGGAAACGGATCGCCTCCACTGCTGTACGGATCGCGCTTTCTGTGTCATGCGCCTGCGCATTGTCCAGCCCGGCCGCCTCACGCTCCTGGTTTGCAAGCGCCAAAAGCACTGTCCCGACGCGGGCCCGCAGGCAGCTTCCGACCACAAACAACGCCGCCGACTCCATCTCCGATGCCAGTACCCCACACTGGATCCATGCATTCCACTTCTGCAGCAGCTCATACCCTATGGGTTTCTTCTCAGGCTCATGCTCCCCGTAAAACGAATCCTTGGACTGCACTACACCGATATGCCTCGGAACCCCCAGCCTGTCCGCCGCACATGCCAGCGCATGGACAACCTGGTGATCCGCGACCGCCGGGAACTCTATCGGGGCATACTCCTTGCTCGTCCCTTCCATCCGGACCGCACCGGTCGCGATCACCAGATCCCCGCCCCGCACGTCCAACTGTATCCCTCCGCAGGTGCCTACCCGGATGAACGTATCCGCGCCGCACCGATGAAGCTCTTCCATGGCAATCGAAGCGGAAGGCCCTCCGATGCCCGTTGACGTCACGCTGACCATCTCCCCGTCCAGGTAACCGGTGTAGGTCACAAATTCCCGGCTGTCCGCCACCAGCCTCGCATCCTCCAGGAAAGCGGCGATCTTTTCGCATCGCTTCGGATCCCCAGGTAAAATCACATATTTCCCCACTTCCCCTTCCTTTGCCTGAATATGGTACTGCCTGCCTGAACCCTGCGTGTAATCGACCATGCCTCTCGTCCTCCCCTCCCCTATTGGAAACCAGCGCTTTGCGTTACTACTTCTATTATGCAGCATTTGCGGCGCAAAGTCCACTCCTATTTTACAACTCCCGGAAGCCCCAGGCGGATTCAGGATTTTCTCCGCCCCAAGCTTTGCCCGGATGATCGTCGAACTGACGCCCTGCGTATAGGGGAAGGTATCCTTCATCCATGAGTGGCAGTCTTGCGCAGCCGAATCCTAATTCTTTCATACCGTCAGATACTCCTTGTCTCAGTTTTCTAACTGTTTCATACCTTCACAGTTTCCAATGCCCGCTTCAATATTCCTGTAAAAACAATACCTCCTTGAA
>CAZYVA010000070.1:0-9526 GCA_964650695.1 uncultured Dorea sp. | reverse complement strand
AATAGTATAGTCAAAGCCCACGCTTCCGGTAAGAAAGTTCGGAGGCGTGGGCTTCTCTTATTTCTTAATAAATCTGTATTTTCCTTTGCCTTGTCCGCTGACAGCTTCAAAGAAGAAGAATATTAAGGAGGAATATTCTGATTTAGCGGTGAACATTTGTTTGCTTTCCCCGGATTCCTGTGGTATGATAACATACAGAAATATTGTACAGGAACCGACAGGGGGATTTTCAATGGAAGATAAAAAAATCAGCGCAAAGCAAACAGAAATCCTGGAATACATCAAAACCCGGATTTTAAAACAGGGGTTCCCCCCCTCCGTCCGGGACATCTGCGAGGCCGTCCATTTGAAATCCACGTCCTCCGTCCACTCCCATTTGGAGACGCTGGAGAAAAAAGGGTACATCCGCAGGGATCCGGCAAAGCCGCGTGCGATCGAGATCCTGGATGATGAGTTCCAGTTCATGCGCCGCGAGGTCGCGCAGGTTCCGATGGTCGGGCATGTCGCCGCCGGGGAGCCGATACTCGCGCAGCAGAACATTGAAAATTATTTCCCGATCCCGATGGAATTCATGCCGGATAAGCAGACGTTCATGCTGAAGGTACACGGGGAAAGCATGGTGAACGCGGGGATCCTGGACGGTGATTATGTGCTTGTCCAGAAGCAGGATACCGCCTCCAACGGCGAGATGGCCGCGGTGCTGATCGAGGAGGAAGCCACGGTAAAGACGTTTTATAAGGAAAAAAAGGCTATCCGCCTCCAGCCGGAAAACGATACGATGGATCCGATTTTTGTGACGGACTGCGTGATTTTAGGGAAAGTGATCGGGGTGTTCCGCTTTATAAAGTGACCGCGGGTGGTTCTTTTTGGAACCACCCGCCGGAAGCTGCCCGTCGGTTTACATGGGGATCTTTTATCACTGCACCTGGACCTTCTCCCCATCGCTCCAGATCCTTTCCAGGCTATAGAACGGGCGGCTCTCCTTATCAAAGACATGCACAATGACATCCCCATAATCCAGCAGGATCCAGCTCCCTTTCCGTCCGCCCTCCTGCTGCCGGATGGCATACCCGGCCCGTTCCATCTGTTCCTTTACGCTGTCCACAAGCGCGTCTACCTGGCTGCTGCTGGTCCCGTGGGTGATGACAAAATAATCCGTCATGACCGAAACCTTTGAGATATCGATCACCTGGATGTCCACCCCCTTTTTCCCGGCCAGTGCGTGGTAAGCTGTCTCCATCATATCTTTTGACTGATTCATAACATAAATCCTTGCCTTTCCTCTCATTTTTTTCGCCGATGATTCTTCCCTATAACTCCCGCAGCTTTTCTGCAACCGCTTCAATGAACCCTTCGCTGCTTAATACTGTTGGATGCTCCAGTGTCGTGATCCGCGCCAGGTCCTGCGTCATCTTCCCTTCCTCAATGGCTGCGACTGCCGCCTGTTCCAGTTTTTTTGCAAATGCAGCCAACGCATCGTTTCCGTCCAGCTCCCCGCGCTTTTTGAGCGCCCCGGTCCATGCGAAAATCGTTGCCACAGAATTTGTGGAGGTCTCCTCATGGTTCAGGTATTTATAATAATGCTTCTGTACCGTCCCGTGCGCTGCCTCATATTCATAATACCCCTCCGGTGAGACAAGCACAGAAGTCATCATCGCCAGCGATCCGAAAGCGGAAGAAACCATATCGCGCATCACATCGCCGTCATAGTTCTTGCACGCCCAGATGTATCCGCCCTCCGACTTCATCACGCGCGCAACCGCGTCGTCGATCAGGGTATAGAAATACACAATCCCCTCCTTCCGGAACTTTTCCCGGTATCCTGCCTCGTAGGTATCCTGGAAAATATCTTTGAAAGTATGGTCGTATGTTTTGGAGATGGTGTCTTTTGTGGCAAACCACAGATCCTGGCGTGTATCTAATGCGTACTGGAAACAGCTCCTCGCGAAGCTCTCGATTGAACGGCTTGTATTGTGCATCCCCTGCAGGATGCCGGGTCCGTCAAATTCATGGATCGTTTCACGCAACTCGCTCCCGTCTTTTGCCGTATAGACCAGCTCCGCTTTCCCCGCCCCTGGTATTTTCATCTCCGTGTTTTTATATACGTCCCCGTAAGCGTGCCTTGCGATTGTGATCGGCTTTTTCCAGCTTTTTACATTCGGCTCGATCCCATTCACGACGATCGGGGCGCGGAACACCGTCCCGTCCAGGATCGCGCGGATGGTGCCGTTCGGGCTCTTCCACATCTCTTTCAGGCTATACTCTTCCACCCGCGCCGCGTTCGGCGTGATCGTCGCGCATTTTACCGCAACCTTATGTTTTTTTACCGCCAGGGCAGCGTCAACGGTCACCTGGTCGTCCGTCTCGTTTCTGTGCATCAGTCCCAGGTCGTAGTATTCTGTATTCAGCTCCACAAAAGGCTCCAAAAGCTTTTCCTTAACCAGCTTCCAGAGGATCCTTGTCATCTCATCCCCGTCCATCTCCACAATAGGATTTTGCATTTGAATTTTTGTCATTTCTCCTGTCTCCCTCCTGGCTGCGCAATATCCTAATACAATTTCGCCCCTATCTCCCTTGGGCGGAAGCCGTCATCTTCCAGCGCCTGCAGGATCTGTGCCTTGTGTTCTGTCCCAAAGGCTTCCATTGTAATACGAAGCTCCACCGCCGCGTTCCGGTTCGTGCTGACAAACTGGTTGTGTTCCAGTTTGATGACGTTCCCGTTTTGATTCGCGATCGTGGTCGCGACCCGCACCAGCTCCCCAGCCTTGTCCGGCAAAAGGACAGACACGGAAAAAATCCGGTCCCTCTGGATCAGCCCATGCTGCACAATGGAGGAAAGCGTGATGACATCCATATTCCCGCCACTTAAAATAAGGACCGCTTTCTTCCCTTTCAAATCCAGTTGCTTCAAAGCCGCCACTGGGAGCAGGCCGGAATTTTCCACTACCATCTTGTGGTTTTCCACCATATCCAGAAACGCACCGATCAACTCATCGTCTTCCACCGTCACCATTTCATCAATATTTTCCTTGCAGTATGGGAATATATTCTCCCCAACCTTCTTGACCGCAGTGCCGTCCGCGATCGTGTCCGCCGACGGGATTTCCACCGGCTCCCCGCAATCGAGCGCTGCGCTCATGCTTGCCGCCGCCTTTGGCTCCGCCCCGATGATTTTGATCTTTGGGTTCAGCATTTTTGCCAGTGTGGAAACCCCGGCGATCAACCCGCCTCCGCCGACAGGCGCAATGATATAGTCTACCGTCGGAAGCTCCTGGATGATCTCCATCGTGATGCTCCCTTGCCCGGTCGCAACCGCCAGATCATCAAACGGGTGGACGAAAGTATGCTCATTTTCTTCCGCAAGGTTTACGGCGTATTCATAAGCTTCATCATAGACATCCCCATGAAGGATCACTTCCGCGCCATAGTTTTTTGTGCGGTTGACCTTGATCAGCGGGGTGATTGTCGGCATCACGATCGTCGCCTGGCATCCAAATTTTTGCGCTGCGTATGCGACGCCCTGCGCATGGTTGCCGGCAGATGCGGTGATCAGCCCTTTGTCCCGTTCCTGCTGGGACATCGTGCTGATTTTATAATAAGCCCCGCGCACCTTATGCACCGGTATACTGCATATTTTCCGGTTTCAGGTAAATCTTCCCACCTGTCTGGGCGCTTAAGTTTTCGCTGTAAACCAGCTTCGTCGGAAGCGTCACCTTTTTCACGATCTCGCTGGCTTCCTCAAATTTTTCGAGTGTCAATGTTTCCATACGGTCCTTCCTCCCTGTTGTTCTGGTTGTCCTAATGTTCTGGTTGTTTTTTGGGTCACTTGGGATCAGCTTTCCGCCGGTGCGGAAAATAGCGCCTCCACGAACGTATCTGCGTCAAACCTTTGCAGATCGTCGATGGATTCCCCTACCCCGATGTATTTCACCGGGATCCCAAGCTCCGCCTGTACCGCCACCGCGATGCCGCCTTTCGCTGTTCCGTCCATCTTTGTCAGGACGATCCCGGTAACGTCTGCCGCTTCTGAAAATTCCTTTGCCTGCTGCAGGGCGTTCTGCCCGGTCGTCGCATCCAGGACGATGAGCGTTTCCCGGAAAGCCTCCGGGAATTCCCGGTCGATGACCCGGTTTATTTTTTTCAATTCTTCCATCAGGTTTTTCTTATTGTGCTGCCGGCCCGCCGTGTCACAGAGCAGTACGTCCGCGCGCCTCGCCTTGGCGGCCGCAACCGCGTCAAAAATCACAGAAGCCGGATCCGCCCCCTCCTGCCCGCCGACAAACTCTGCCTGCGCCCGGTCCGCCCATTCCTTCAACTGCTCTCCCGCTGCTGCCCGGAAAGTATCCGCCGCCGCGATCACGACTTTCCGTCCCTGCGCGCGGAGCTTTCCCGCCAGCTTTCCGATGGTCGTTGTTTTCCCGACGCCGTTCACACCGATCACTAAGACAACGGAAGTGGCTTTCTCGAACGAATAGGCAGCCTTCTCCACGCGCATCTGCCCCCGGATGCCATCCACCAGGATCTGGCGGCATTCCCGCGGCTCTTTGATATGGTTTTCCTTCACTTTTTCCCTCAAATCATCCAGGACCCGCTCCGTCGCCTCGACCCCTAGGTCTCCCATGATCAAGGCTTCCTCCAGATCTTCATAGAAATCCTCGTCAATGCTGCCGGAACTATTGAAAATGCTGTCCATCCCCGACACGAAGCTGTCTCTTGTTTTTGCCAGTCCCTGGACCAGCCGTTTAAAAAATCCTTCTTTTTCCGCCATTTGAAAAGCTCCTTACTTCTCTAGTTCATCCTCCAGCAAACGCACGGATACCTGCGTTGAAACGCCTTTTTCCTGCATTGTGATCCCATACAGCCGGTCCGCCGCTGTCATCGTCCCTCTGCGGTGGGTGATGACAATAAACTGGGTGTTTTTTTTCAGCTTATGTAAATATTTCGCGAACCGGATGACATTGTTGTCATCCAGCGCCGCCTCGATCTCGTCCAGCAGGCAGAACGGGGACGGTTTCAGGTTCTGGATGGCAAACAAAAGCGCGATCGCCGTCAGCGCTTTCTCCCCGCCGGACAACTGCATCATGTTCTGCAGCTTTTTTCCCGGCGGCTGCGCGATGATACGGACGCCTGCCTCCAAAATATCCGTATCCTCCAAAAGCTCCAGCGTCCCTTTGCCTCCTCCGAACAGTTCCCGGAAAGCCCGGTCAAACTCTTTGGAAATCTGCGCAAACTGCTCTTTAAACTGTTTCCGCATCGCGGCATCCAGCTCTTCGATGATCTGTTCTAAGCCAGCCTCCGCTTCCACCAGGTCATCGTGCTGGCCTTTCAGGAACCGGTAACGCTCCGAAATGCTTTTATAGTCGTCAATGGCATTAACATTGACGTCCCCAAGCCCGCGTATCTCCATGCGCAGATCCTGTATCTTTTTTTTCATCTTCGACAGATCCACCAGGCTGGGGTTGCGAAGTTCCTTCGCATGGTTGTAGGTCAGCTCATATTCCTCCCACATATAATTGATCCGCTTTTCATTGGACAACTCCCCGTTTTCTTTCTGCGCCTCCAGGCGGACAAGCTCCTTGTCCAGATCATTGATATGGCGGGAAAGCTCTTCCCGCTTTTCCAGGAACACCTTATGCCGCTGGTTCAATTCTTCCCTTTGGCGTTTGTTCTTTTCGATCTCCGCCTCGATCTCCGCAAATAAATCCTTGGAATCATCGATCGTTTTCCTCAGATCCCGGATTTTGGATTCTTTCTTTTGGATTTCCTTTGACGTGCTGTCCTGGCTGCCCTCCAGTTCCCGTTTCTCTTCCTCGAATTTCTGGATTTCTTCCTCGATCCGGGTGACGTTCTGGACGGAAAACTCATATTTTTGCTCCATGCCCGCCAGGGCGAGGTGGGCTTCCTCTGCCGCTTTCTGCCTTTTCGTCTCTTCGTCCCTTTCTTCCTCCAACCGCGCCTGTGTTTTCCCGGCGGCCGCGTTCAGTTCTTTCTCCAGCCTTTCCGAGGTGTCCAGCTCCACGCGGATGGATTCCTGGTTGTCCATGATATCCGCGATCTGCATATTCATCTCGGTCCCTTCCTGACGGATCGCCTCTTCCTGCCGGAGGGCTGCGTCCAGGCGCATTTTCGCCTGGTCCAGGTTCATTTTCGCAGTATTCTGGACGACGAACGCTTTCTGGAGTTTCCCGTTCAATATCTCGATCTCATCGTAACAGGCGGCCCTTTCTTTCCGAAGCCGGTTGGAAACCTCTTCCAGCTCATCCATCTCGCGTTTCAACTGCCGGACTGTCTTTTCAAATTCTTCCATCTCCCGCCTGCGGCTTAAAAGGTTGCTGGAATTTTTAAATGCTCCGCCCGTCATCGAGCCGCCTGGGTGGATCAGTTCCCCTTCCAGCGTCACCATCCGGATGGACTGTTTATATTTCCTTGCGATCGCCAGCGCGTGGTCGATCTGGTCTACCACAAGGGTCTTTCCAAGCAGATACGCCGAAAGGACCCGGAACCGCTGCTCCACATCCACCAGTGTATCTGCCGTCCCAAGGACCCCGGCCTCCCGGAATACTTCCTTCCTTTGAAAGCCGACGCTGCTTCGGATCGATGTGAGCGGCAAAAAAGTAGCCCGCCCAAACCGGTTTTTTTTCAGATATTCGATCATGCGCTTTGCTGTCTGCTCATCGTCCGTGACGATATTCTGGATATTGCCGCCAAGGGCGGTTTCGATCGCGATCTCGTACTGCTTTTCGACTTTCACAATATCCGCGACCACGCCCAGAAGCCCTTTCTCTTCCCCGCGCAGGTTCATCACCTTACGGATGCTGTTCCCGTACCCATCGTACCGCTCCGTAATATTTTTCAGGGATTCCAGCCGGGAGCTTTCCCTGTGGTACGCGGTCTGCCCGATCCGGAACTGTTCCGTCTGCTTTGCCAGCGTTTTCTGCAGGGCGTCAATTTCCGCCTCATACTTCTGCTGCTCGTCCTGCAGCCCGATAATTTCCCCGGATACTTTCTCCAACTCTTCCTTGTACCTGTCCAGAAGCCCTTGCTGGCGGCCTGCCTCCTCCTTCGTCTGCGCCGCCTGGTCTTTGAGCTGTGCCTTGCGCGCCTGTATCTGCTCGGACATTGTATCGTACTTCTGGATTTTCGCTTTCGTGGAAGCCCGGTTCCCCAAAAGCTCCATCAAGTCCGCCTTGCCCTTTTCAATCTCGTCCGTCAGCGTCGCGATCCGGGTCTGCACGGCAATCAAGTCTTCCCTTGCCTGGTTTTCCAGATCCTTTTGAAGCTTTAACCGGCTATGCAGCTCTTCCTGTTCTTTTTTTAGTGCGCCGAGCTGGGAACTGCGCACATCCAGCTCCGCGTCGATCGTCGATACGCGCTGTACATAGTGTTCATCGTTCATCCGTGCGCTGTGGATCTGCTCCTTTAAGAGCGCGATCTGGTTTTCCAACTGCTGCTTTAATATGGAGGTCTCATTGAGCTGGTTTTTCGCGCGCTCAACGGAGTCATCAATTCCGTCCACCTGTTCTTCCACGGATTCATATTTCTGCTTCATCTGCGCATGGTCTTTCTGCGCCTGCGAAAGCTCGTCCTGCGTCAGGGAGATTTTCCGGGCCAGCGCCTCGATCTGCTCCTGCACCCGCTCGCTCTCCAACAAAAACAGGTTGATGTCATAGATTTTTAAGGATTCCTTTTTGCGCAGATATTCCCTGGCTTTCCCAGCCTGGCGCTCCAGCGGCTCTAACTGCTTTTCCAGTTCCCCCAGGATATCATCGACACGCAGGAGGTTCTGCCGCTCCTCCTCCAGCTTTTTCACCGAAAGGTTTTTCCTGCGCTTGAACTTGACAATCCCGGCAGCCTCGTCAAAAAGTTCCCGCCTCTCCTCCGGCTTCCCGCTTAAAATCCGGTCGATCTGCCCCTGCCCGATGATCGAGTACCCCTCTTTTCCGATCCCGGTATCATAAAACATTTCCTGGATATCTTTGAGCCGGCAGGCCGCCCCATTCACCAGGTATTCGCTTTCGCCGGACCGGTACAATTTCCTGGCAATGGTGATTTCCTCATAATCTACGGGAAGGTGATGGTCGGAATTATCCAGTGTGATCGCCACGGAAGCATAACTCAGCGGTTTTCGGTTCTCTGTCCCGGAAAAAATAACGTCCTGCATACTGCCTCCCCGAAGCTGCTTCACCCGCTGCTCCCCCAGCACCCAGCGGACGGCATCCGCTACATTGCTTTTTCCGCTCCCGTTCGGCCCTACGATCGCAGTGATCCCATTGTGAAATTCAAATTTTAATTTATGCGCAAAGGATTTGAATCCCTGGACCTCAATACTTTTTAAATACATAGAACTCCTGTTTTATTTGCTTTGCCTGCTTTTTTTCGCAGCATCAAAATACTTCGGTACGCCGCTTCCTGCTCCGCCGCCTTTTTTGTATGCCCGACACCGATCCCGTACTGGGCGTTCCCGATATAGGCCGCCACGCGGAATATTTTGTCGTGGTCTGGCCCGGACTCTTCCAGCTCCCGGTAGGAAATTTCCAGGCTTGACTTTGCCTGCACCATCTCCTGGAGGATGGTCTTGCTATCGTAAAAGAGCTTCCTGTTTTCCAGGTCATTCAGCACGAACCTGAGGATCAGCTCTTTTGCACTGGCAAAACCACCATCCAGATAAACAGCCCCTATCAGGGCTTCCATCGCGTCAGAGGTGACGGATGGGCGTTTCCTCCCCCCGGTGGCATCTTCGCCCCGCCCAAGCAGCAGGTATTTCCCAAGCTCAATCTGCTTTGCGCAGTAAGCAAGGGAAGATTCGCATACCATACTGGCGCGCAGCCTGGTCAGCTCACCCTCCGGCATCCCACCGTATTCCCGGAAAAGGAACTCGCTGGATACAAGCTCCAGTACCGCGTCCCCAAGAAATTCCAGCCGCTCGTTGCACTCATATTTATGGAAATGCTTTTCATTTGCATAGGAGCTGTGCGTCATGGACCGCTTCAGAAGCTTCTTGTCACGAAAAGAATACCCGATTTTCTCTTCCAGTTCTGTCAGCCTGTCGTCTTTCATTCCAACCCTTCCTTTTCAAGCCTATCCCCTCCTGCCATATCCGGGGGGATTTCGTACGTCCTGGACAATGGAAGTTCCCAGCCATGTTTCCTCCCATATCAAGAAGGAAAAGCCCTGACGGGCTTTTCCGTAGTAGGCGCTGCTTCCATTCTACTTTCAGTCGTTGACCGCTATCCGGATCTGCTCCGCGGCATCGCCGACCGTCACGATGGACTCTGCGGCGTCATTATCAATCTCAATGTCAAAAGTCTCCTCAATGCCCATCACAATCTGAAAAACATCCAGGGAATCCGCCCCAAGGTCATCCGCAAATTTCGTGTCTGCCTTGATGGACCCCTTATCCTCAATATTCATAACGTCCGCAATGATTGCCTGCAGTTTCTCAAATTCCATACCCCTAATCTCCTTTACAATGAAACTTGCTTTATCAGGCCCGACAGGGCGTGAGAAAGCTTAGTTGAATGTACTC
>CAZYVA010000069.1:0-9596 GCA_964650695.1 uncultured Dorea sp. | reverse complement strand
AAGCTCAAACGGGGAAGCCCTGTAATATTTTTCTTTCAACCCCACGAGCTTCAATGCTTCCAGCGCCCTCTCCTCGCATTCCTTCCGGGAAAGCCCCTGGTTTTTCGGGCCAAAGCAAACATCCGTCAACACATCGGCTTCAAAAAGCTGATGCTCCGGATACTGGAAAACTAGCCCCACTTCACTGCGCAGACGACGCATGTCGTAGCCATCCCTGTATATATTGTCCCCCTTATAATACAATGCCCCGCTTGACGCTTTAAGCAGCCCGTTCAAATGCTGGATAAGCGTGGATTTTCCGGAACCGGTATGGCCAATGACGCCGACAAACTCTCCCTGTGGGATTTCCAGAGAAACATCCTTTAAAGCCTGCTTTTCATAGGCCGTCCCCTCACTGTATACATAGTTTAAATGCTCCACTTTGATCAACACATCTGGATTTGAATGCCCTGCTCTGTTTGACGTGTCTGAATTTGAATGCTCCACTCTGTTTGACATATCTGATACCTTTATGCATAATGGTTCCGGATATGAACCAAAACCTCCGTCAGTTCCTCTTTCTTTAGTATCCCTTCTGGGATGTCCAGGCCGCGCTTTTGGAGCGCATCCGCCAGGATCGTCACCTGCGGCACGTCCAGGCGGTAGGACTTTAATTCCTCAACCCTTGAAAAGATCTCCCTCGGCGTACCTTCCATCACAACTTTCCCATGATCCATCACATAGATTTTGTCCGCATCCACGACTTCCTCCATATAATGGGTGATCAGGATAATCGTGACCTGTTTCTCCCGGCGGAGCTTCTGTACCGTGTGCAGGACTTCCTTTCTCCCCATCGGGTCAAGCATGGCCGTCGGCTCATCCAACACGATGCATTTCGGTTCCATAGCCACTACGCCTGCAATCGCCACACGCTGCTTCTGCCCGCCGGACAGCTTATTCGGGGAATGATGCCGGTATTCTGTCATGCCGACTGCTTTCAGGCTTTCCGCCACACGCTGCCAGATTTCCTCTGTGGGGACCCCAAGGTTTTCCGGGCCGAAACCTACGTCTTCTTCCACCACCGTCCCGATGATCTGGTTGTCCGGATTTTGGAACACCATCCCCGCCGACTGCCTGACATCCCACAAAAAATCCGGGTTTTTCGTATCTTTCCCGGACACCCATATCGTCCCCTCTGTCGGCACAAGGATGGCATTGATATGCTTGGCAAGCGTTGATTTTCCGGATCCATTATGTCCAAGGATCGCGATAAACTGCCCTTCCTCCACATCCATGTCCACTTCATCGATGGCTCTTGATTTTCCAATAAGCTTCCCTTCTTCGTCCCGCTTTTCATATTCAAAAACCAGTTTTTCTGTCTGAACCATTTCCATACGGCCACCAAACTCTTTTCTTACTCTATGGCTACCTTTGTTGCTCCGCCCACATTCATAAAAGCTGCGCAGCGGCTGGCAGCGTAAGCCGACAGCTTTTTATGAATGTGGGCGGAGCAACGGTGGATAGTAATATGATTATACACAGTTATGCGGGATTTGCCAAGTTTTTTCGATTACGCTTTTTCTCATGTTGTGGGCAGGCCAAGTATCCAAAAATCTTCTTGAAAGTAAGTTTGCATCAGCTTTTTGTCTATTTGATCCTGGGATCATCATTTACTTTTCCATAGGATCAATGTATGATATGGATACAGGAAAGCCTGTTGACATGGCGCCTGTCCATGAAGCAAGCCCTATGGCGCAGGCCGCCGATGCAAGAAGGGAGATATCGAAAGCATGAGCATGAAAGACCGGATGCACACGGGAGAGTTGTATTTTCCGGGAGATGAGGAAATCATGAAAATACAATTAAAGCAATTGGATAAACTTTATGAGTTTAATACGACACGCCCTACGGAAATGGAAAAGCGCGGACGGCTGCTAAAAGAGATGTTTGCAGAGATTGGGCCGGGATGCTATATTGAACCGCCATTTCACTCTAATTTCGGGGGTGGACACGTTCACTTTGGTAAAAATATTTATGCTAATTTTAATCTTACCATGGTAGATGATACTCATATTTATGTAGGAGATTATACGATGTTTGGCCCGAATGTTACTGTAGCAACCGCAGGACACCCGATTTCACCAGAATTACGTCAAAAGGGCTATCAGTATAACGCACCTGTCCATATCGGAAAAAATTGCTGGATAGGCGCAGGGGCGCTTATCATGCCAGGTATTACAATCGGGGATCATACAGTAATCGGGGCGGGCAGTGTTGTCACTAAGGATATCCCGCCAAATACTGTAGCAGTTGGCAATCCTTGCAGGGTTCTTCGCGAAGTGGACGACCATGACAGAGAATATTATTTTAAGGACAGGAAGATTCGCCCGGATTTGGAAAAAGACTGGCCCGTTTAAGCTTCCGGGGAACAGTCTATGTTCCCCGGAACCGCGAAAAGAAACCAAACGCCTCCCTCACCCCTCTTACCGATCCAGAACGGTAAAACGGTATGCGGTTTCTGTAACAAATTCTTCTGCTTTCTTTAAAACCGGGCTTTGAAATTCCTCATGATGGATGGCGTCCGGGAAAAACTGCGTCTCAAAACAGGCCGCGTCCCGCTTCTGATAGATGGTTCCGCCAACACCTCTTTCATGGTTCACAAAATTAGCCGTATAAAACTGCATACCTGGAAGGTCTGTGAATACCTCCATGGCAATGCCGGTAGTAGCGGATCTCATCTCTGCAGCCTTGCGGTATCCCTGCCCACAAAGCACCATATTGTGGTCATATCCCCCCGCCAGCTTTAATGCAGGGTAATCCTCTTCTATGTCCTTCCCGATTTTCTTGTATGACCGGAAATCCAGCGGCGTCCCTTCAACCGGAAGGATGTTGCCTGTCGGGATCAGTTTTTCATCAATCTCTGTAAAACCATCCGCATGGATCGCGGCCTCCTGATCCAGTACAGTCCCCGTCCCCTGCCCATTCAAATTGAAATAACTATGGTTGGTCAGGTTGAGTAGGGTATCTTCGTCTGATATTGCTCGATATTGGATCTTTAATTCGTTTTCTTCCGTCAATTCATATTGGACTGCAATCTTTAAATTTCCTGGAAAGCCTTGATCCCCATCCTTACTTACCAGCCCAAACCGGACATGCTTTTCATCCGATGCTTCTGTCGTCCACATCCGTGTGTGGTAGAAGTCCCTGCCGCCGTGAAGGGCATTTGTCTGATCGTTCGCTGTCAGGAAATATTTCGTCCCGTTTAACTCAAAACTTGCATCCGCGATCCGGTTTGCCACGCGGCCTACCACAGCCCCAAAGTAACAGCCGCCCTTTTCATATGCATCCAGCGTATCATACCCTAATACAACATTCACCGGATTTCCCTGTCTGTCTTTTACATATAATTTCATCAATGTTGCACCATAATTGGTAAGCTCGACCCTCATTCCGCTGGAATTGGTCAAAACATATACGTCTGCTTCTCTGCCGCTTGTCTTCAATTTCATTGTTCCCATCGTCTTCTACACTCCTCCTATCCTTCCTTCATGCTTGTCTTGTGCTGCAGCCCCAGTGGAAGCTCCAGACCGTTTGCCTCCAAAAGCTCCTTGTCGCGCAAAAGCTCCTCTGTCCTTCCGTCCCGGACAATCCTTCCGTCGGAGATCAATATCGTTCTCCCGCAAGTATCCATCACCATATCCAGGTCATGGGTAGCAATGATTTTTAAATGCTCAAATGAATTCAGGATATGGATGAAATTGCGGCGGTTCCCCGGATCCAATGCCGCCGAAGGTTCGTCCATCAGGATGATATCCGGGGTCATGGAAAGAATGGTTGCAATGGAAACCAGCTTCTTCTCGCCCCCGGACAATTTGAAAATCTGTTTTTCTTTCAGGCGGCTGATCCCCGTCAGGCGTAATGCCTGGGAAACCCTTTTTTCCACCTCTTCCTCCGAAAACCCATAATTCCTTGGGGCAAACGCTACGTCCTCATAGACCGTGGACATAAAAAGCTGGCTGTCTGAGTCCTGGAACACATAACCGATTTTTTCCCGTACCTTCGCCAGCATTTCTTTTTGCACCGGGATTTCCTCTACCCGGATACTTCCGGAATACCCAAGGTGAAGCCCCACCAGCAGCTTCAAAAGCGTGGACTTCCCTGCCCCATTCGCGCCAATGATCCCGATAGAATCTTTTTCCTTTGCATGAAAGGAAATCTGCTTCAGAACCATCTGATCTTTTTCATATCCAAAGGATACGTTTTCTACATCTATATGAATATGGCTCATGGCATCCATCCTCCCAAATTTCGCAGCAGGCTCCCAATAACCATGATCACCGGAACCTTGCGAAGACCTATCATGATTCCCGTCCAGACAGCCAGATAAGCGATATCCTTTGCCCGCATGCGGACACTTCCTCCAAGATAGCCAAACTCTCCGCCGTACCCTCTTAAAACCATGCTTTCATAGACCATATTGGCGCGATCCATGCTTCTTAGCAGGATCTGTCCGGCCAACGTCCCCCAGGCTTTCCAGTGAATCCCTTTCTGCCCCGGCGCACGCAGCGCATAACTCTGCGTCACCCGGTTTACTTCCCCAAGAAGCACCGTGATATACCGGTAAATCAACAGCAGCTCTGTAACAAGGATTTTCGGTACATGCAGCAACCGCAAGGCATAACAAAGCTTTTCAACCGTGGTCGACGCAATCAGGATGTACGATGCAAAAACCGTAAAAACTCCTTTTAAAATCAGAGTAACCATGGAAAGAAAACCGGCATTCAAAGACAAGCCGCCTATCTCCAAAGGCACGCGGTCAAATACTGGATTTAAGATACCGATAAAACAGACGAGCGGCAGCACAATACGCAGCCGCTTCACACAATCCCATACCGATAATTCCGCCAGCACAAATCCCGCAATCGGATAGACTACCATTCCCGCTAGCCCGGCAATATCATATTTATCAAAGGAAACCACAACCGCGATATACAGAACCGTCACTACCAGTTTCACCAATGGATGAAGCTGGTTCATCCACTGATCCCTTGATGCGGATGTATGAATATCGTGGATTTCATGTATTGCATGCTCTATTTTGCCCATAGTTCATCCAAAACAGCCGTTTTTATACTTTCCGCTTTTTTAAAAAGAAGCGGAATCCGTAACAAGCGCCTATACAGACAGCAACTACAACAAGCCCACCCACAATTCCAGAAAATGTGGTGCCTAGCGCGGAATCAGAATTTTTAAACGCGTAATCCGGCAGCAGCGCCGTGGATTCCTGCACGGAGGCCGCCGTATCGTACAACTCCCCTTCCGCTTCTACTTCCGTGGAACCGGTAATCTTTGCAATCGACCATTCCAGCCCATCCGGTTTCGATGAAGCCAGAAGGGAGAGGATGCCAGAGATCACGACTGCCGCAGCCGCAAGAACCGCCAGCGTTTTCTTAAATGAAAACCTCTCTCCGGCCCCGGCAGTTTCTCCCGCCCCATACAGGAGTTCCGGCCTGGCTTCGTAGACAAACACAAGCACCGCAGCCGTAATCAATCCTTCGCCAAGCCCGATAGCCAGATGGATGGGCTGCATAGCCGCCGCGAAAACAGCAAACGGAAGTTCCGTCACCCCGGAAAGGAGCGTTTCAAGGACGACGCTGAACGCCCCCATCTGCAACGTCACTACACAGCCAAGTATGGAAGCCGCGATAATCTTGCCCCTGGAAAATCCTTTCTTCATCATCGGCCGCCAGATGGCAAGCGCTCCAATAAAGCACCCGTAAAATGCCATGTTCCATATGTTACACCCTAATGCCAGCAGGCCGCCGTCCGCGAACAGCAGGCACTGTATCACAAGCACTCCGATCATAGTCAGGAACCCGGCATATGGGCCTAAAAGCGCGGACAAAAGCATCCCTCCGCACAGATGCCCACTGGAACCCGTTCCTGGGATCGTAAAATTGATCATCTGCGTCGCAAAAACGAACGCGCCCATCACCCCCATCACCGGAATTTTCTTAGGATCGCTCTCCAGACGGACTTTCCTTACCGAATATGCCGCAGCTGCAGCCGAACAGACATACATGGTCCCGGCAACCTGCGGTGTAATCAAAGCATCAGCCATATGCATGATGTTTCCCCCTTTCTTTTTGAAACCCACGTGGAAACGATAACTTGATTTTAACACAAGCCAGCGTTTCCACAAGCTCCCTGGGGGGATACTTTAAGGCGGCCCATCAACCTGGGGTAGATCCGGATGTCTCCCCTACCCCACACTCCGCAAAAACCGCAGGAACGCCCGCCGCCCTGCCGTTGTCCGTTTGTACACACCCGCATGCTCCAGCACTTTAGCAAACACAGCGCCAACCTCATCTTGCAGGATTCCCGCCGCGTTTTCTTTTGTAAACGTATATCGGTTTTTCAATTCCCGCGCCCATGGGACATGGCTGGCAATCCGCTTATCCTCGTCAAGCGGTGTTCCATCCGCAAGCACATCCGCCAGGATTGCCAGTTCGTCCTTGAGCCGCGCCGGAAGCACGGCCAACCCCATCACCTCAATCAAGCCGATATTCTCTTTTTTGATGTGATGAAGTTCTTCATGCGGATGGTAAACGCCCAGGGGATGTTCAGGGGTTGTGATATTGTTGCGCAGAACAAGGTCAAGTTCAAAGCATCCGCCCTTCTTACGGGCAATCGGCGTGATGGTATTGTGTGGTTCTCCTTCTGTCTCCGCAAAAATGAACACTTCTTTATCCGTATAGCCCCGCCACGCATCAAGGATTTTGGCTGCCAAATCCACCAAAGCCTGATCATTTTCACTGCGTAGGCGGACGACCGACATCGGCCATTTCACAATCCCGGCCTCAACGTGCTCAAATCCAGGAAAGACAAAGGGCGTCTCTATCTGAGCCTTTGCCATCGCAAATTCATAATGCCCACCCTGAAAATGGTCGTGGGCCAGGATCGAGCCGCCGACAATCGGCAGATCCGCATTAGAGCCGACAAAATAATGTGGAAACAATCTTACAAAATCCAAAAGCTTCCGGAATGCGGCCTTGTCAATCTTCATTGGCGTGTGCCTGGAATTAAACACGATGCAATGTTCATTGTAATATACATATGGCGAATACTGCAGAAACCAGGCGCTGCCATTGATTGTCACCGGGATGATGCGGTGGCTGCCGCGCGCCGGATGGTTGACCCGTCCGGCATACCCTTCGTTTTCCTTACAAAGCAGGCACTTAGGGTAAGCGGACTGCGGCATATTCCTGGCCGCTGCGATTGCTTTCGGATCTTTTTCCGGCTTGGACAGGTTGATCGTAATATCGAGATCTCCATATTCGGTTGGCGATATCCATTTGACATCTTTTGCAATCCGGTCACGGCGGATGTAATTGGAATCCTGGCTGAACGTATAATACCAGTCCGTTGCCGCTTGCGGCGACTGCCGATACAAAGCTTCAAAATGGCGGATGACTTCACTCGGACGCGGCAGGATCGCACTCATCAGCCGGGTATCGAACAAATCCCGGTACACGATGCCATCCTCCTGCAATACGCCCGTTTCGTGCGCAAGAGTACACAAACCGTCCAATATGACATGAAGCTCGGCCTCCGGCACATCCGTTGGCTCGCTGTAACTGTCCGACTGCATGACTTCTAACAGGCGGTTCACTGCCCAGACCGTATCTTCCTCTTCGAGCAATCCTGTTTTCACTCCGTAATTCACCAATTGCTTGATTCTTACATCCAGCATAGTTTCCACATCCTCCTTATGCCATAAAAACGACCCCGCCTGCCGGACGGATATTTAAAACATGGCAAGCGCTTTCTCCAAATACGTGTTCCATCCCCATTTTGAATTGCTGAAGCATTTCCGCCGGTACAAATGCCTGTATCGTTCCAGCAAACCCGCCGCCATGCACGCGGACAGCTCCCTTACCTGCGAGCAGCTTCTCCGCCATAGCCAACGCAAGCAAAATCTCCTGCCGCGCCGGGGTGGCGCCGGAATCCACATTCTGCAGATACAGGGCGGAAGAACGCCCGGAAGCATTCACCAGACGCAGAAATTCTTCAAACTGTCCGCGTTCCAACGCTTCCTTCTCCTCCACGGCACGGCGGTTTTCCTCAAAAAAGTGCATCGCACGCAAGATTGCCCGGTCTCCACAGGTTTCCCTAAGCCGTGGAAGCGCCTCAAAGAACTGCTTCTCTTCCACCTCCCGCAAGACCTCCTTGCCAAATGCTTTTGCAACCCGCTTCATCTCCTCCGGGATTGCCGCGTAAGCATCCGTCAAATCCTTATGGTTCCCGCCGGTGTCAACCAGGCAGAGGGCATACCCGCTTTTTTTCATGTCATAAGGTACGCAGACGACCTCCGGATGCCCAGGCTGTTTGAAATCTACCGCCACAATCCCGCCGACCGATGAAGCCATCTGATCCAGCAAACCGCAAGGCTTCCCAAAATAAACATTTTCCGCATACTGCCCAATTTTAGCAATCTCTACCGCATCCAACCGGTCACTGCAGAAAAAATGGTTCATAACCGTAGCGACGGCAACCTCATAGGCTGCCGAGGATGAAAGGCCGGAGCCGCCTAAAACGCTGCTGGCCATATACGCGTCAAAGCCTTGGACATGGAAGCCCCGTTTATCCATCGCCGCCGCGATGCCGCGGATCAAGGCCGCCGTCTGGTTAGCCTCTGCCGCCTGCAAGGTCAAATCGGACAAATCTACTTCATCCGGAGGATATCCTTCCGACACAATACGGATCTGCTCTGTATGGTTCATCGACGCACATACAATCACGTCCAGGTTGACGCTGCCAGCCAGGACATTTCCATTCTGGTGATCGGTGTGGTTCCCGCCAAGTTCTGTACGTCCTGGTGCGCTGGCAATCACAACTTCCCGTTCCGCGCCGAAATACTCGCCATTTTCCGCCCGTTTTTCCCCGTCCGCGCAAAACTCCTTGCAAAAACCCTCCAGGATTTGCAGGAACCGGTTCCGATATTTTGGCAGCCTGGCGCTGTCTTCTCCGTAGATTTGGCAAATACGCCCATCCAGCTTGCCTTCCCGCAAGACCCGGATGGCCTGTTCTACCGCTACCATTGGCCTCACCCCGCTTTTTTCCAGATATTGCTCTGGATGTTTCTGCCTTTAACCGTTCAGGCAAATCTGAACGGTTATGGCTATTTTTTACTATACCTGATTTTTTACGATATGTCACTTGATTTCTTGTTACTATTCATCATTTTCGAGTTCTACTCATTCTCTGATGTGGTGTAGAAATTCATCGGCGTATTCATAATTTTTCGCTATTGGTGCAAAGGATAAAGCGTGTAAACGCACCTTTTCTTTCAAAAATTGTTTTCAAATCTCTTGTACCTTCTTGCGTGTCGCCTACTTTCCAATTCTAAACCATATTGTTTTCCAAACAGAGCCTTGTTGAACTTGCTGAAAAATCGCTTAAAGCCCAAGATCTTTTTGGATCATTGTCTGGATTGCTATAACGGGCGTTCATTTCATTCGTTCGTTTTAACAGGTTCGGTTTCCATTTTTCTTTTTTTTGCATCCTTCTCCAGACAAATCCCGCTTATGTTCTGCAAACCATCATATGCAGCATCC
>CAZYVA010000068.1:0-9883 GCA_964650695.1 uncultured Dorea sp. | reverse complement strand
ATAGTGATTTTTAAATTGTTCTTATACAAAATCTTGCAAGACGCAAACACTAAAACAGTCAAAAGAAAAGGAATTAAGAAAGGAAACCGTTTTTTGAAATACAAAACAATTATAATAGACAAAATTGTAAATATACTTATCTGGGGGATATCCAAAAAAAATTTATCAATATTCAGTATTTTTCGGTAACAATAAATACTTACAATAAATAAAAAGAAATATTTCGTTAATACCTCTAATAATATCATGTTTCCTCCAAACAAATAGCAACAAATTATTACAAGAAAGCCATATTAAGAAGAAATATAAATAAGTTTTCTTATCATCTAAAATTGCCATATCACAATAGAAAGGGGTATGGCAATGAGCGATTTTTTAAGATGGTATCTTCGTCGTTTTTGGTGGTAAAAGCTAGAATTTGTGCGAAAAAAAATGTTTAATATTCATTCTTTAACTTGTTCGCGTAATAGCAGATAAATTCAGTGACAGTTGGATTGCCTTTTTCCGAATGGATCGGCGCGGTATAATGGCGCAGCAAATCCTCAATGCTGCTTGTTTTCCAAGCCCTGTTGATCGCATTTTGCATCGCCCGTTCAACGCTGGGTTCCGATTTGCTGAATTTATCGGCTATTATGGCGCAGATTTTATGTGTTGGGTTTTCTATCATAATCAAGATGGCTTCGGCCAGATACCGATACCCGACTGCTTTCGGGGTGATCCCGACATGATCCAACTCTAAAGTAATCTGTTTGCGCAGACGCTTTTCATGCTGTATGGGAGTTTCCGTAGTGTTGCCCCTGGCAGAAGAAGAAAGATGAGAACTCATGATCGTCGGACTCATGATCCGCAAAAAATCCAATACCCCTTCGGTACTGTAATCGCCCTGATGTTTCGACATAATATAATCACCGCCTAACCTCCGAACGGATTCATAGGTGAAAGCACTTGTATTGTTTGTGGTGATTAAAATGTACGGCTTTTTTGCGGGTGGCTGCCGCTGGATATCGCTCAGCAGAAACAGCCCGCTGCCGCCGCCAAGATGTAATTCCAGATCTAAAATAACGACGTCCGGCAGATAATCCCTGATATAACTTGCCGCTTCTGCAGAATCCCCGGTCGTCCCAATCAAAACCATATCTGCACAATCAGCTATATGATCCGCAAAATCCTTACATGCTTCAGCATCGTCTTCCACAAGCAAAATTTCAAGTTTCCGTTCCATAAGGGGCAGCTCCGCTTTGGCAAAATAGTTTGAACGACGTCCAAACTATCGCATTCTTTTCCAAATTTTTCCATCCCTAATTATAACGGTATACACTGCAAAAAGCAACAAAAAGCAACGAAAATCAAGCAAATCCGGCAATGTATCTATGAGGTGTAAATCACTATAATATATAGATAAACAATGGGTGGGAAAAAATGAAAGTGACTGTTTGTGACAATGATTTCTATTTTCAAAAGCAGATTGCCGGATTTGCCAAACGATTTGAAAAAGAAACCGGGCTGTGCATTTCCTTATATTCATTGGAATCAACCGCGAAGCTATATCATCACATGGACAAATACCCGGATATGGATATCCTCTTTTTGAATATGTTGTCCCGGGAACCGAGTGGGATCGAAGCAGCAAAACGGATCCGGGAAACGAATGAAAAAGTCTGCATTGTTTTTGTTTCCGCGATAGGAAAATATGCGGTACAGAGTTATGAGGTGCAGGCGGAAGGATATCTGCTGAAACCGATCGGTTATGAAACCTTCCGGAACAAAATGCATACAATCATCCGGAAGCTGGAAAAAGATAAGGGCCGCTTTTATTACGATGTGGCAAAAGAAGGGCAGCTCATCATACCTTTTGATGAAATCACTTACATAGAGACAAATGGAAGGAATCCTTTGCTCCACACGGTGAACAGGGATTACACCAGCTACAGAAACATGAAGGAACATCAGGCGCTCTTAAAACCGGAAGGATTCTGCAGATGCCACGCAGCCTATATTGTAAACATGCAGTATGTGAGGCAGGTAGATGGCCAGGATATCCTTTTGAAAAATAACAAAGTAGTCCATATCAGCAAAACGAAAAAGCGAGAATTCTACAATATGTTCATGGATTATATCAATGAATTTTATTTAGCGTAAATAATAGAGAACTGTCATGGGGCTGTCGCTTTAACGATTCAAAAATCGCAAAGCGGCAGCCCCGTCGGATTTTGTCTATTGACCCTGGTATCATCATGGATCGTTACCATTCACGATCCCTTCCCCCTACAAGCCACAAACCGCCTTCTTTGAAGGCTATAGGAATCCTTTATCATCGTTTCATCTTCCTATATCGTTTACAGTTGTAAAAAAGAGAAAAAACAATTATAATAACCACATAATGATGAGAGCAAAAAGCTTCTCACCCAAATGCAGGAAGGCTACTATGTAAAGAGAATTTTGAGAAAGGTATCTGGGATGAATTCAATAGTGTACACAAACGATCACTGTCAAGGCTGCAACCGTTGTATTTCCGTATGTCCGGTACTCACGGCAAACCACTCAGTGGACGCCGGGAAGGAGAGACAACACATAGAAGTGCATGGACCAAGCTGCATCCAGTGCGGGGCTTGCCTCCACGCCTGCGAACATCAGGCGAGAAGCTACTATGATGATACGGAACGTTTTTTTGAAGATTTAAGGAACGGCGAGAAAATATCCGTCTTGATTGCACCGGCTTTCCAGGCGAATTACCCGTCGGAATACGGCTCTGTCCTGGGAGGGCTAAAGAAGCTTGGCGTGCGGCGCTTTATCAGCGTCAGCTTCGGAGCAGACATCACCACATGGGGGTACATCAATTACATTTCCCAAAACCGCTTTACAGGTGGCATTTCCCAGCCCTGTCCCGCAGTGGTCAACTACATTGAACGCTATCTGCCTGAACTGATCCCGAAATTAGTCCCGGTGCAAAGCCCTCTCATGTGTACCGCGATCTATGTGAAAAAATACATGAAGATTACGGACAAACTGGCATTCATCAGCCCTTGCATCGCCAAAAAAGCTGAAATCAGCGACCCGAACAACCATGGCTATGTGTCCTATAACCTGACCTTTAACCACTTTATGGATTATGTGAGGAAGCACGGGATCAAAGGCCCTGAGATTTCCGATGAAATCGAATATGGCCTGGGTTCCATTTACCCCATGCCCGGCGGGCTGAAGGAAAATGTCTACTGGTTCTGTGGGGAAGAGGTATTTATCCGTCAGGTAGAAGGAACCGGCCATGCCTATCATTTCCTGGAGGATTACAAGAAGCGCGTAAAGTCCGGAAAGCCCCTTCCCTTTATGGTTGACATCCTAAACTGCGGACAGGGATGCCTGTACGGAACAGGCATCGCGCCAGAAAAAGCGGCCTCGGAGGATACCTACTACAATCTCCAGGAGATTAAAGAGCGGAGCAAGCGAAACAAGAAACGGCATCCGTTCTCCCGCAGGCTGACGCCGGAACAGCGTTTAAAGATGCTCAACCGGCAATTTAGTGAATTGAAGCTGGAAGATTTCATGCGGAAATATACCGACAAGTCCAGAACAGTTTCCTATGAACGCCCCAGCCTTGCGGAACTGAATACGGTCTTTGCCAGCATGAACAAGCTGACAGAGGAAGACCGGAACATCAACTGTGGGGCCTGCGGCTACAACAATTGCCGGGAGATGGCAGAGGCAATTTACAACCACTGCAATACGCCTGACAACTGCGTCCATTTCATCCGCAGCGAAATCCAGCAGTTCTCCAAGGAACTGGAGCAAAAGAACCAGGATATTATCAAACACAACCAGGAGTTATCCGCATTCATCCAAAATGAGTTTGACGTGCTTGAACGCTCCATTGAGGAAATGATACGCGGAAACGGTGTCAATGCGCATGAGAGCGGGGCCATCAGCGCTGCTATGGAAAAAATCGCGGAATTCTGCGATATTTTGAACGCATCCTTTACGGACATCGGCGGATTGCTGCAGAATCTTGAAAAGAACAGCGCGGGCATTTCCAATATCGCGCAGCAGACGAACCTTGTGTCCATCAACGCATCGATTGAAGCGGCGCGAAGCGGCTTGGCCGGCAAAAGCTTTGCCGTGGTTGCGGCAGAGATCAAGGATCTTGCCGCATCCAGCCAGAAGCTTGCGGAAGGGAGCAACCAGAACCAAGAGGAAATCATCGGATCCATCCAGCATATTATGGATGAGGCCACGGAACTCACAAAATCCGTGGCAGAGATTAACGGAAGGCTGGGAAAGCTTGCCGCCAGCAGCCAGGAGATCGCATCAGAGGCAGACACGGTGAAATCCGTTTCCGATGGGATGCGCGAACGGCTGGAAGAATTAAGCCACGGGGAATAAAGCGCGGCGGTCTATGAAGCGGCGTATTGAGGGAGCTGTTCCTCAATTCCATAGCGGAACGCTTTCCTAACATGGCGCCGGGGTTTTCCCCGTAAATATCTCGTTCATGCTTCCCGTCCGATACCCGCCTAAATCCAATGTGACATAAGCAAACCCGATTTCCTTTAAGCAGGCATAAATGCGGATACGGTTTTCCTCCTGCATCAACAGCGGGAACTCTTCTGGAAAAACCTCAATTCTCGCAATGGTATTCCGATCCTCCCCGTGAATCCGCACGCGTACCTGGTGGAAGCCCATATCCAAAAGGAGCTGTTCCGCCTTATCCACCATGCCAAGCCGCTTTTCGCTGATCGTTTCGCCATAGACAAACCGGGATGACAGGCAGGCGAAAGATTGCTTATCCCATGTAGGCAAACCCCGTTCCCTGGAAAGCAGGCGGATTTCATCCTTAGTAAGCTGTGCGTAACGCAGAGGGCTGGTAATGCCAAGTTCTTCAACCGCAGTCAAGCCCGGACGATAATCGCCGTTATCATCCATATTTGAGCCTTCCGCTACTGCTGCAATGCCATTCTCTTTCGCGATATTTAAGATTTTTTCAAACAATTCGCGCTTGCATAGGTAACATCTGTTTCTCGGATTCTGGCGGAAGCCGTCAATATCCAACTCCTCCGACGCCACGATAATATGGCGGATCCCTTTATCCGCGCAGAATCCCTTTGCTTCCTCCAGTTCCCGCTTTGGAAAAGAGCAGGATGAGGCTGTGACGGCAATCACCTTACCTTTCAGCACATCCGCAGCGGTCTGGAGCAGGAACGTAGAATCCACGCCACTGGAAAATGCGACGGCAACACTGCCGAGGCTCTTCAAATAATCTTGTAATATCCGGTATTTTTCATGCGCCGCATCCATGCTAAACCCTTTCTTTTATGCCCATAATGCGCTCCATAGTTTTTACGTTTATTTTCCACCTGAATCGTATCGAATGGTCGAATATACAGTTTCTTGGCCCACTTGCATCTGATACACTGCCATCTTCCCCTTATTTTACAGCCATGCCGAATCCAAATGCAAGTATTTCATGTCCTGCTCATTATCTATATATTCCATTCCATGATCTGTACCGGAATAAATCCGGTTTCCGCGCCTGTACGACATCAATGTATTCATCGGCAGCTCCTCCCAGTCCTGCTTGCCGACGGGCTCTGTCGCCAGGCAAGCAGTTTCTTCTGACTTGCAGATATAAAGTGAGTGCGCGTAATTCGTATGGACATACATCATTTCCCCGTCATACAACAGGAGGTTTAGCTTGTTGCCGTCGGCAAGGCTGCATACAATACGGTCAATCAAAGCAAATCGCTCACCGGAGCGAAGCCCTCTGCCAAGCTCATCCTGCCGCAGGTTTACCTGGTCTACGATATAATACAGGATCCTCTCACTGTCCGTCCTGCCTTCCTGTTGATAAAAATACGGGTCGAGCAACCCTCCATGAAAGATGGTTCCATTGTGGGCGAGCGTCCATCGTCGGCCGCCTGCGTCCTCCCGGACAAAGGGATGGCAGTTTTCATAATCCACACTTCCCATCGTTGCCAGCCGTATGTGGGCAATGAGCGTCTTCGCTTCGATCTTGTGCCGGAGCCTCAGCCGGAGGTACTGGCTGTCCACCGCCCTTACAGGCTCTTTCTCAATAGAAACGGCATCTCCGTCAAAAACCGCCAATCCCCACCCGTTCGGATGGCAATTGCTGTGGGAATAAAATTCTTTTAGCAGATCGTTGGCATACAGGCACTTTGCACTGCTGATTCCCAATAATTCACACATTTTGAATCGCTTCCATCTGTCTTTTCTTTGCCAGTTCCAGCCCTTTTTTTACAAAACCGCCTTCAAAATCCCGGCGGATCCGCCACGCATAGCGCGTCTCCGGATCCGTCAATTTTCTTTCCTCAAAATCAAGGATATTGCCGATCTCCGGTGAAGCATCGCTGTAAAAATCCCGCATAAAGCCGATCACATTCTTGGCCGCATGGGCAACGGAGTAGTTTTCTCCGTTCGGCACAATGATCCGTACCGTTTTCAAATCGTAATGCGCCGCATTCTTATAATTCGCGATCGCATTTACCTGGTCGCTTTCATCAAATTTCTGATCCGGCGTGGAAGCCAGCCATACCATCATTAAGTGTGCGAATTTTACATCGCGCACATCAACCCCCGCCAAGGCAAAAGGATTGAGGTCAAACATCCGAAGCTCGATATGGTTTACGCCGTATTGGCAAAGCCGCTCAAGCGTATTGTTTCCGGGCGGCTTTAGACGGATGGGATAGTAAAGCTCACTTGGAGCCTGGATCCAGCCATCTGTCACATACTGCCGGATGCTGCCCGTATAAGCATCTATGCTGCCGTAATCCAGCACAGGTGTGAAATAATTCCAGTAACCGATCTCACTGCAGCGGACGGACGCCATCCCATAAAAAACATCCCCGTCAAATTTCCCCTTTTCTGCGAATGAGCTGTCCATTAGCGGACTGGCCGCCGTGACCGCGACCAAAAGCCAGCCGTAAGCGACCATTCTGCGCGCCAAGGCAAGATATACCCCATTTTTATATATTGTATAGTCCGGCTCCTGGCTAAGGGCAAAATCCCGCCGCAGCAATCCTTCATCGAAGGAAAAATTCACATGGATGCCGGAAAAAGCCATTTTGTAACGCCCATAACGCTTCGAAAGATATTCCCGATACATGGTCTTGCCGGATTCAGCACCCGTAAATTTCGCAATCGGAACATCTTTTTCTCCCTTGATGTACGGCGGGTTGGAAAACGGCCACAGGATTTCCCTGGGACGCTGCCTGTATAACCCCATCTGGAGGGAACGGTCCAGCTTTGCGAGCGCTTCCACTGCTTCGTCCGGGCCGTCTGTGACCGGCGTGTTGATTTCTGTCTGGTTTTCACAAAAATCCCGCACAATATGATCATCTTCCAGAAAAGGGTGGCGCGTATGGGACAGGAAACCGTTTTCATCTATTCGCAGACCTTCTTTTTCCAATCCGAACTGCCCTTTCAACAGGACATCCCTGACACCCGAATGATCGATATGAAACATCGGCTTATTCCCCTTTTCTTCATACATAAGCCATCAGGAGGCAGTCCGGCCAGCCCAGCGCTGTCCGGGCTTGCTTCCTGATGAGATCCAGCCTACTCTGTCTTTCCGCCTTCCACGACAAGACTTTCCTCATAATCCGACCCATAGGTATCCACCAGCGTCGCTTCATAGTCTGCATGGAAAAAATTCTCTTCACCGAGAGCTTCAATCTCCTCATTCAGCCAATCAAGCAGCGTGCTGTTGCCTTTTGAAACCGCCGGTGCGATTGTGTCCTGACTGCCCAAAGACGGAATCCCAACGGTGTATCCTTCATTCTGGAGCGCAAAGGCAATCACTTCTGTGTTGTCATTTGCCCACGCTACGCCATTCCCATTTTCCAAAGCATTCTTTGCCGTCGCGTAGGAATCATATTTTTGAAGCGGGATGTCGGGATAATTCTCGATCAAATAGGTTTCCGCAGTCGTGCCGGAAATGACAATGATCTGGTCATCCGCATTCCAGTTATCCAGGCTTTCGATCACATTGCTGTCAGGCGAAACCACGCCAAGCGCTACATTCATGTAAGGAAGCGCAAAATCGACTTCTTCCGCCCTTTCGTCAGTAACTGTGAAGTTCGCAAGGATGATATCTACTTTGCCTGTCTGCAGATACTCGATACGGTTTGCGGCTTCTGTAGATACATAATTGACTTCTAGGCCCAGGTCTTCACCGATACGCTTGGCAAAATACACATCATAGCCCTGGTAATCACCATTTTCATCTACATAGCCAAAAGGATTTTTGTCAGAGAAAACGCCGATGTTGATGGTCCCACTCTCCTTGATCTCGTCTAAAGTGCGGTATACCGTATCGCTGTTTTCTACATTTTCGCCCGTGCTGGAATTATCCGATGCATTGGACGAATCCGATGAATCAGATGAGCCACAAGCAGCAAGCGAAAACGATAACGCAAGGGTCAATATAACTGCTGTAATCTTACGATTTTTTTTCATGATAATCTCCATTTCCGGGTATGTACCCTGTATCGCTAGGAATTGCCACGCCTTGAGGAAACATCTGCTGTTCTCCAAGGCTTCAAGATGATTCGGGAGGGACCGTTCTGGTTGTACCCATCCGTCTCCGTTCAAACGTAAACGTCTGTAAAAACTTTTTTGCCCGTTCCGTTTTTGGAGAGCCAAAAAACTGCTCTGGCGTTCCTTCTTCCTTTATAGTCCCATCCTCCAGAAAGACGACTCTGTCTGCCACCGCCTTTGCAAACTGCATCTCATGTGTCACGATCAGCATCGTCCGCCCCTGGTCTGCAAGGCTTAGGATAACCTCCAAAACCTCTCTGACCATTTCCGGGTCAAGCGCCGCCGTAACCTCATCAAAGAGCATGATTTCAGGATGCATACACAGAGCTCTGACGATTGCCACTCTCTGCTTTTGGCCGCCAGAAAGCTGCCTTGGGAAGCTGTCGGCCTTTTCTTTAAGACCCACGCGGGACAACAGGGCCAGCGCTTCGTCCCTGGCCTCTGCTTTCGGCCGCTTCTGGACCTTCGTCGGCGCTAGTAAAATATTATCCAGCACCGTCATATGCGGAAACAACTCATAACTCTGGAACACCATGCCAATCTTCTCCCGAATTTTGGTCAAATTTTTGCTGCTTTTGGAGACAAGCTCCCCATGCAGCCGTATCTCACCGCCCTGAATATCCTCCAGGGCGTTCATACATCGAAGCAATGTACTCTTTCCGCATCCGCTCGGCCCGACAATCACAATGACCTCACCCTCATACACCCGGAGGTTTAAGCCATCCAAAACTGTCAAATTGCCAAACCGTTTTGTCAGATGCTCGATCGTTAAGATTGGTTCCGACACTCCCTCACCTCCGTTCCTTCAAAAACCGGATGCCTGCACACCCCAGATATACGCCGTAAGCAAAATCGAGGATTTCAGGCGTCACTTAACATCCATCTTTTCTCAAGGTATCCCGCCAACAGGCTGATGGGCCAGCAAGCGATAAAATACAATACAAACACTGCAAGGTAAACGCCGAATGCAGCATTCGGGCTGCTCATCCGATTGGCTTCTATAATCTGCTGCGCAACCTTCAGCACCTCGACCACGCCGATCATCAAAACCAGGCTGGTCGTCTTTATCATCCTCGTGATCAGGTTGATCGATAGCGGGATCAGGCGCCGCACCGCCTGCGGCAGGACAATGTACCGATATGTCTGTATTTTGTCAAGCCCCAGAGCCTTTGCGCTTTCATACTGATGCAGCGGAATACTGGTGATTGCCCCTCGCACAAGATCACTCATCTCAGCGGTTCCCCAGAAAGCGAACACGATCACCGAAGCAAACTCTCCTGAAAGGTTCCAGCCAAATGCCCGTGTCGTCCCGAAGTAAACGAGAAACAGCAATACCATCTGC
>CAZYVA010000067.1:7135-10140 GCA_964650695.1 uncultured Dorea sp. | reverse complement strand
AATTTAACAATATAAGTTCTACCACTTTACCCCGGCAGACTCTCCGCTACGCACAACGCCCCATACCCCACCTGGTTATTGGGATACTCCGTAAATCCAGGCAGCGGCCTTGCCCCGCGCCGCAGATAAGCCTTTACCTTTTCCCCGTATAAAAACGGATCGTTCCCCCGCACGATCCCCCACTCCATAAGAAGCGCCGCGCTGCCGGTCACAAAAGGCGCCGCAAAGGAAGTCCCGGATACCGTAACCGTCCCTCCCCCGGCCGCGCTCGTTATGACGTCCACACCGGGCGCCGCCAGATCCGGCTTCACGTTCCCGCGGGAACCCACATATCCCCTCCCGGAAAAATCTGCATACGCAAAGGTCCTGGCGTCATACGCGCCTACGCTGACCGCCCTTCCAGCCGTGGACGGGATGGTCAGGCTCAGTTCTTTTGATGGCAGCAGGAACCCGGTCCCACGGTTCAGCACGCTTTCACTTGGAAGCCACAGCTCATAATTGCCGCTGACAATTTTTTCCGGGATCAGCTCGATCGTCCATACGCCGGGCTGGATGTAGTTTTCCACCGGGAGAAAATCCATATAGATCTCCTGGGCTGCGCTGTAAGGGCTGGGTTCCCCGTAATACAGCAGCAATTCCGTCATCCCCACGCGGTAGCGCTGCGTCCCTCCCACCTCGGCCACAGGCCCTATCCGCTCCCCGGACGGGGATTCCACGGCAATGTTTACCACATCCACATACTCCTTCCAAATCTGGACGCTCAACGCAGGCTGGTTTTCCTGCACCGCCAGTTGGATGGCGCCGCTCCTGGGATCGCCAAGCCGCCCGGAGGCATGCCCCGCGCCCGCCGCCTCGTTCCCTGTGCCAATGCAGATGCAGCTTTTCCAGATATTTGAGACATCGTCAATATAACGTTCTAACAAAGAAGCGCCATTATGCGCCCCATAGGTGTTTCCAAAGCTGATATTGACCGCCACCGGTTTTTGGTATTCCAACGCTTTCCTCACAGCATAATCGATCCCCATCATCAATTCTGCTGTCCTCGGAAACCCGTCCCCGGACGGATTCCCCATTTTCACCACCAGAAGCTCACTTTCCGGCGCAACGCCCCGTACCCCCGCATTTACGGCATGACCCGTCCCGCTGCCCGCACCCGCGCTTCCCCCGGCAGCCTGGCCGCCGCTTCCTGCGGCGATCCCTGCTACGGCTGTCCCGTGCCCGGAAGTGTCCGTAGACGCGATGAGCTGCCTGCGCATGACCGAGGACGGCTTCTCCAACGCTTCATTGATCTGTTGCTGGCTGTACTCTACCCCAAGCGGGTAATCTTTCGGCGGGGCTTCCCCCGCCCTCGGTATCAAGGACTGGTCCCAAAGGCTCCGGATCCGGGTCGTGCCGTCCGGATTCCGGAAATCCCGGTTTTCAAAATCGATCCCGGAATCTATCACCGCTACCAGCACCCCTTGTCCCGACAAGGAAAAACGGGTTCCCTGCACTTCATTGATACAGGAAACCCGTTTTCCATTCTCCGTCTCGAAAAATAACCGCTTCGGCTTTTCGATATATTCCACCTGCGCGATCTCCGCCAATGCGCCGATCCGCGACTGTGCGATCCGTATCACGGCGTACTCGTTCATCAGTTCCGCCACCCTTACGGAAAGCGCCCGTACTTCGGATAGATCCCCGGAATATTTGATGATCAGATCCCATTCCTTTTCCAATGGATGATACCCTACATCCAGCTCCAAAGATTTCTCCCTTTCATTTTCCGTGGCGTCCAGCGCCAGGTTCAATAAGTTATCCGCTTTTTGATCCATGTTATTAATTAAATCCTATCAGCCTTCTTGCAACAGTATATGCAAGGGATGAGATTTTCCTGCCATGTTTTCCCGGAATATTCATCGACTGCCCCAGGATCCCATACCGTATACGAAGAAATGTCATATAATCCTGCTCCCTTAAATATTCCCACAGTTCCTTTTTTTTCACCAGGTTTTCTTTCTTTTTGGAGCGGATGCACAAAATAGAGGAAACCGTCATCATAATTGCCAGATAATTTATCATATAATGCCGCAGTTTTTTGCTTTGGATTTTTTTCATCTGGTACATGTCGATCATCGTCCTTGTGACAAATAACTGCTGCTCCAGCCGGGATATCATCACTTTTTCATTGACCGACTGGTCTTCGCGCCCAATATAATAGCGGTAGAAATCGACGTCCAGGTAATATATTTTACGCACAAACGGAAGCGGATAATAAACATAAATATTGTCCACATAAAACGTATGCTTCGGAAGGGTCATTTGGCTGAGCTTCAGCATCGAAGTCCTGTAAATCACGGAATGCATCAGAATATACTGATCCAGATGGAAATGCCCGATCTCATCCCAGCCAAAAATCCGGTCCTGCGGCAAGGCGTTGCGGTAATGGATCCGCTTTTTATGCGCCGCGCCCGCTTTTTCGTAGACATAATTGGAAACCAGCATATCGATCTCTTCCTCGTCCTGCTCCAGCTTTTTCAACAGCTCCAGGATCCGGTGCAAGGACTCTTCGTCCACCCAGTCGTCGCTGTCCACCACTTTAAAATATTTCCCAGAGGCATGTACCAGGCCGGAATTGACCGCGTCGCCATGCCCGCCGTTTTCCTTATCTACAACCGAAACAATATCCGGGTACTTCTTTGCATACGCATGCGCGATTTCTGAAGTCCTGTCCTTTGACCCGTCGTTTACGATAATGATCTCCACGTCCTCCCCGCCCGGAAGTATGCTCTCTATCGCGTGTGCCATATAATCCTGTGAATTATACGAAGGGATTGCAAACGATAAATATTTCATAGGTACCTCCACATTTTTATCTATAGTCTCCTCCCATTTGCCAACTCCTTCCTAGTATACTGGATTTCCGGCAGGAAATCCACATAAATGATTGTAAAAACCAGTTTTTTCCGCTATAGTTAATATGACGGTGTCCGAGTCCATATCCAAAAATCCGCCGCTGGCTTGCC
>CAZYVA010000067.1:3936-7035 GCA_964650695.1 uncultured Dorea sp. | reverse complement strand
GGCCCGCCCAAAACATGCGGATGCCGCCATTTTTCGCAGAAAAACGAGCGGAATTTGAATGGTTGCAGCCCACAAAAAACAGGAGGAGGATGGAACATGAAGAAAAATATCATTGTCGGCCAGTCCGGCGGCCCTACCGCAGTCATCAATGGAAGCCTATATGGCGTCGTATCGGAAGGATTGAAACACCCCGATGCGATCGGGACGGTATATGGGATGGTCAATGGCGTCGAGGGCTTTTTAAACGATCAGACTATGGACATGAAAACGCTCCAAACCACGGGGGAACTGGAATTTATAAGGACAACGCCCGGCTCTTACCTGGGTTCCTGCCGTTTCAAGCTCCCGGAAGACTTGAATGATGAGGTATACCCGCAGCTTTTTGAAAAAATGAATGCAAAAAACATCGGATGCTTTTTTTACATCGGCGGAAATGATTCGATGGATACGGTCAGCAAGCTCTCCCGTTACGCGGCTTCCCATGGCAGTGACATCCGCTTCATCGGAGTGCCGAAAACGGTAGACAACGATCTGGTGGAGACCGACCATACCCCCGGATTTGGAAGCGCCGCAAAATATGTCGCGACCGTCGTCCGCGAAACCGCCATTGACGCATCCGTCTATGACAATAAAAAGTCGGTCACGATCATTGAAATCATGGGCCGCCATGCGGGATGGCTGACAGCCGCCAGCGTGCTTGCCCGCAAATTCAAGGGGGACAACCCGATACTCATCTACCTCCCGGAGGTCGCTTTCGACCCGGATGCGTTCATTGAAAAGACCAAAAAGGCCCTGGAGACGACCCCAAACCTCGTCGTCTGCATTTCCGAAGGGATCCATGACGGCAAAGGCACGTTCATCTGTGAATATTCAAGCAAAGTCGGGACAGATAATTTCGGGCACAAAATGCTGGCCGGCTCCGGAAAATACCTGGAAAACCTTGTGAAAGAAAAAATCGGGGTCAAGGTGCGCTCTGTGGAGCTGAACGTCTGCCAGCGCTGTTCCTCGTCACTGCTTTCCGGCACAGACCTCACGGAGGCGGTCAATGCCGGCATTTACGCGGTGAATGCGGCGCTTGCCGGTGAGACCGGGAAAATGATCACCTTTGTCCGCCGCGGCAGCGTCCCTTATGAACTGTCTTACGCGGTGGCGGACGTTGACCGGATCTGCAACGAAGAAAAGAAAGTCCCGGCTGAGTGGATCACCGGGGACGGCTCCGATATCAGCGACGCCTTTATCTCCTATGCCTCCCCGCTGATCGAAGGCGACGTCCCCCTGCCGAAAAAGGACGGTCTTCCTATTTTTGCGTACCGCCGTTGATTCATAATTTGTTCATTTTTATTTCAAAATATTTTTACGAGTTAAACATTGTTTCTTCATAAGTGTTTTCTATACTAAAACTCAATAACGAAGACAACTTCTCATTTAAATAAACTTTTTCATAATACATGCCGGAAGCCGTTTTTGACGGCTGTCCGGCATCCTCCCATTTTAGGGGCGTTTTTTCTTATTCCGGGCTTTACGGAAGAAAAACGCCCGTGCCCCTGACGCCGCGCCTGACAGGGCCAAGATCCCGAAGATCCAAGTGGCGCCGGAAAGATTGGTATGCGCCTTGTCCCCTTTCCCGCTTTCCTGCGCGTCCGGGTTGTTCCCCCCGCCTCTATCCAGCAGATAGTTTTCCATGGGCTCTTTCACCTTATCCATCCACGTTTTTTTCGGCACGACCTGGAACATAATGGTTTCTTTTGCTTCATTCCCGGCCAGGTCTTTCGCCCACACGCACACTTCATAGTCCCGGCGCTCTTCCAAGCGCAGGCTGCATTGACTGAGGCTGTCCAATTTTGCCTCTGACCCATTGACAAGGATTTTTTGAAGCCTGTCCGTTTTGCCGGGCACCGCCACCTGGATCTGCGCTTTTTCCTCGCATTCTTCCCCGTCTTCTACCCCCTGGATCCGGATGTCCGGCGGGGTGTGGTCAATGACGAACCTCGCGCTGGCTTTTGCCTGGTTGCCCGCGGCGTCCCTGACGGATACTTCCAACTGGTGCGACCCTTCCTGGTCTACCTTTTGCCCAAGGTGATACCATGTGTGATCCAGGCGGATCTCATATGTATAGGTCGTAAAGTCCCAGATCACCTCATCCTGCAGATAATCCCAGCAAAATTCCTTCATATATTGATGGTTCAATTCATCGACATGGCGGATGAGCGGATCCTTTTTATCAATGATGACCTGCATCTCCTGCCTGGCGCTTCTCCCGGAATAATCCGACGCCTCCAGGCAAATGTTATAGATGCCGTCTTTTTTCAACGTGACGGACGCTGTGCGGATTGGGTCTGTCTGCGTTTGTTTTCCGCTTGGGCTTTCCCATTGGACCACTGCTTTGCGTTCCAGGATCACATTGTCATCCTCAGCCTCGAAATCCAATGTGACGGATTTGCTTGAGATGGAATAATTTGCGGCCCCGGAGATCGCCACGTGTGGATCTTCCCGGTCAATGTAAAGCGATTTCCCCACCGTGCTTTGGTTCCCCGCACGGTCTTTGGCTGTGACGACGACATAGGCCGCGCTTCCATTGACGCTGCTCTGGGAGACGGTAAATTGGCTGTGTGCCTTGCCGCTTTTTGCAGCCTGCTCCCCGTTCACAACGCCAATGACCTGTTCCACGCCGCTTTCTTTATCGTCCGCCTCCACTTCTACCGGCACCGGTTCCTGATACCATACATCAAAACCATCCGGGGCCCGCAGCGTAATGTCCGGAGCCTTTGTGTCCACGGCAAAAGAAATCTCCCTGTCCAATCCTTCCGCCAACTTCCCCGCATCGTCCTCCATCCATATTTTCAAAACATGCTTTCCTTCCCCAAACAGTTCCTTTTTCAGCGTCTCCTTCGCCCCGGTTTTTTTCAATACCCCTTCTTTCAACCGTTTCTCCCCCAGGTAAAGCTGGTAATGCGTTGTGCCAGCTTCACTGGGATGCAGGATTTCCACTTCCGGCTTCGTGGTATAATAGCCATGCCCGCCATTGGGCTCCGGGTAACGGACTTCATAAACCGTCCATTTTTTCTCCGGCTCAGGGGCGTCCGGGTTGCCCGACGCGTC
>CAZYVA010000067.1:2155-3836 GCA_964650695.1 uncultured Dorea sp. | reverse complement strand
ATTTTCCGCAAATGTGACACCATTCCCTTTGAAACACAACAGGGCGGCGATCCCTGCCAATACCGCCAGTAGTTTTATTTGTTTTCGCATACGTTCCCTCCTTTTATTTTCAATCCATTCTGTTTCAGCAGTTTTTGGAAGGCTTCCTCCTGGCTAAGCTGCGGGCATTCCTCCATGGCTTCCTGTATGGTCTGGATGCAGGCCGTCCTGGGAATGGCCGGATTCGATAACTGTCCTTCCATCAGTTCCATCCAAAGCTCCGCCGACTGCGGGTATTCTTTCAGCCCTTCCCGTAACGTTTCCTGCGCCTTCTCTGTCTCTTCAAGCTGTGACAAAAGCCGCGCCATTTTTTGGTACAATCCGATCTTCACCGCATCGTCCGTTTCCAGATCCTTTTGTTCCCTATACATTTTGGCTGCCTCCTCATACTGCCCCAATTGTTCATAGGCCGCCGCCATATTGGCGACGATCTCCGCTTTCCTTTCTTCCTCCGCCTGCGCCAGGCACGCCGACGCCAGTTCCAGACGCTCATTGGCGTCTTTTGCGCTGTTTAGATAGCTGTAGCCGCGTAAAAGGCACGCATAATAAGCCGTCGCATCTTCCCCGCGTCCATCCGCTTCCTCCTTCGCCCGCTCCAATACCGCCCGGAACGCGTCTTCTTCCATGTCCTCCCCAGCCAACACCTGCGACAAAACCGCCAGATGCCCCGCCAACGCATCCTCCGCCAGATCCTCAAAGCATTCCCTGCTTTTTTCATAATCCCCACACTCCAGAAAATACAAAAGCCCCAGTTGCATCCTGGCATTTTCTTCTCCCGTATCCCGGAGCGGATTCCCGCTGCTTTCCTGCGTTTCTTTTTCTTCCGCCCTTTCCTGCTGCTTTTGGCTTTCCTGGTTGTCCTGTCCTGCTTTTCCTTGCGCCGGGGTTTTTTCCGCCGTTTCTGACGCTGTGGTTTCCTGCCGCGCTTTTTTCGCGATTTTTTGTTGCTGGACGATCATGACGCCTGCAGCGGCCAGAAGCAGAAGCGCCAGGAAGATGAGGATCCGCGCGGTCTTTTTGCTGCTATCCGTCCGTTTTCCTTTGTGCTTTCCTTTGGAGGTCCCTCTCCATTTCGGAATGAATTTGGAAAGCTGCAAATATTCCTGGGCGCTCCGGCTGTGTGTCCAGTCCGTGCATGTTTCGATCAGCCTGCGGCATTTCCTTTCCTCTCTTTTTGTCATGCGGGGTTCCGGCCCGGCCTGCGCCAGCAGATATTGGAGGGTTTTCCCAAGGCCGTAATAATCCAACTGGACGCTTTCCTGCTGATAATAAGATTCTTCCGGCGGGAGGAAATACTCCCTGATGATACGCCTCTGCATCCGTTTTTCCTGCTCAGCGTTTGCATCGGCGCCAAAATCCAGGAACCAGATTTTTTGCCCTTCATCTACGATGAGGCTGTACGGGTTTACATACCGGTAACACGGAGTCCCCCTACAGCGGTGGATCTGCCCCAGCCCGGCAAACATCGCGCTTATCCAGCAGAATAGCTGTGCCTTTTCCATCTGTGGGTGATATTTCAGCCACTCCGGCAGCGGCATGCCGGAGACGCACTCCGAACCCGCATAGGAATACTGATTTTGCTCAATCAGCTTTAGGACGTCATAATTTTTCATCGCCAACCACATCACTCCAATCCTTGCAG
>CAZYVA010000067.1:0-2055 GCA_964650695.1 uncultured Dorea sp. | reverse complement strand
CATAGTGACTTTTCACAACAAACTGAACCCATCATACATGGAAAAACGTAAGAACTATTCACAGAAACAGAACCCATCATACATGGAAAAACATAAGGACTTTTCACAACAAACTGAACCAATCATACGTGGAAAAACGTAAGGACTTTTCACAGCAAACTGAACCCATCATACGTAGGAAAACTTAGTGACTTTTCACAACAAACAGAACCCATCAACCCGTGGGAAAACGTAAGGACTTTTCACAGCAAACTGAACCCATCATACTTTGGACTATGAGAATGATAGATACATCAACTACAGACTGGTACATGATACCACGGCTTGCCGCGCGCTGCGCGCGCCCGCAAGCCGATAAACACTCGGATCCCGCTCATTTTCAACGAAAAATGGCTACATGCTCATGATATAGATTTTCCTGGAAAAAAGCAAGAAGAAAAAGGGACAGGGCGGCCCGTGCATGTCTGCACGGGCCGCCCTGTGATATCATAGGGGCAAAGGCCATCGTCCCCTATGGCATTATCCGGTTTTATTCCTCCTTCTTCGGGCCTCTCATCCTCAGCTCCTTCGGCGTAAGCAGATGGCGCGGGATGCCATCCACCATAACCGGGGACACATCTCCCTGAATTAACGGCCTTACATAAGCAATAAACTCGTCCGTCACATAGCACCCATCCTTTGTCACCCACTCTGCCGGGACCAGCTTTTCGTCATTGGCGATCTTGTGGACGTCCTTGACCTCCGTGCCGCACTGGTACGGATCGTCCGAGAGCCTCTGGAGGACGACCATCTTGCCCGAATCGCCTTCATCCGCCGCTTTCACAGCCGCGCCCCCGACCTGGTACGCCTCCAGCACGTCCACACGGGACGCCGCATGGGACGCGGAACGCTGCAAGGTGCTAAGCTCGATCGCGCGGGTCTTGCAGCCAAGCTCACCCGCGATATAATTCGCCAGGTAAGCCGCCGTCCCGGTTAGCTGCTTATGGCCAAACGCATCGATGAAATCACAGGAATTCCCTAATTCACATACATAGTTCCCGTCTGCCGTACAGATCCCTTCGGAAACCGCCGCCACAACCGACGTCTTCTCTTCCAGCAGGGCTTTGACCCTGTCACGGAACCCAACAAGGTCAAACGGATGCTCCGGCAGGTAGATCATGTCCGGCCCCTCGCAGTCCTCGCCCTTGGAAAGCGCCGTGGCGCCGGTCAGCCATCCGGCATTGCGCCCCATGACCTCCACGATCGTCACTAACCCATGCGCGTATTCCAGGCAAAAGCTGTCGCGGATGATCTCCTTCATGGACGTACCGATATATTTTGCCGCGCTGCCAAACCCCGGTGTATGGTCCGTCAACGCCAGATCATTGTCGATCGTCTTTGGGCAGCCGATAAATCTCTGCGGATACCCTTTGATGATCGCATAATCCGACAATTTTTTGATCGTGTCCATCGAATCATTGCCGCCGATATAAATAAACGCTTCTATTTCCAGCTTATCCAGAATCGAAAAAATCTTTTCATAAAGCTCCATATCCTCATGGATCTCCGGAAGCTTATAACGGCAGGAACCCAGGAACGCGGCCGGGGTGCGCTTTAAAAGCTCGGCGTCCAGCTCCGTCTTGATATGATCCGCCAGATCAATATACTTTTCTTCCAGCAGCCCCTGCACGCCATGGAGCATCCCGTATACTTTTTTCGCCCCGCGGTCCTTGGCCGTACGGTAAACCCCCGCAAGACTGGAATTAATCGCGGCTGTCGGCCCGCCTGACTGCCCAACGATGACATTTTTCGTCATAACGTAATACCTTCCCTTCTAAAAAAACATAACCCTGATGCCGAAGCCAAAAATCCTGGCCCCCAGGCGATCACGGATCGCTGCGCGCTGCGCACGCTCACAATCCTCATCATAACAATTCGAAGCCTACGCAAAAAGCCGGGCTCCGAATCGCTCCAAATTTCTCAACAACGACTATTCTATAACATTTCCGCAGAAATGTCCACAAAAACTTCTATCCACAACGCTGTCCGAAAACTCCTGTCCACAACGCTGTCCGA
>CAZYVA010000066.1:0-10179 GCA_964650695.1 uncultured Dorea sp. | reverse complement strand
ATGCGGCTCTACAATGGAGGCGAACAGAGCCTCTTTGCTGGAAAAATAGCCGTAAAAGGCTCCCGTGGTCACCCCGGCGTGTTTCACGATCTGCCGAAGGGAAGCCCCAAGGAAGCCCTTTTCGGAAAACTCATCCAGGGCGGCCTGCTGTATTCTTTCTAATGTATCCGGTGTTTTAGGTTCCATAACAGCCTCGCATAGCAGTGATATATAACAATGTTACAATACAGCAGACAGATCCGTTTGTCAAGAGCAATTATGGTTTTTTCCAAGACTACGGCGTGCGGGCGTGCATAGCATGGGTGTCCGGACCTTTCTGAAATGTTTGTAATGTATTTTTTTTGTATTGACAACAGGCGTATATTTTGCTACATTTCAGTTGCTGTTTATGGTGCAGGAGGCCGCTCATAGCAGCGGTCCGGGCGATAGGTATCGTTTGCTTCAAAATATGCCGCTTTCAGCGGCGTGCAGGTGGCGCGGAGGGAAACGGCTAAGGCCGTTTCCTGTACAACGGGGAAGGGATCTTTTTACATGGCTTATAAGCATCTCATTAAAGAAGTCTGTCCCGGCAGCATTGCCGAGGAACTGGAAATCGAACCGGGCGACTGCCTGATTTCCATCAACGGGAAGGAAATAGAGGATGTTTTCGATTACCAGTATTATGTCAATGATGCGTATCTGACCCTGTTGATCCAAAAACCGGACGGCGAAGAGTGGGAGCTGGAGATCGAGAAGGAGTACGAGGAAGATCTGGGACTGGGATTTGGGCAGGGTTTGATGGATGAATACCGTACCTGCCGGAATAAATGTATCTTTTGCTTCATCGACCAGATGCCGAAAGGGATGCGCGATACGCTGTATTTTAAGGACGATGATTCCCGGCTTTCCTTTCTGCAGGGGAATTATGTCACATTGACAAACATGAGCGCCCATGACATCGAACGGATCGTGCGTTATCATCTGGAGCCGATCAATATTTCGTTCCATACGACCAACCCGGCCTTGCGGTGCCGGATGCTGCGCAACCGTTTTGCAGGGGAGGCTTTGAAAAAGGTGGATATCCTTTATGAGGGCGGTGTCCGGATGAACGGGCAGATCGTCCTTTGCAAGGGGATCAATGACGGGGAGGAGCTGGAGCGGAGCATCCGTGATCTGTCGGGATACCTTCCCTATTTGGAAAGTGTGTCGGTCGTCCCGGTGGGGTTGACCAAATACCGGGAAGGGCTGGAAGATCTCTTGCCGTTCGAAAAAACGGATGCAAAGAAAGTTTTAGGCACGGTACACAGATGGCAGAGGCGGCTTTGGGAAGAGCGCGGGACGCATTTTATCCATGCCGGGGATGAATGGTATGTCCTGGCGGGGGAGGAAGTTCCGGAAGAGGGCCGTTACGATGGCTACCTGCAGTTGGAAAACGGCGTGGGAATGCTCCGCCTTCTGCTGGATGAATTTGAGGAGGGGCTCCAAAAAGCGCCGGGGGACAGTAAATGCCGGGAAGTATCCATAGCGACCGGGAAGCTGATGTATCCGTACCTTTTACGGCTGATGGGGAGGCTTTCGGAGAAATATCCACAGACAACCATACATCTCTATGAAATCCGTAATGACTTTTTCGGGGAACGCATCACCGTATCCGGCCTGATCACCGGGCAGGACCTGGCGGCGCAGCTTAGAGGGCGGGCATTGGGGGAGAGGCTTCTGCTCCCATGCAATATGCTCCGCAGCGGGGAAGCTGTTTTTTTAGACGATTATACGGTTCCTATGCTGGAGGAGGCTTTACAAGTTCCCGTGAATATTGTAAAATCAAGCGGACAGGATTTATTAAAAGCCGTTTTGGCAGAAGAACAGGAGATAGGGAATGGGCAAACCAGTAGTGGCAGTGGTGGGACGCCCCAATGTGGGGAAGTCCACGCTTTTTAACGCGCTGGCGGGTGAAAGGATTTCAATTGTGCAGGATACGCCGGGCGTGACCAGGGACCGGATCTATGCGGATGTGTCATGGCTGGACCGGGCATTTACGATGATCGATACGGGTGGCATTGAGCCGGACAGCAAGGACGTCATCCTGTCGCAGATGCGGGAGCAGGCGCAGATCGCGATGGATACGGCGGATGTGATCCTTTTCATGACGGACGTGCGCCAGGGCTTGACCGACGCGGATTCCAAGGTGGCGGATCTCCTCCGGCGTTCAAAAAAGCCAGTCGTATTGACGGTCAATAAGACGGACAGCTTTGAGAAATTCATGCCGGACGTTTATGAATTTTATAATCTGGGGATTGGCGACCCGATCCCCATTTCAGCGGCCTCCCGGCTGGGTCTTGGGGACTTGCTGGATGTGGTGGTTTCTTATTTTCCGGAAAAAACAGAAAGCGAAGCGGAGGATGGCCGGCCGCGGATTGCGATCGTAGGAAAACCAAACGTAGGGAAATCATCTATCATCAATAAGCTTCTGGGGGAGCAGAGAGTGCTGGTGTCGGAGATCGCCGGCACGACGCGGGACGCGGTGGACACGGCAATCGTCCACGGCGGGAAGGAGTATGTTTTTATCGACACGGCGGGGCTGCGGCGGAAAAGCAAGATCAAAGAGGAGCTGGAGCGGTTCAGCGTCATCCGCGCCGTCACGGCGGTAGAGCGCGCGGACGTCGTGCTGGTCGTCATTGACGCTGTAGACGGCGTGACGGAACAGGACGCCAAGATCGCAGGGATCGCCCATGAGCGTGGGAAAGGCATCATCATTGTGGTGAATAAATGGGATGCTATCGAGAAAAACGACAGGACCATGCGGGAATATGAGAAGGAGATCCGGCGCATCCTTTCTTTTCTGCCTTATGCGGAGATCATGTATATATCAGCGTTGACAGGGCAGAGGCTGGAAAAGCTTTATGGACGGATCGACGTAGTGATCGCGAACCAGACAATGCGTGTGGCAACGGGCGTACTCAACGAGATCCTGACAGAAGCGGTGGCCATGCAGCAGCCGCCGTCTGACAAGGGGAAGCGCCTGAAGATATACTACATGACGCAGGTGGCGGTGAAGCCGCCGACATTTGTGGTCTTTGTGAATGACAAGGAACTGATGCATTTTTCCTACACGCGGTATCTGGAAAACAAGATCCGTGAGGCTTTCGGGTTCCAGGGGACTTCGGTGAAGTTTTTTATCCGGGACCGGAAGGAAAAATAAAAACCAATGGAAACGCACGGGAAAGAACAAACAAAAGGGATGGAAATCGAAGATGGAACGAATCATATGCGTGCTGACCGGTTATATTTTCGGGCTGTTCCAGACCGGATATATTTACGGGAAACTGCACCGGATCGACATACGCAAGGAAGGGAGCGGGAACGCGGGTACAACGAACGCGCTCCGCACGCTCGGATGGAAAGCGGGCGTGGTTACACTTTTAGGAGACTGTTTTAAATGTGTGTTTGCCGTCGTTTTCGTGCGTTTCCTGTACCGGGATGCCCATCCGGACATCCTGCCGGTATTGTGCATGTATGCGGGGATGGGGGCTGTTTTAGGTCACAATTATCCTTTTTATATGGGCTTCCAGGGCGGGAAAGGGATCGCGGCGACCGCCGGGCTGATTTTAAGCACGACCAATCCATGGATGGTGCTGGCCTGCCTGGTGGTATTTATCGGAAGCGTGGCGGCGACCCGTTATGTTTCGGTCGGATCGCTCCTGGTAGTGACGGTATACCTTGCAGGCGTGGTTTATCTGGGGCAGACCGGGTTTTACGGCGTGTCGCAGGGCTGCCTGTATGAGATGTACGCTATAGCGGCATTCCTGGCTGTATCCGCGTTTTACAAGCACCGGGCGAATATCAAACGGTTGATAAACGGCACGGAAAATAAGCTCCGTGTCGGGAAGGGGAAGTGACAACGTTATTATGGGCGGCTTTCTGGCCGTGAATGAAAACCAAAGGAGGCACAACATGGCAAAAATAGGCATTATGGGAGCGGGAAGCTGGGGGACGGCCCTTTCGGTTTTGCTCCACAAAAACGGGCACGATGTGACGGTGTGGTCGATCAGCAAAGAGGAAGTGGAGATGCTCTCAAAAGAGCGGGAACACAAAAGCAAGCTGCCGGGTGTGAAGATCCCGGAAGATATGGCATTTACGACGGATATAGAAAAAGGGGTCGTGGGAAAGGATTTTATCGTGCTTGCGGTTCCGTCCCCGTTTACGAGGAATACCGCGCGGAAGATGGCCCCCTTTGTAGCAGACGGCCAGATCATTGTGGATGTGGCGAAAGGGATCGAGGAATCTACATTTATGACGCTTTCCCAGCAGATTGAAGAGGAGATCCCACAGGCAGACGTGGCGGTGCTTTCCGGGCCAAGCCATGCGGAAGAGGTGGGGAGAGGTCTCCCGACGGCGGTTGTCATCGGCGCAAAGACGAGAGAGACGGCGGAGTACCTGCAGGGTATGTTTTCCAACGAGGTGTTCCGTGTGTACACAAGCCCGGACCGCCTTGGGATGGAACTGGGCGGTTCTCTGAAAAATGTCATCGCGCTTGCGGCCGGCATGGCGGACGGCCTGGGGTATGGGGACAACACAAAGGCTGCCTTGATTACCCGCGGCATCCATGAGATCGCGCAGCTTGGCGTGAAGATGGGCGGGGCGGTTGAGAGCTTCACGGGGCTTACCGGGATCGGCGACCTGATCGTGACGTGCGCCAGCGTCCACAGCCGGAACCGGAAAGCCGGATATCTGATCGGGCAAGGGAAAACCATGCAGGAGGCGATGGACGAAGTGCAGATGGTGGTGGAAGGGGTTTACTCCACGAAAGCTGCTGTAAAATTAGGGGAAAAGTATGGCGTGTCCATGCCGATCGTCAATAAGGTCAATGAAATCCTGTTTGAAGGGAAAAATCCGAAGGAAGCGGTGGGCGAGCTGATGCTCCGGGATTCCAAAGCAGAGCATCAGGCGCTGCCGTGGAAAGAATAAGGAATGATAAAAATCACAGGTGTAAAAAAGCGCCTGGGATAAAGGAGAAGAAAGATCATGGATAAAGTGAGAACAAGGTTTGCGCCCAGCCCGACCGGAAGGATGCATGTCGGAAACCTGCGGACGGCTTTGTATGCGTATTTGATCGCCAAGCACGAGGGCGGAGATTTCATGCTCCGTATCGAAGATACGGATCAGGAACGATTTGTGGAAGGGGCGTTGGATACAATTTACCACACTCTTGCGGAAACCGGGCTGGTGCATGACGAAGGGCCGGATAAAGACGGGGGCGTAGGGCCTTATGTGCAGAGCGAGCGCAATCGGTCCGGTCTGTATATGAAGTACGCGGAAGAGCTGATCGCGCAAGGGGACGCCTATTACTGTTTCTGCGATAAAGAACGCCTGGAATCCTTAAAGAGCAGGGTTTCAGAGGACGGGACGCAGATCGTAGCGTATGACAAGCACTGCCTGGGGCTTGGAAAAGCGGAGGTGGAGGCGAACCTGGCGGCGGGAAAGCCGTATGTCATCCGGTTCAATATGCCGACAGAAGGAGTGACCACCTTCCAGGATGACATTTACGGGGAGATCACCGTCCCAAATGCGGAGATGGAGGATCTCATCCTCATCAAATCGGACGGATATCCGACTTATAATTTTGCCAATGTGGTAGACGACCATCTGATGGGGATCACCCATGTTGTGCGGGGGAACGAATACCTTTCCTCCGCGCCGAAATACAACCGGATTTACCAGGCGTTTGGCTGGGACGTCCCGACTTACGTGCATTGCCCGCTGATCACCGATGAAAATCATAAAAAGCTGAGTAAACGGTGCGGGCATTCCTCTTATGAGGATTTGATCGGGCAGGGGTTCCTGACGGAAGCGATAGTGAATTATGTAGCGCTTCTTGGATGGTGCCCGTCCGACAACCGGGAGATCTTTTCACTGGAGGAGCTGGTAAAGGAGTTCGACTACCAGCATATAAACAAATCCCCTGCGGTCTTTGATCTCGTGAAACTGAAATGGATGAATGGGGAATACCTCAAGGCGATGGATTTCGATACGTTTTTCGAAAAAGCGGAGCCTTATCTTGGCCAGGCCGTGACGAAAGGCTATGATTTAAGGAAGATCGCGGCGTTGGTAAAAACAAGGATCGAGGTTTTCCCGGATATCGCGGCGCTGGTAGATTTCTTTGACTGCCTGCCGGAATATGACGCAGCGATGTACTGCCATAAGAAGATGAAGACGGACAAAGGGACATCCTTGGATACGCTCAGGGAAGTGCTTCCGTTATTGGAAAAACAGGAGGATTTTAGCAATGACGCTTTATTTGCCATGCTGAAAGCCTATGCGGAGGAAAAAGGCCGCAAAACAGGTTTTGTGATGTGGCCGGTACGTACCGCGGTTTCCGGGAAGCAAAGCACCCCCGGCGGCGCGACAGAACTGATGGAGATCCTTGGCAAGGAGGAATCCGTAAGAAGAATCAAAAAAGGAATCGAAATGTTATGCCGATGACGCTGACTCATGCTCAGAAAGAGGCGGTCGCCCACAATGAGGGCCCTTGCCTCGTCCTTGCAGGCCCAGGTTCTGGGAAAACTCTTACCATCGCAAAAAGAATCGAATATTTAATCCAGGTATACAAGGTAAGGCCGGAAGAAATTCTGGTCATTACCTTTACCAGGTATGCCGCGAAGGAAATGAAAGAGCGGTTTTGCCGGGTGGTCGGGAACGGGGAATCTCCTGTGGTTTTCGGGACCTTCCATGCCATTTACTACTGGATCCTCAAATGGGCATACCGCTTGGGCCCGGACAACATCTTATCCGAACAGGAAAAAACACGGATGATGCTGTACGCGATGCAGAAAGCAGACCCGTTTGAGGAGGAATTTCCCCGGACAAAGGAGCAGGCGAGGGAACTGTCGGAGGAAATCGGGCATGTAAAAAACAATTGCCTGGATATCGCACTGTATTGCCCACCCCATCATGACGCAGAAAAATTTCATAAATGCTATCGGTTTTATGAGGAACAAAAGCGGCAGGAGCGTAAACTGGATTTTGACGATATCCTGTATCAGTGTATGGAACTGTTTTTACAGCGCCCGGACATACTGCGAAAGTGGCAGGAACGTTTCCGTTATCTGATGATCGATGAATTCCAGGATATCAACCTGGTGCAGTACCGGGTAGCGAAGATGCTGGCGGCGCCGGACGACCATCTTTTTGTGGTGGGGGATGACGACCAGTCGATATACCGTTTCCGTGGGGCAAGCCCCGGGATCATGCGGCAGTTCCAGGAGGATTATCCGCAGGCGAGGCAGATTTTGCTGGACGTCAATTACCGTTCAGGCGCCCGTATCGTGCGCTCGGCCCTCCGGGTGATCGGGCACAACCAGAACCGGTTCCCAAAGGCCATCTGCCCCCGGAAAAGCGAAGGGTGCAGGATCCATATACAGGAAGTCTCAGACGCCAGGGAGGAAAGCCTTTACATATTGGCACAGGTGCAGCAACAGGTACGGGAAAACAAAGCGCTGGACGATATAGCGGTATTGTTCAGAACCACGGACAACGCGCGCGCCATAACGGAGACGTTTGCAGAATATCAGGTCCCTTTCTGGATGCGTGAGACGCCGTATGATATCTATGGGCATTTTGCGGCGCAGGATATGGTCAGTTATCTCAGGATCGCACAAGGCAAAGGAAAAAGAAGTGATTTTTTACGGGTGGCGAACCGTCCGAACCGCTATCTTGGGCGGGATAGCATGAGAGACGAAAACGTAACGTTTGAATCGCTTGGCCGCTTTTACTGCGACAAGGCGTGGATGCAGGAGCGCATCTGGCAGTTTGAGGAAGATATGGAAGCGATCCGGGGGAAGACTCCTTATGCGGCGATCGTGTATCTGCGGAAAAAAGTGGGGTATGACTTTTTTTTACGGGAATATACGCAAGCCAGGGGACTGGACTACGATGAACAGAAAGAAACACTGGATGAGATCCAGGAACGCGCGAAAGGCTTTGAGACGGCTGAAGCATGGTTTGCGCATATTGCCATTTATCAGGAGGAATTGCAGGCACAGGGGAAAAAAGAGAAAGGAAATCCCCAGGGAAAGGTTGCTTTTTTGACGATGCATGGGGCGAAGGGGCTCGAATATGATACGGTTTTTATCATACAGGCAAACGAAGGGAACATCCCTTACAGGAAAGCGGCGCTTGCCGAAGAGATCGAGGAGGAACGGCGGTTGTTTTACGTAGCGGTGACCAGGGCGAAAAACCGGCTCACCATCAGCCGCCCGAAAAAGAAAAACGGGAAAGATCAGCTTGCCTCCCGATTTATCGGAGAATTAACGGGTAGCCAAACACAGGAAAATGATGTAGAATAAGTATGTTTAAAAATGTTGCTCTTATTCACAAAAGATGCCCTTGCCGTTACAGGAATGAAAAAGGAGCCGGGGCAATTCGGGAGGAGTCGGATATGCAAGGACGTAGAGGTATAGCTCTGGCTTGTATTTTTTTCTTTTGCGTTTTGAGTATCGCGGCATGTAAAAAGCATGTAGGGACAGAAGAGGACAACGCTGCCGCTGAGGAAGATGCAAAAGAAGATACCATAGACCCAGATGAGGTAAAAAAGATCGGATTTTCCGTGATCGATATGACAAACCCATATTTTATCACGCTGGAGCAGGCCGCAAAGGAAGTGCTGGATGACGCGGGGTATGAGATGGTCACCAAAGACCCTGGTACGGATCCGCAGTTGCAGGCGTCCCAGATCAAAGAGATGATCGAGGAGGGGATAGATGCGATCATTTTGACGCCGGTGGACTGGGAGGAGATCACCCCTTCCTTACAGGAACTGAAGGAAGCCGGGGTGTGGATCATCAATGCGGATACGCAGGTGAAAGAGATGGATTATGTGGATGCCTATATCGGATCGGACAATTACCATGCAGGCTTTATCTGCGGGGAAGATCTGCTGGACCGATGCCCGGACGGCGGTAAAATCGTGATCCTCGAATGCCCGACGCAAAATTCTATCAATGACCGGATCACCGGGTTCGAGGAAGCGGTCGCGGAGGCGGAAAAAGGCTTTGAGGTCGTGGCGAGGGCGGACACGGGGGGCGAATTTGAGAGAGCGCTGGAAGTCTGTACGGAGATCCTGGAAAAAAACAAGGATATCACAGCTATTATGTGCGGCAACGACCAGATCGCGGTGGGGGCTGTCACGGCGGTGAATGTTGCAAAGCTGAAAAATGTTGTTGTTTACGGCGTGGACGGCTCACCGGACATCAAGAAAGAACTCCAAAAAACAGATACCCCGGTTGCCGGGACTGCGGCACAGTCCCCGATCCATATCGGGCAGAAGGCGGCGGAAACGGCCATTGCGATCCTTGAGGGGGAGGATTACGAGCCGGAGGTATACGAAGACGTATTCATGATCAATCAGGACAATGTCGCCATGTATGGCGCGGATGGCTGGCAGTAGACATGGACAGGTAAAAAGGAAAGAGAGGAAAACATGAGGAAAATGCAGGGTACTCCATTGCCGATGGGGGCAGCGGTGATGGACAGACAGGTGAATTTTGCAGTGGCAGTACCGGAAAAGCAGGCATGCAGCCTGTTACTTTATGAGGCGGGCCAAAAAGGGCCGTCCGCGGAGATCCCCATGGAGGAATCGATCGGAGAGATCCATTTTCTTTCGTTTGATCTGTCGGAATTTCCTTACTCTGGGTACAATTTCCGGATCGGCGGCGAAGTGACGCTGGATCCTTACGTGAAACGGATCGGGGGCAATACGGCGTGGAATGAGAAAAAAGACCTGCCCGCCCATGAGATCTACGGGAGGCTGGATACAGAAAGGTATGACTGGGAAGGGGACAGGCTGCCGGGCATCCCGGCCCACCGAGTGGTTTCCTATGCCTTGCATGTCCGCGGTTTCACAAACGACAGAGGGGCGGGGGTGCGTAAAAAGGGGACGTTTGAAGGCGTGGCCGAGAAAATTCCATACCTCAGGGAAATGGGGTTCAACCAGATCCAGTGTATGCCCGTGTATGAATTTGAAGAAACGCTCAACGTCCGGGATACCGGGAAGGACGGAGCACAGAAGAGGGCTGCGGCTCCTGGGGCGGGCAGGAGCGCCGGCGCTTCCGGGGACGCTGGGGATGCCAGACGCCTCTGCAATTTCTGGGGGTATGGCCCGGCACACTGTTTTGCTGTAAAAAATGCGTATTCCGCCATCGGAGG
>CAZYVA010000065.1:0-10204 GCA_964650695.1 uncultured Dorea sp. | reverse complement strand
TGGAAATGAAAGATATCAGCAAGACCTTCCCAGGAGTGAAAGCGCTTGATCATGTACAGCTACAGGTGAAGCCGGGGGAGGTCCACGCGCTCATGGGAGAAAACGGGGCGGGAAAATCCACGCTGATGAAGATTTTGATGGGCATTTACACGAAAGATGAAGGTGGTGAGATCCTGTTTAACGGGGAGCCGTATAAAGTTTCCAACCCCAAGGAAGCCATGGACACGGGTGTAGCGATGATCCACCAGGAACTGAATCCGATCCTGGACATGACGGTATACGAGAATATTTTTGTCGGCAGAGAAATCCGTAAAAACGGCCTGGTAGATAAAAAGGCCGAGATTGAGGAATCCAAAAAACTGATCCAGGAATGCGGCCTTCATGTGTCCCCGATGGAATTACTGAGGAACCTGACCGTGGCGCAGTGCCAGTTGATTGAAATCATCAAGGCGATTTCTGTGAACGCAAAGGTGATCGTCATGGACGAGCCGACAGCGGCCATCACGGAACGGGAGGTAGATCTTTTATTCGGGCATATCCGGAGGCTGAAGGAAAAAGGGGTCGCCATCATCTATATTTCCCACCGGATGGAAGAGATTTTTTCCATCTGCGACAGGATCAGCGTATACCGGGACGGGCAGTATATCGGTTCGGACGACAAAAAAAATTTAAACGAAGCGCAGCTTATCAAAATGATGGTAGGGCGTGAGATCACAGATGTATTCCCAAAGCTGGAAGCAGAGATTGGAGACGTGGTTTTCGAGGCGAAGCACATCTCCCGGAGCGATAACAAGGTAAAGGATGTAAGCATTGCCGTCAAAAGCGGCGAGATCCTGGGGATCGGGGGACTCGTCGGGGCAGGGCGGAGCGAGTTGGTGGAAGGGATTTTCGGGATGCACAAGATTTCCGAGGGTGAAGTTTATGTGCGTGGGCAGAAAATCAGCATCCATGCCCCGCAGGACATCATCCGGCATGGCGTCGCGCTGATTACCGAGGACCGGAAGCTGACCGGGCTGAACTTAAGCGGCACGGTCAATGACAACATTGCGATGGTGGCGATCCGTAAACTCCTTCAGAATGGATTGTACAGCAAAACAAAAGCGCGGAACGCTTCCCAGGAATATATTGAAAAGCTGAATATCAAAACGCCATCCGGGGATCAGATCGTAGGGAACCTTTCGGGTGGGAACCAGCAGAAAGTGGTAATTGGAAAATGGCTTCTGAATGACCCGGATATCATAATCCTGGACGAGCCTACGCGTGGGATCGACGTAGGCGCCAAGCGGGATATCTATCTGTTGATCGGAAACCTTGTACAGCAGGGAAAAGCAGTGATCATGATCTCATCGGAGATTCCTGAATTGATGGGGGTCTGCGACAGGATAGCGGTCATGTCCGAGGGCGTTCTTTCCGGCGAGGTTGCCCGGAAAGACTTTTCGCAGGAGAAGATCATGACGCTTGCTTCAGCGATTGAAGTGTAAGCGGAGGGGAGATGAAAGAAATGACACAAAAGAAAGATGTAAAGGCTCTGATCAGTGAATATTTTATTTTTGTTATATTTATCGTGCTTGTGGTTGGTTTGACTTGCCTGAAGCCCAGTTTTATCCAGCCCAGCAACCTTGTGAATATTTTGAAACAGGCATCCATCAATGGGATCCTTTCTTTCGGGATGATGTTCGTCATTATTTCGGGCGGGTTTGATATGTCCGTCGGGTCTACGGTAGCGTTTGCGGGAATCCTTGCCGCGCTTCTGGGGCAGGGGAACTATCCTTTGGTTGTGCCGCTTGTTGTGGCGATGGTTGCCGGCCTTTTGGTAGGGATCGCCAATGGCGTCGGTGTCGCGGTCGGCAACCTTCCTCCCTTCATCATGACGCTGGGGACGATGACCGCTGTACGGGGCCTGGCGTTGTTGATCTGTAACGGGAAGCCGGTGACGGGGATCAGCGAGGCGTACCGGGCGGTCGCCGCGACCTCTATCCTGGGCATTCCAATGCTGGCTGTATTTTTAGTGATCGTAATCATTATCTGTTCCTTTGTGCTGTCCAAGACGGTATATGGACGCCGGGTATATGCCTGCGGCGGGAACGTGCTGGCAGCGAGGGTCGCTGGCATCAATACGACATTCATCCGCGTCTCTACATTCGCGATTGCAGGGCTTTTGGCAGGCTTCTGTGGGTTTTTGATGACGTCCCGTGTCACGATTGGGCAGCCGACTGCGGCGGAAAGCTATGAGATGGACGCAATCACGGCCTGCGTAGTAGGCGGCGTTTCCATGTCGGGCGGCGTTGGGAAACCGTGGGGGGTTGTCGTAGGCGCCCTTTTGATCACGGTCATCGCAAACGGCCTGGATATCCTGGGCGTCTCCTCCCATTGGCAGAAGATCGTGAAGGGCCTGATCATTGTCCTTGCGGTACTCATTGATGTAAAGGGAAAAAGCAATAAAAATTAAACATTCCCATTACATAAAAACATTTATCAATTTTTAAAGGAGGTTCAATATGAAAAAGGTAAGGAAGTTTATTGCTTTGCTTGGCGTGGGCGCTTTGCTCACAGGGATGCTTGTAGGATGCAGCACGTCCTCATCGGACGAAAGCAGCAGCGATTCGGCGGAAGAGAGTACGGATACGGCGGATGAATCTGCGGATTCAGCGGAATCCGGCGGTGGCTCTTATAAAATCGCCCTGATCCAGCAGCATCAGACAAATGCATTCCAGATTGCCGTGACCGAAGCGGCAGAAGCAAAGGCAGACGAGTTGAAGGCGGACGGGAAAGAGGTTGACCTTACCATCCTCAGCGCTGACCAGGATGCGGCAACACAGATCAGCCAGATCGAGCAGTGTGTATCCGAAGGCTATGATGCCATCCTGTTCGAGCCCGTAGATCCGGACGGTCTTGGAGCAGCGGCGAAAGATGCTGCGGACGCAGGTGTGGTCGTGATCAATGTTATCTCCGCATGTACGGATTGGGAAGACTATGGTATTTCCGCGCTTTGCTGCGGCGACAATGTGACGGCGGGCGAGACAGAGATGCAGAATGTGGCGGACCTTTTGGACGGCAAAGGCAATATCGCGATCCTGACCGGTCCTTCCGGGGATTCCGGCGGACTCCAGAGGATGGAAGGCTATGAGAACGTTCTGGCGGACTATCCAGACATGGTGCAGGTCGTAGAGCCGGCAGACTGCGAGTGGGATACGGCAAGTGCGCAGTCAACGGTGGAAAGCTGGTTATCTGCATACGACCTGGACGCAATCGTATGCGAAAATGACGGCATGGCGGTAGGCGCTGGGAACGCAGCAGGCGCAAACAGCGGAATCGTTATCACCGGCGTGGACGGAACCCCGGACGGTTTTGAAGCAATCAATGACGGCAGGATCACAGGCACAGTATCCCAGAACGGCGGTATGATGGCTTCCAATGCAATCGAAGCAGCAGTGACTTTGATTGACGGCGGGACTCTCGATACAAACACAATCATCACGGACAATACATGGATCGATGCGGACAACGTGGCAGATTACGAATAAAAAGCCCGGAAACGCCATGTATGTAAAATAACGGATACTAAGAAGAAAAGGGGACGCTTGTCTGACCGTTTCAACGGACAGGGCGTCCCTTTGTGCTATGAAAAGCCCAGGGAGGGGCGGGAGATCATTGCTATGATAAAAGTAGTGCTTGCGGATGATGAAAAAAAGATTATTATATTATTACAGAAGCTGATTGACTGGGAACGGCTGGGATATGAAATTGTCGGCATCGCAAATGACGGGATCCGTGCCCTGGAGCTTGTGAAAGAAAAGCAGCCACAGATTTTGATTACAGATATCCGGATGCCAGGATGCGACGGGCTGGAGCTGATCCAGCAGATACGCCGCACGCAGCCGAAAATCCATTTTGTCATCATCAGCGGATACCAGCAGTTTGAATATGCGCGGGAAGCCTTAAAATACGGGGTAGAGGATTATCTGTTAAAGCCCTTGAAAAAAGAAGAACTGACAAGGCTTTTGTTCAAGCTGCGGGAAAAACTGGGGGAAGAAGCATCCATCGAGTACCGGTTAAATAAAGTCCGTGAGAAAAACCAGGAGACGCTGCTTTCCCGGCTGAGGGGGTGTGTGGACAGGCGGCAGCCTTTTTTGAGCGTATATCAGGTTAATGAGGAATTTGGGTTCCATTTTACAGAAGGATGCTTTTTTGCGGCTTTCGTCAAGCCGGATATCTCAGAGGCGGAAAAATCAAAGGATGGTTACTGGCTGATGATGCAGCATGCCCTGGATATCCTGCGGCGGGAAATCCCATCGGTTTCCCTGGAATCGGCAGCGGCCGTTTTCCGGGAGGGGATCGGCGTTATTATCAATTGTGAAAATTACCGGGCAGTTGAAGTGAAGCAGTGTTTTATGCGGATCCGGAAGGAAATCGAAAAACAACGGGAATTGTTTTGGGATATCCGGACGACCGTATGTGTGGGCGGAAGGAAAACACAGATGGAAGCCCTGCCGGAATCTATGTGGGAGGCGTTATGGCTCTGCAAGGACAGGCTCTGCCGGAATGATTTCTGGAGGGATGCGCAGGAAGAGCAACTCTCGTTCCAAAAAGATTCGCAGAAAAAATACTCCTTGGATCCGACGCAGAAAAAAGCGCTGTTCCAGGCAGCCGAGTACTTGAATGAAGAACAGACGGAAAAGGCTTTAGAAGAAAGCTGCTATACTTTGCTGCACGACGATGCCCTGACAGGCCAGATGGTGGAGGAATGGTTTGAGGAAGCGCTGCATACCTGCGTGTTTGGGATGAGGCAGAGCGGCACGGTAGAGGATATTTTCTTTGAGAAGGTACAGGAGAAATTCTGGTATTGTATGGATGTCATGGACGTATTCAGGCTTTTGAAAAAAGAAATCCTGCAGGAAGTCCGACGGCTAAACGAGGCAAAAGCCAGCCAGGAAGCCCGTCCCATCATGGAAGCGAAAAAATATATGCAGCTTCATTACCAGGAAGCGCTGCGCCTGGAAGACGTCAGCGCTGTGGTAGGGTTCAACGCCACATATTTTTCTACATTTTTTAAAAAAGAAACAGGGATGAATTTTATTGATTACCTGACAGAGCTTCGTATCGAGAAAGCAAAGGAATTGCTCTGCCAGGAAGAAATCACCATCAACGACGCGGCGGAAACGGTAGGGTATCAGGATTTGAAACATTTTTCGAGGCTGTTTAAGAAAAAAACAGGCATCAGCCCATCCGATTACAGGAAAATGTACAGGTAGGTATGGTTATGTGGTTTCGGATGCAGTGGAAATTATATCGGGCGCTCCGGCAATATAAAAAGGATAAGAACCTGGAACAGGTTCTTTGCGCGGACTGGGGGACGGACCCGGTTTTAAAGGAATTTTTCGGAGAGATCGAAGACCGGCTCCACGGGGAAAAAAACCGGGAATCCGGGCAAAAGCACGCGGAATACCTTGCCTTGCAGAACCAGATCAATCCGCATTTTTTATACAATACCCTTGAGGCTGTCCGGGCAGACGCGCTTTTGGCGGGCTGTAATGATGTGGCGGAGACGACGGAAGCACTGGCGACTTTTTTTCGTTATACGATTTCTAATGTGCAGGAATATGTGACCTTTTCAGACGAGCTGGATCACGTGGAAAATTATTTCACAGTGCAGAGGTGCCGGTTTGGCAGCAAGCTTTCTTTAGAACTGGAAATGGAAAATGAACAGCTTCTTGAGGCGAAGATGCCAAAGCTTATTTTACAGCCGCTGGTAGAAAACGCGATTGTCCATGGCCTGGAGGGCAAAACCGGCCAGGGAAAGGTGCGGATTATTATAGAGAACAGTGAAAAGACGTTGTTCCTGCGCGTGAAAGACGATGGGGTTGGAATCATGCCGGAGCAGGTCGTGGAACTGAACGAACGTTTTGCAAAGGATGAAAAGGAAGTGCGCGCCACAGAAACAAAAGGCGAAATCCAAAAGACACGGGAAAAAAAGAAATCGGAAGGCATCGCGCTCCGGAATGTGAACAGCAGGATACGGTTGATGTTTGGGGATGATTACGGGCTGCATGTTTACAGCGCGAGGGGGATTGGGACAGAATGCTGCGTAACTTTGCCGCTTATTTTCGAGGAGGGGCAGTAACCGATGAAGGAAGAATTGATACGGATCGAAAACGGGGAATTTCAGTATGGCGGCTGCCAGTACCAGTTTGACGTTATGATCGCAAAGGGAGAATGCATTGGCGTCTATGTGGACGACCACATCTCTTCGGGGACCGCGTACCTGGGAATTTTTAACGGAAATGCGCCCCTCTGCGGCGGGAAAGCGTTTGCCCTTGGGGAAGCGGTCCGCTTTTCGGAAATGGAACGCTGGATACGTCAAAACTGCATGATCATCAACAAGCATAGGTTTACGACGAAAGAGCTGAATGTGTGGGATTTTGTGACGGCGCTTGGAAAAAGCAATGCCGGCGAAGCAGCAAAGAAAGCGATGTCCAAGGAGTCGGAAAGATTCCGCGGGCGGATGGATGTGAAGTGGGGATGGGATGAAAAGCTGTACCGGCTTTCCATGCTGGATTACTATCTTCTTGCGGTTTACAAGGGATGGCTCTGGGAAAGCAAAATCCTCGTGCTGGACCGTATTACGGAAATCCTGCGGAGGAAGGATTTGGAAAAATTCATGGCTTGCGTGCAGCTCCTGCTGGAGCAGGGGACGGCGGTGTTCATGCTGGACCTGGACGAAGAATCCATCTACCAGTATGCCAACCGGGTAGATGTGGTAAGCAACCGCCGGACCTGCTACAGGCTTTATCCCGAAGAGTACGATGAACGGATATACAAAATCGTAGGATACGAACAAAAGAAAGCAATGGCGGGGAAAACGGAGCATAGCGTACCTGTAGGGGGAAAGGCCATATTGGAGGTTTCCGGCCTGCAATTTGAAGGGATGCCGCCGCTTTCCTTTCAGATCCAGAGCGGGGAAATCGCGTTTTTGCGGGATGAAAATTATAATACCGTTTCACAGATCCGCGCATGCTTCCTGGAACGCAAAAGCTGGAAGTCCGGAACTTTCCGGCTGGGCGGAAAAGAATACCGGGCAAAGGATATCGGAGGGCTGATCGGAAAACAGATCGGGCTGCAGGTGGAGATGCCGGACAGACGGGGCGGCGTCCTATTTGATAACCTGACTGCACTGGAAAACCTGACGGGAAGCCTGATCCCAAAGGCGGGAAAACGCATTGTCAGAAAAAGCCTGGAGGATAATGTGCTGGATAAGGCTTCGGAATGGTTTGAAAGAGACAAGCTTCTGAAACCGCTGAGTGAATGGCCGCTGCCTGAGAAACTCCGGCTTTCTTATTATAAATGGTACTTGATCCATCCGATGCTCCTGGTTTGCCTGTTTCCCTTTGCCGGCCAGGAAACCGTATACCATGAAAGGATTATGGAAATGCTGGCAGCATGCGCGAAAAGAGGGATGGGCGTGTGGATGATCTCTTCCGGGATCGATGCAATCTGCGAACGGACGGGGCATAGCGAATTCTGGGAGCGGCTGCGCTTTGTCGGGGATGAAGAGCCAATGATACCAGGCTTGCGGGAGTGCGCGGCACGGGTTGGTACGCGGGATGGGATAACATATGTTTAAAATGCGGAAAATGAAGAAGATATCCATCAAAAACTATATTATGCAGTATACGATGGCGCTGATTTTCGTGATGTCGGTCATTTTGCTTGTACTTGTGAAAATCATGGCGGATACCTCCATCAAGTATGACGTCCAGAGGAGCCTGACGCGGGAAATGATACAAAACACCCAGCATGTGAGCAGCCTGGACGGGAACCTCTATACGGACGAGGAATTCTGGTATGAGAAGGATGGCATGACTTACCAGCTTGTCTCGGAAGACGGCTCCGTCCTTCTGGGCAATCTGCCAAATGATATGGATGTAGGGGAATCTGTAAGGTTGGGGGGCATCCGCCTGGTCCAGATAGGACCGGAACGGTATTATCTCTGCGACCGGAAATGCCGCCAGAAAATACAGGAAAATATGTTCGAGCCGGTCTATGCCCGCTGCTTGATCAACCAAAAGGATATTGACAGCAAGTATCAATTGATCGAGAAAAGTTCTTATGTGACCATTGCCGTTTTTCTTGTCCTGATGCTGATTTTCGGCCTGACAATCTCAAAACGGATCTCCCAGCCATTGATGGATATGTCGGCAACGGCGGACGCCATCGGGAGGGAAGAAACATTGACACAGCGTATGGAATATGGCGGGAGGATACGGGAACTGCAAACGATGGCGGATACAAACAACCGGATGCTGGACCGCCTGGAACAGATGTTTGAATCCCAAAAACAGTTTTCTTCGGATGTAGCCCATGAGCTTCGGACACCGGTTGCCGTGCTGCTTGCCCAGTGTGAATATGCCAGGGATAACGCGGAAACAAAAGAGGACTTTGCGGAAGCTTTGAACGTGATTTGCCGACAGACAAAAAAAACCAATGATATCATTACCCAGCTTTTAAATCTGAACCGGATGGAAAGCGGGCGGGTCGAGCTGGATCTGGAGAAGGTAGAACTGGGGGAGATGATCCGCTCCATCTGTGAGGAAGAAACAGAAAACACTTCAAAAGACGTGCATTTCGAATGCGATCTGGAGGATGTGGAGATAAAGATCGACGTCAGCCTCATTTACGTGCTGCTGCGGAACCTGATACAGAACGCGGTAAAATACAGCCCGGAGCCTGTACAGATCCAGATCCGCCTCTGGAAAGAATGCCGGCAGGCCCGGATATCCGTGACAGACCACGGCGATGGAATTTCACCGGAAGATTTAAAGCACATCTTTAAAGCTTTCTTCCGCGTAGAGCAGGCGAGGAGTACGGACGGCTTCGGGCTGGGGCTTCCGCTTGCGGAACGGATCGCGAAAATCCACGGGGGATGGATCGAGGCGGAAAGCACGCCAGGCGAGGGAAGCACATTTACAGTAGTCTTACCTGGGGAACCCGGTACCAACGGCTCTACTGGCCGGAGCAATAATGGGCGCCACAAACCTACCGTCTATGCTTATCCCCCCACTCACACATCTGGTCAAGGAGCGGAATGAGCGACTTCCCGCGCTCAGTTAAACGATATTCCACCTTTGGCGGGATCTGCGGGTATTCCTCCCGATGGACCAGCCCATCCGCTTCCAGCTCCTTTAGTGTGACACTTAATGTTTTATAAGAAATCGTTTTGATGTATTTTTTCAGTTCATTAAAACGCACAACCTCAAAACCCATCAACGCATACAGGATAAACATTTTGTATTTGCCCTGAATCAGTGACATCGTGTAGTGAAAGCCCGTTTCTTCTAAATTGGCATCCTTAATACATTCAAGACTCATTTTTGCGCTCTCCTTTTGGTAAGTATATGAACTTGATGTAAGTATCGCACTTTAATGTGCGTACTTGTTTTCTATTCCATTCTCGCTATAATCATAATGTAAACAGCGGAAAAAATCAATTCCGCAGATATTGAAAAGAGTTTTTCAGTCATCCGACCGGAGAAACAGATTCCAAACATATGGTACAAGGAGATGTGGAAATGAACAAAAAAATCGTTATCTTGAACGGCAGTCCACGAAAAAACGGGAATACTGCAGCATTGGTAAAACATTTCACCGAGGGCGCAAAGAGCGGCGGCAATACGGTGACGGAATTCTTCCTGAATGACATGGACATTCACGGCTGCAAGGGCTGCTTCGGAGGACACAGCAGCAGGGATTGTCCCTGCGTCCAGCATGATGACATGGAGAAGATTTATCCGGCTGTTAAGAACTGCGACATCATCGTGTTCGCCAGCCCTCTTTACTACTGGAACATGAGCGGGCAGATCAGGACGGCCATTGACCGCCTGTTCGCTCTGGAAGAAGGAGACGGGAATCTTCTCCGTGGCCATAACAGAGGGGGCGCACTTTTGATGGCAGCAGAGGGACACGGCTTTGAGGACGTGCGGACCTACTACGGCCACCTGATGGCGCATCTCCGTTGGAAAAACCTCGGCCACGTCCTCGCCGGAGGCAATGGCAATGCAGGCGACATTGAAGGCAAGCCCGAACTTCAAGATGCCTACGAACTTGGGAAATCGATCATTTAACTGACTGCTCCCACAGGCAAGCCCGTTGGGCTCTGGTTGCCAAGTGTAGCTTGTAATCGTACATCATTTTCAGACTTTGGAGTTAC
>CAZYVA010000064.1:0-10826 GCA_964650695.1 uncultured Dorea sp. | reverse complement strand
GTCTGCTGTGCTGCCATTACACCAATCCGCATCGTCTGCCTTCGCCCTTGCAAACCTCTTTCATTATATCAACATTTTTTAGAAAATCAACCTTTTTTTTGATTTTTAGGAATTTTTTGCTTCGGCTGTTATTTCAAGTGTACGAATTCAACCCCAATACCATCCAGCGCGCCTATGCACAGCTAGAGCGCTAGAGCGGGACGGGTTCCTCTACTCCGTAAAAGGGCGCGGAAATTATGTCAAGGCAGACGCAGAAGCGCAGGGAACGCCAGCGTTCCCTACTGCTGGACGGCCTGGAAAACCAGCCGTTCTTTAAATCCTCCGGATCCGCTCAACCGCGGCCGCCGTGTTCTCATAGGAGCCGAACGCGCTCAGCCGGAAATACCCTTCCCCGCATGGGCCGAACCCGGAGCCGGGCGTCCCTACAACATTTGCCCGCTCCAGCAGATAATCGAAGAAATCCCACGAGGTCATACCTTTCGGGCATTCCAACCATATATACGGGGCGTTCACGCCGCCGGAAACACTGTAGCCGGCATCTTTTAACCCTTCATAGATCGTCCTGGCATTCGTCATGTAATAGGCGATCTGTTCTTTTAACTGTGCTTTCCCGGCTTCGGAATACACCGCTTCCCCGGCCCTCTGCACGATATAAGGCGCGCCGTTGTATTTTGTCCCGTGCCGCCTTGCCCACAGGGAATGCAGCGTCACGCCATCCGCCCGGATATCCTTCGGGATCACCGCCGCGCCCAGGCGGACGCCGGTAAAGCCAGCGTTTTTGGAAAAGCTTCGAAGCTCAACCGCACAGGTTCTTGCCCCCTCGCACTCATAGATGCTGTGAGGGATACCCTCCTCGGAAATATAAGCCTCATAGGCAGCGTCATAGATGATCACCGCCCCGGCTTTATTGGCATAATCTACCCATTCCTGGAGCTGGCTTTTCGTGACCACAGATCCGGTCGGGTTATTTGGAAAACAAAGGTAGATGATATCCGGTGTTTCCTTCGGAAGCTCCGGCGCAAAATGAGTCGCTTTCGTACACGGCATATAGATGACGCCGCTCCAGGTCCCTGTTTTGGCATCGTAATCCCCCGCTCTTCCAGCCATGACATTTGTATCTACATAAACCGGATATACCGGGTCGCAGACTGCGATTTTGTTATCCCTGGCAAAAATCTCCTGGATATTCCCCGAATCGCACTTTGCCCCATCGGAAATAAAAATCTCATCCGCCTGGATATCGCATCCTTTCGCCTGATAATCATTCTCCGCCATCGCATCCCTCAAAAACGGATACCCCAGATCCGGCGCATAGCCGCGGAATGTCTCTGCATGTGCCATCTCATCCACCGCACCGTGCATACTTTCTATGATCGCCGGGGCCAGCGGCTGCGTCACATCGCCAATCCCCAGGCGGATCATCTCTTTTTCCGGATGTGCCTCGGAATAAGCCTGTACCTTTTTCCCAATCGTAGAAAAAAGATAACTCCCTGGAAGCTTCAAATAATCCTGATTCACCTTGAACATGCTCTGATTCCTCCTCACAAAATGATTTCCCCGTCAAACACCGTGACGGCCGGCCCGCTCATATAAACCGGGTTCCCTTCCCCGGCCCACGCGACCCGCAGATCGCCGCCGCGCAGATGAACCGTCACGTCCGGGTCTGTATACCCATTCAGGATACATGCCACTGCCACCGCGCAGGCGCCTGTGCCGCAGGCAAGCGTCTCGCCCGAACCGCGCTCCCACACCCGCATCTTTACATTCCGGCGGTCCGTCACTTTCACAAACTCCGTATTGATCCTTTTTGGGAACCTCTCGTGGTTTTCAAACTTCGGTCCGATCCTTTCTATCTCCAGCCCTTCCACATCATCCACATAGACAACCGCATGTGGGTTGCCCATCGATATTCCCGTCATGCGGTACTCTTGTCCATCTACCCGGATCGGCGCATCCACAACCCTCGTTCCCGCCCCCAAATCCAGCCTGCTGCCGGAGTCCGGCCCCTCATCCATCAAAACCGGTATCTTTTCCGCCTCCAGGATGGGTTCGCCCATATCAACCCGGACCGATGTGACCTTTCCATCGCCCACCGTCAGTTCCAGATGCTTGACGCCTGCAAGTGTTTCAATGGAAATGCTGGTTTGATCGGTCAGCCCGTGGTCATAGACATATTTGGCCACACAGCGGATGCCGTTCCCGCACATCTCCCCGCGCGATCCGTCCGCGTTATACATCTCCATCTCAAAGTCCGCCGTCCCGGACGGGTTGATCAAAATCAGGCCGTCCGCGCCAATCCCGAAATGCCGGTCACTTACAAGCTTTGATACCTCCGAAGGCTTTTCGATCCTTTCCCGGAAACCATCCACATAGACATAATCATTGCCTGTGCCTTGCATTTTCGTAAACCTCATATCCAATCCCTCCTGAAAATATTCCCCTCAAATCCTTTCTCCCTTAATCCGACATCACGCTCAGTACCATCTGTGCCACTTCCACAAGGTTCGTCCCGCTGTCCATGCTGCATTTCTGCAGATAACGGTGCGCTTCATCCTCAGTCATATGGTTCCGGTACATCAAAAGATCCTTCGCCTTTTTGATAAATTCCTCCTGCCCCGGATCCCGTTTCCGCAGGGCGGCTTTCCGCTCCTTCCGTTTCCGTGTCAGGGAAGAAAGCATCATGTTTACCGTATTCACCAGGTCATACGCCTTTACCGGCATGGAAAGCCCCACAACCCCTTTCGCCAGATCCTCGCTCCACTTATCCCTTGAAGCCACCAACAAAAGCTCAAACAACGGCGGCAGGTACTCCCGCAGTTCCTGATACATCATGTCTTTTAATTTATAACCGCAGACGACGATCCCTTCCTCCGCCGTCTCGGCGTAATGAAGGACCTGTGCGCCGGATGTACACACCCCTGTAACCTCCAGGCCGTTCCGCTGCAAAAGGTTTCGGATACTGGCAGCGTTATCCTTGTTCGGAAACGCAACGATAATCCCAGCCAATCTTCCACCTCCTGTCCTGTTACCATCCACGGCCCCCTCCCCCTATAAGCCGCGGACCGCTTTCTTTGGGAGCTATATGCCGCTTCGCGTCATACGTCTGAGGCTGTAAGGGGAGGTTATTGCTTCCAGAAACCTCAGATCCTCTGCAGATAATTTTCCACTTCCCACTCTGTAACCCTGGAACGGTACTGCGCATCTTCCCTGGTCTTCGCTTTCAGGTACTTTCTGGAAAGATCCTTCCCAAGCACCTCCTGAAGGTATAGATCCTTTTTAAACTCCGCCGCAGCCTCGCGCAGGCTTCCCGGCAATTTCTGAATCCCGGCTTTTTCCCGCTCCTCATCGCTCATCTCAAATACATTGCCGTCCACGCTCGCAGGCGGCTCGATCCCGTTGCGGATCCCGTCCAGGCCGGCGGCCAGGCAGACAGCCAGGGCAAGGTAGGGGTTGGCGGATGGATCCGGGCTTCGAAGCTCCACCCTTACATGGTTGCCCTTAACACCCGGTATCCGGATCAAAGAAGTCCGGTTTTTCGCGGACCACCCGATATAAACAGGAGCCTCATAGCCGGGAATCAGCCGCTTATAAGAATTGACAACCGGGTTGGTGATAAAACTGATCGCCTGCATATGCTTCATAAGCCCGCCGATAAAATAATACGCTTCTTTGCTAAGCCCATTCGCATCCTGCGCATCCTGGAAAATATTCACGCCGTCCCTGCGAAGCGACATATGCAAATGCATACCGGAACCATTGATCCCGTCCTTCGGCTTCGGCATAAAAGTCGCATGAAGCCCATGCCGCTTTGCGATGGTCTTGACGACCAGCTTAAAGGTCATGATGTTGTCCGCCGTCGCCACCGCTTCGTCATAACGGAAATCAATCTCATGCTGCGCGGGGGCTACCTCATGATGGGACGTCTCCACCTCAAATCCCATTTCCTCCAGCGTCAATACCATATCCCTTCTTGCATTTTCCCCGAAATCCAGCGGCCCCAGGTCAAAATAGCCCGCGTTCTCATGGGAAATGGTCGTCGGCCGCCCATCCTCATCCAGATGGAACAAAAAAAATTCACATTCCGGGCCAACGTCAAACTCATAACCCATTTTCCCCGCTTCTTTCACGGTCTTTTTTAAAATATACCTTGGATCGCTTTCAAAGGGAACGCCGTCCACTTTATGCACGTCGCAGATAAAGCGCGCGACCTTTCCCTGCTGCGGCCTCCACGGGAAAATCTCAAATGTGTCCAGATCCGGGCACAAATACATATCCGACTCTTCCACCCGCGCGAATCCTTCGATGGAAGAACCGTCAAACATGACCAGATTGTCCAAAGCTTTTTCCAACTGCGCGGTCGTGACCGCAATATTCTTCAAAGTTCCAAACACGTCCGTGAACTGAAGCCGGATAAATCCCACATCCTCCTCCTCCACCAGCCGTAAAATCTCTTCCCGTGTACGTTTTTTCATGAAATACCGCCTCCCAGATGATAAAAGAGCGTCCTCACACACCGTTAAGAACGCCAATGTCCACGTTAACCAGATTATAAAAACAAAACCGTTCTTTGTCAATCGTTTCTCCTGTCTGTCAGCTTTTTTTGACCGCTGCTTTTTGACCGCTTTCGTTACCATTCAGGCTCCTCCCCTACCAGCCACAGACCGCTTTCTTTGAAAGCTATATGCCGCTTCGCGTCATACGTCTGAAGCTGTAAGGGGAGCTTCCCGCTTCACAGCCAGATTTTTATTGATTTTCCCTACACAGCTATGGTATGGTTTATAGCGTTAGCAAGTATGGGGTATGGCAGGACGGTTAGATAGGAGGAACCCTCATGGCAAGACAGAAAATCGGGTTTGTCGGCCTTGGGCTGATCGGCGGCTCTATCGCCAAAGCCCTCCGGCAGTACTGCCCGGAATATGAAATCATTGCATTTGATAAGAGCAAAGAAACGCTGGCCCTTGCGACGCAGGAGTCCGTGATCGATGTCGCGGCAACTTCCATTGACACGAATTTCCAGGGCTGCAGCTATATTTTCCTTTGCGCCCCGGTCATCTGCAATACGGCTTATTTGAAGCATTTACAGGAATATCTGACGGACGGCTGTATCCTGACGGATGTGGGCAGCGTCAAAAACAACATCCATAAGGAAGTGGAGCGTCTGGGGCTGGAAGCGGACTTTATCGGCGGCCATCCCATGGCTGGATCGGAGAAATCCGGCTTTGCCAACTCTAAGGCAATGCTTCTGGAGAATGCCTACTATATTTTGACGCCTTCCAAAAAGGTTTCGAAAGACAAGCTCGCACGTTATGAAGCCCTGGTAAAAGCCATCCACGGGATGCCGGTGATCCTTTCCAGCCAGGAGCATGACTACGCGACCGGGGCTATCAGCCATCTGCCCCATATCATCGCGTCCAGCCTGGTGAATTTTGTCAAAAACGCCGATTCCAAAGATGAGCTGATGAAGAACCTGGCCGCCGGAGGATTCAAGGATATCACGCGGATCGCTTCCTCCTCACCGGCCATGTGGCAGCATATCTGTATGGCAAACCGGGAAAACATCTCCGAGATCCTGGGGAACTACATCCGGCTGCTCCAGGATTTTAAGGAAAATATCGATACCGGCGATGGGCAGGCGATTTACCACAAATTTGAATCCTCCAGAAACTACCGTGACGCGATCCCGGCTTTTTCCGCCGGCCCCATCAAAAAGGCTTACGCCGTATACTGCGACATTATCGATGAAGCCGGTGGGATTGCTGCAATCGCCACGATTCTTGCTTCCAATGGCATCAACATTAAAAATATCGGGATTGTACACAACCGGGAATTTGAAGAAGGGGTTCTGCGTATTGAGTTTTATGATGAGGCGTCTTCATCGAAAGCCGCCGCTCTCCTGCAGAAATTCAGGTATATTGTTTATGAGCGCTGAAAAACACACATCCAAAAAAGAAAAAAAAGATCAGAAAACGATTCCTTTGAAAAGCCCAGGGCAAACCATGGAAACCATCTCACCCGCCAGGCCTTTGAGGGGTGAGGTCACCGTTCCGGGCGACAAATCCATCTCCCACCGCGCCATCATGCTGGGGGCTATCGCTAACGGCATCACGGAAGTCTCCCATTTCCTGGACGGGGCGGACTGCCTTGCCACGATGGACTGCTTCCGAAAAATGGGTATCGAAATCGAGCGGAAGAAAAGCCATATCCTCATCCATGGGAAAGGGCTCCACGGCCTGTCCGCGCCCAAAGAAACGCTTGACGTCAAAAACAGCGGCACCACGGCGCGCCTGATTTCCGGGATTCTTGCCGGGCAGGATTTTGCTTCGGTGCTCTCCGGGGACGACTCGTTAAATGCCCGGCCGATGGGAAGGATCATGGCGCCGCTGAGCCAGATGGGGGCCTCCATTACAAGCGTCCGGCAAAACAACTGCGCCCCCCTAAAAATCATGCCTGGGAACCTCCGGGGAATCCACTACAGCTCCCCCGTTGCTTCCGCGCAGGTAAAATCCGCCATTCTGCTTGCCGGTCTGTACGCAGAGGGGAAAACCTCCGTCACAGAACCGGCCCTTTCGAGAAACCACACGGAACTCATGCTCCAAAGCTTCGGGGCGGGCGTCACGACCACCCTGCACCCGGATGGACGCGCCACCGTGGAAACAGAACCTTGCAAAGAACTATCCGGGCGTATGATCTGCGTACCCGGAGATATCTCCTCCGCCGCGTACTGGATTGCCGCCGCCCTTCTTGTACCTGGGTCCGAAGTGCTGATCCAAAATGTAGGGACCAACTTCACCCGCGCCGGATTTCTGGACATATGCAAAGCGATGGGTGCCCGGATTACCTTGCTGAACCAGTCCGTTGAGGGCGGCGAGGCACGCGCGGACATCCTGGCTGCTTCCAGCCGGTTAAAAGCCGTTTCCATCGGAGGGGCAATTATCCCCACCCTGATCGATGAAATCCCTATCATCGCTGTCATGGCTTCCCAGGCGGAAGGAACCACCATCATCAAGGATGCGGCAGAGCTAAAGGTAAAAGAAACCAACCGGATCGACACCATCACGGAAAACCTGAAAGCAATGGGCGGCAATATCACGCCTACGGACGACGGGATGATCATCCGGGGCGGCACCCCTTTACACGGCGCACAGATCCAAAGCCACCTCGACCACCGCATCGCCATGTCTTTCGCGGTAGCCGGGCTGATCGCGGACAGTGGGACCACCATTCGCGGCAGTTCATGCGTGGACGTTTCCTATCCTGGGTTTTTTGAAACGCTAAAGCAGCTATGAAGCAAAATGGGGACACGCGCAAGGAAACCGCCCATAGTGTTTATGGACGGTCCCTTACCATTTACAATGAACGACTGACTGTTTCCTATGCCGTCTTTTTGCTCATCTGCGGCCTTACCACAAAGATGACCAATACAAGACCGATCAAGGATACAACTGCCGATACCCAGAATACTGCGTTCACGCCGTTTTGGATGTTGGAGACGTCCTGGGCGTCCGCCGCGATGTTCATATTATAGGCAACGCCGAGTACCGCCGCCGAGATCGTGCTTGCCAGGGAATTCACAAAATTCACCAGTGAAGTCCCGACCCCCATATCTGCGGGCTGCAAGGTTGCCTGCGCCGTCGGCGTGATCGATACAGACCGGAAGCTTTCAGCGATACCTGTGACAGCCAGCATGACAAAGTAAACCATGATGGACGTGCCTGCCGTGGTAAATCCCATCACGCCCATCGGGATTGCCACGAACAACGTACCGATTACCATTGCTTTCCATGCGTTCCCGGATTTTTTCCCTACCCACACGCCTGCCATCGTCGGCAGGAAAATGGTGATCAGGGTACGGGGCATCTGCAAAGCGCCCGCCGCGCTTGTCGAAGAACCCATGACCTGCAGGGCGCCGATTGGCGCGTATACATTCATCGCCACCTGATAAAAATAGCAGATAAACCCTACAACCAAAAGGATCGTATACTGGGAATTCTGAAACAGGCGCAGTGGGATGAGCGGTTCCTCTGCTTTCCCTTCAATCTTAATCAAAGCCACTGATGCCAACTACAAACCCGGCCACGATCATCGGATGAGTCCAGCCGACGCTGGACCCAAAATTCAAAGCCAGCAGGATCCCACACAGGGCTATCACCAGGGCAATGATACCCGGAATATCGATCGTAACCTTCCCCTGCCGTTTCTGGTTCGGCATATTCATCCCGATCAATACAACGCCCAAAATCAATGGGACCGCCGGGAACAGGATCGCAACGGTCAAAAGCCCCATATCCGTCAGGATGCCGGCGAGGATGCTTCCGCCGAAGCCGCCCACCGCAATCGCGGTCGCCAGCATCCCCATTGCCTTTGGGACATCCTTTTTCTCATTGATCAGCCCCACGATGATGTAGGGAGCCGCCGTGAACGCGCCCTGTGCAAACCCAATCAAGAGGCGCAGGATCATCAAAGGCGCCAGTGACCGCACAAACGCGAAGGCAATCCCGCATACCGCGCAGATGACGCCAGGAATGACCACAATATTCCTCCGTCCAATCAAATCCCCCAGTTTCCCGCCGATCGGCGTCATGATGGAAACGCCAAGCCCTGCAAAAATGGAAAACAAGGAAACATAGTCCATCGCATCCACGCTCTCCAGGATCGGGGACGTCAGCGTTGAGAACACAAGCCCATACATCGCTACGGAAAGCATCATGCAGATACATCCTATCTGGACCGCGTTTTTCTTTCCCTTTGGCAGCGGGATCGCTACCGCAGGCTGTGCTTGTTGATTCGCCATAATCATTCCTCCTCTATTTGTGGTTTTGCAGCCATCGGACTGCGCAGTGCGCCAGGCACGCCGCTCCTACCGGGCAAACGTCCTCGTTGAAAAGTGCTTTCGGGCTGTGCGCGGGGTACCTCCCCCGCTCGTCCATATATCCCGCGGAAAGATACATGAAAGTAGACGGGACACGTTCCGCGATGCTTGCAAAATCCTCCGAGGCGCTCGCTTCGATCCCCGGATATGGCATCATGCCCTCAATCTTCATTTCTTTCATATACCCTACCATTTCATCTGTCAGCTTCGGGTCGCAGATCAGGGGAGCCACCTCGGAAATCATCGTGACCTCAGCGCTCCCCCCGTAAGCTTCCGCTGTCTTTGCCGCTGTCTCCTTCATCCGCCGTACCAAGAGTTCCCTCGCCGCCTTGTCATTGGTGCGGATGGTCCCTTCCAGGACTGCCGTGTCCGGGATGATATTGGCCGCTGTCCCGGCCACAAATTTTCCGACGGTCATCACACAGGATTTCGCCGGATCCGCCTCCCTGGCAAGGATCGCTTCCAATGCCAGGTATACATGGACAGCAATATTGATCGGGTCGATAGAGTTATGCGGGTACGCGCCGTGCGCGCCCTTTCCCTTGATATCGATATGGAAACCGTCCACAGAGAACATCATCGTCGTTTTATCGTTATACATATAAATCCCGACCGGCATCTTTCCCGGAGTCACATGGTAGGCCAACGCCGCGTCCACCTTCGGGTTTTCCAATATCCCATGCGCGATCATATCCTTTCCGCCCTCAAACGTCTCTTCCGCCGGCTGGAACATAAATTTCACCGTGCCTTCCAGCTCATCCTCATGCTCCTTCAGCATCTTCGCCGCTGTCAGGAGCATCGCTGCATGGAAGTCATGCCCGCACGCATGCACCGCCCCGGAAGGACAAGCAAAGGGCTCCCCGCTCTCCTCCGCCATCGGGAGCGCATCCATATCCGCACGCAGAAGCAGGACCTTGCCGCCCTGTCCCAGCACGGCTGTCACCCCATGCCCGCACTCCTTTGGATCCAGCCCATACTCCTTCAGCTTTTCCATGACATATGCCTGCGCTTTCGGCATATCCAGGCCCACTTCGGCATTGGTATGGAAATACCGGCGGTTGGCGATAGTTTCCTCTTTGAGCTCGACCGCCCTTTCATAATAGTTCATTTCCTCATTACCTCCTTTACGCAAACATCCAGTAACAACCGCCAAAAAACATATTTTTATTTATATGTTTTATTGATTATACCAATGATGCATGGAGACGTCAATCCATGCTGGAATATTTTATAAAGCAGGAATGATCATACCGAAAAAAGGATTTTGTATCAAAAAATGTACCTCAATGAAATAGGTTGTCTTGTCACTCTTCTGTGGTAATAGCCTGAATGTTATCGTTCATGTTTCTCCTTATGCGCGCAAAAAGGTGGCCGCAGAAATAACGCATCGCCCTTTACAGGTTTTCTACTGCCATACTCTGCCTGCTGCCATATCCCTCTGTCTTTAATTCCGAGCATAGGAAATCCATAACGGTCGGGACAATCTTAATCAGATTCATCGGTTCCGGAAGTTGTCTCATGGCAGCTTCCGGAATCTTCCTGAACGCAAGTATTTTGAAATACTCCTCTGACCACGGCTCAACGATTTCTGCCGTCCCGGTCACCTGGAGCCCGTCCAATTTCCCGAACCCTTGATATTCTTCATAAATAGCCAGGCAGACATTTTTATTTTCTTTCAGGGCCTTGAACTTTAAGCCGCCCTCGGAAAACAGATAGAAGCTACCCTCGGTATAATTGTATTCCACCGGCGTACACCGGACAAAATCCCCTGCTGCCACAGCCAGGGCGCAGGTATTGTGCCTGCGGATAAATCCTGTGATCCTTTGCTTTAACACATCGGGCTCCATTTTGACCGATGCCTTATCTTTTTCCGTCCAGTAAGATGCTCCCTATCATCCGGGTGCCCTTTTGCAATTCCTCCGACGATCTGAAACGGTCCGAAGGTATCATATCCCTT
>CAZYVA010000063.1:0-10859 GCA_964650695.1 uncultured Dorea sp. | reverse complement strand
ACAGCCACGCGGTAGGCTTTGTGGGCCGGACTGGCCGCGGCACGCCGGAATACTGCGGCGTGCAGGGGCGCGTGGACATCATAACCGGGACACTCGGCAAGGCGCTTGGCGGGGCGTCCGGCGGATATACATCCGGGCGCAGGGAAATCATTGATCTGCTCCGCCAGAGGAGCCGCCCGTACTTGTTTTCCAATTCTCTTGCCCCGGCCATCGCGGGCGCGAGCATCGAACTCTTTGATATGCTTGATGAAAGCACCGAACTCCGCGACCACCTGGAGGAAGTGACCGCATATTACCGCAAGCTGCTGGTGGACAATGGCTTTGACATCATTCCGGGGACACATCCGTGCGTGCCGGTCATGCTCTACAACGAGAAAACGGCGGCTGAATATGCGAAGCGGATGATGGATAAAGGCGTGTACGTCGTGGCGTTCTCCTATCCGGTGGTGCCAAAAGGCAAGGCGAGGATCCGCACGCAGGTGTGTGCGGGCCATACGAAAGAAGACATAGACTTTATCGTGCAGTGTTTTATAGAGGTGAGGGAAGAGATGAAGCAGCAGGAACCCCGTTGAAACCTTTGGCGTGGTTCCCGATTTCTATAACTCGTTGTATCTTTGAAGTGTTTTAGATATCCGGCCTGTTTAAAAATTCCTGTATATAAAGGAGCGCCGCGCCGATGGGGATATTGTGCCTGGGGATTTTGCTTATCAGGATGAAATCCTGGGCTTCTGCAAACGGCGTCATCTGTTGGATTTTTTCGTGAAGGAAAGCGATGTCCTCCTCACAGAGATAATGCGCAAGATATCCGCCAAGGATAAAATCTGTGTCATAGACGAGATGGAGCAGGTTGACTGCCCTGGCCAGGTCTGTGAGGAAACGGTTCCAGCGCTCCAAAAAAGGAGGCTCTTTGGAACGGGCCTTTGCGAAAAAATCCTCTATATTTTCATTCTCTTCGAGAAGCGCCGTCAGGGACAGCAGTGTTTCCATACATCCCCGCCGGCCGCAGTAGCAGGGGGCGCCGTCAGGCTGCATCTGGATATGTTCTACGGTGGAGTTGTGCCCGTGCTTACCTGCCAGTATCGTGCCTTTTGAGATCATGGCGGCTCCAAGGTGCCTGCTCAGGGACAGGTAAAAAGCATCCGTCAGTTCAGGCGAGGCCCATAATTCTGAAACAGCGGCACTTTCCGCATCATGGATAAAGGAGCATGGGTACGGGAGATGCTTGGAAAACTCTTTGATAGAGAGCCCGGTGCATGAAAGGATCTCGCCATAGAGGATGGCCCGCCTGTCGGGTGTCACCAGCCCCTCCATGGCAAAACCAATGCCAAGGATTTGCCTGTCATCCATTTTAAGTGTCTTTTTAAAATGAAGGATGTGGCTGCATACAGCCTGAAAATAGGATTCGCTGCGTTCAAAAGCAATTTCATATGCCATGCGGCTGATTTCTTCGCCATACAGGTCAACCGCGATCATATTCACTTCTTCTTTTAAGATTTCCACGCCGATACCGATGCGGTAATGGGGGAGAATGGAGTAGGCAGCCGCCTTTCTTCCGACATATTCCGTATCAATAAGTCCGTTTTTTTTGATGAGCCCGTCGCTTTCCAAGGCCGAAAGATTTGCGGTGACAGTGGGGCGGCTCAGGCGCAGCCCATAGGAAATATCCTGCTGGGATACCTTTTTGTTTTTGTAAATGAAGTGGTAAATCAGGCTGCGGTTATTTTGCTTAATCTGGTTCGGTGTGATGCTTTTTTCCATAATATTGCCCTCTGTTTTGTAAAATAATTTAGTAAAACATTTTAACATAAATGATGGTAAAAATCTATTGTGTATTTCGCACAAAGTTCCATTTTAAAATTTGTTGTTTATTACATATTGACGAAGCGTTGCTCCCCTGCTATTATGTAAATATAATTTGATAAAACATTTTACAAAACAGATTTTAAGAAAAGGAGCGCGCAATGGGAATTATTGAAAAAATGAGGCTGGACGGGAAAAAAGGATTTGTAACAGGAGCGGCAAGAGGGATCGGCAAGTGTACAGCAACGGCATTTGCGGAAGCAGGGGCGGATGTGGCAATCGTAGATTTGGATGGGAAGGAGGCTGAGAAAACCGCTGCCGAGATTGCGGAAAAGACAGGTAGGAAGGTGGTTGCGATCCAGACGGACTGTACGGATAAGGAGCAGGTGGATGCGATGGCGGCACAGGTTTTGAAAGAGCTGGGAGGGCTTGATTTCTGCCATAACAATGCCGGTATCTGTATCAATGCGCCGGCGGAGGAGATGACTTATGAGCAGTGGAGCCGGGTCATCAATATCAACCTCAATGGGATATTCCTTACAGATATTGCAGCGGGGAAATATATGCTGGAGCATGGCGGTGGTTCCATTATCAACACGGCTTCCATGTCAGCGCATATCGTCAATGTGCCGCAGCCGCAGTGCGCATACAATGCATCCAAGGCGGGCGTGATCCAGCTTACAAAGTCGCTGGCAATCGAGTGGGCAAAGAGAGGGGTCCGCGTGAACAGTATCAGCCCAGGGTATATCGGGACAGAACTGACATTCCGTTCCCCGGCATTGGCCCCGCTGATCGAGAAATGGAATGAGATGGCTCCTCTTGGCAGGATGGGAAAGCCCGAAGAGCTGGAATCGGTCTGTGTGTACCTGGCCGGGGATACCAGCACTTTTACGACCGGTTCTGATTTCGTTATTGACGGCGCATTTACTTGTTTTTAAACAGGGGAGGCCATTTTGCGGTCCATGCGCGGTGGATGCGGATCCACCACGCATGGATCACAACCAGATTTTCTAACGTTTTTATAATAGCCCTTGTAAATTTACGGCTTCCGTGCTATGATGGAGCCATTCTGGAAGGAAAGTGCTTTTCGCACATTTATAGGGGCAGATTTTTTGTTTTCTGATAGTTTCTGAATTCTGAAGGGACACCCACGTGAAAGAATTTTGACAAAAATCCCCGTGCCTTTTTCTGCGGGCCACGGGACCGAGTGAAAAGTGAGGTGGTGCGTTTATGGATGTTTTTCACTAAAACCGTAAAAATCCTGTTGACATTTCCTATTGTTTATACTACTATAGGAACGAGAAAACGAACAAGCGTTCGATAAAGGAGAGCAATCATGGCAAGTAATGAAAAGATGAATGAAAATAAGCAGAAAGCGCTGGAGGCGGCGATTGCAAAGCTGGAAAAGGATTTTGGGAAAGGGGCGGTCATGAAGCTGGGCGACCCGGCGGCACAGGTGGCGGTGGAGACGATCCCTACCGGCTCCCTGAGTTTGGATATCGCGCTTGGCATGGGCGGCGTACCCAGGGGGAGGGTCGTAGAGATCTACGGGCCGGAGTCCAGCGGCAAGACGACAGTGGCTTTACATATTATTTCAGAAGTACAGAAAAGAGGCGGCATTGCCGGGTTCATAGATGCGGAGCACGCGCTGGATCCGGTCTATGCGAGGAATATCGGCGTAGATATCGACGAGCTTTATATTTCCCAGCCGGACAGCGGGGACCAGGCCTTGGAGATTGCGGAGACGATGGCCCGTTCCGGGGCGATGGACATCATTGTCATTGATTCGGTGGCGGCGTTGGTACCCCGCCAGGAGATCGAAGGGGATATGGGGGACGCCCACGTAGGGCTTCAGGCGCGCTTGATGTCCCAGGCATTGCGCAAGCTCACGCCGGTCATCAGTAAGTCCAACTGCGTGGTGATTTTCATCAACCAGCTCCGTGAAAAAGTCGGCGTTATGTTCGGGAACCCGGAGACGACGACCGGCGGACGGGCGCTGAAGTTTTATGCTTCCATCCGTATGGATGTCAGGCGGATTGAGACATTAAAGCAGAGCGGGGAGATGATTGGGAACCGCACCAGGGTCAAGATTGTCAAAAATAAGATCGCCCCGCCTTTCAAGGAAGCGGAGTTTGATATCATGTTCGGGAAGGGGATCTCGAAGGAAGGGGACATCCTGGATCTGGCAGTGAACCTGGATTTCGTGAATAAGAGCGGGTCCTGGTTTGCCTATCAGGGCGAGAAGATCGGGCAGGGGCGTGAGAATGCAAAAGTATACCTGCAGGAGCATCCGGAGGTCATGGAGGAACTGGATGGGAAGATCCGCGCATATTACCATTTTGACGGCATAGGGGACACAGGAGAGGAGGAAGAAGCTGCGGATTGAAGGATGAAAAGCAGATGGACAGGGAAGAACAGTTAAGGCAGGCGAAGCAGCGCGCACTGCATCTCTTGAATACGATGGGCAGGACGGAAGCGCAGCTTCGGGATAAGCTTCTGCAGGGCGGCTATCCGGAAGAAATCGTCAGCGAGGTCCTACAGTATGTGAAGTCATTCGGCTATGTCAACGATGCGAATTACGCGCGGAGCTTTATCTTGGGCAGAAAGGGCAGGAAAAGCAGGCGGGAGCTTTGGATGCAGCTTGAACAGAAGGGGGTTGCAGGGGAAGTGCTGGAAGCGGCATTTGAGGATTGCTACGGGGCGGAGGATACAAAAAAAGCCATCCGGGAACTGATGGCAAAGAGAAGATATGTTCCGGAGACGGCAGGCCCCAAAGATAAACAGAGACTGATCCGCTACCTGACCCAGAAAGGGTTTTGTTATGAGGATATCTGGGAGGTGCTGAAAGAGGGCGCTGCGATTTAAGGTTGATGTTGGCCTGTTTTTTGGCTATAATGGTTTTATACCCATTAACGTATCGATTGGCCGGCATTACCGGGGGCATATGCCTGCACACGCCAAGATATATTGGCCATTGATCGCGTGAGCGGTTAGAAGTCTTGACAAGGGGAGAAGCATGAGAAAGCTTGCGTTGAACGATGAAATATTGCTGAACGTCGAAAAACCGGCCCGCTACATTGGCGGCGAACTAAATTCCGTCATGAAGGATCCTGGGCAGGTATCTGTCCGGTTTGCGATGGCTTTCCCGGATGTGTATGAAATCGGGATGTCGCATCTTGGCATCCAGATTTTATACGATATGTTCAACCGCTGGGAAGACGTTTGGTGTGAACGGGTATATTCCCCGTGGTTGGATCTCGATAAAATAATGCGTAAAGAGCAGATCCCGCTTTTTGCGCTGGAGTCACAGGATCCGATCCGGGACTTTGATTTTCTTGGGGTCACGCTCCAGTATGAGATGTGCTGCACCAATATCCTGCAGATTTTGGATTTGAGCCGGATCCCGCTCCTGGCAAAGGATCGGGGAGAGGGATATCCGATCGTAGTTGGCGGCGGCCCTTGCGCCTACAACCCAGAGCCGCTGGCGGGATTTTTCGATTTGTTTTATATCGGGGAGGGGGAGACGGCCTACCGCCAGCTTTTGGATCTCTACATTGACAATAAAAATCATGGTGGTACTAAACAGGATTACCTTGAAAAAGCGGCCGGGGTCGAGGGGATCTATGTCCCGTCTTTCTACGACGCCGGGTACTATGAGGACGGGACCCTCCGTTCTTTTTCCCCGAACCACCCTTGCGCGCCTCCAAAGGTAAAAAAACAGTTGGAGCTGGATGTGACGGATACGTATTATCCGGAAAAACCGGTCGTCCCTTTTATCAAGGTGACGCAGGACAGGGTAGTGCTGGAAATCATGCGCGGCTGCATCCGGGGATGCCGCTTCTGCCAGGCCGGGATGGTCTACCGCCCGACCAGGGAGCGGGACGTAGGGATGCTGAAGGAGACGGCGCGCAAGATGCTCAAAAATACCGGCCATGAAGAGATTTCGCTGAGTTCTTTAAGCTCCAGCGATTATTCCTCGCTAAAGGAGCTGGTGGAATTTTTGATCGACGAATTCCAGGAGAAAGGGATCAATGTGTCCCTGCCGTCCCTCCGTATCGACGCGTTTTCCCTGGACGTCATGGAAAAGATCCAGGATATCCGGAAAAGCAGCTTGACGTTCGCGCCGGAAGCGGGTTCCCAAAGGCTTCGGGACGTCATCAACAAGGGGCTTACAGAAGAAATGATACTGGATGGGGCCAGCCAGGCGTTTGCCTGCGGTTGGAACAAGGTAAAGCTTTATTTCATGCTGGGGCTCCCGACGGAAACGGAGGAGGATCGGAAAGCAATCCCAGCGCTTGCAGACCGGATTGCTGGAAGATACTATGGGATCCCGAAGGAGGAACGGAATGGAAAGTGCCAGATTACGACAAGTACCTCGTTTTTCATCCCGAAGCCATTCACTCCGTTCCAGTGGGCGAAAATGTATACGAATGAAGAATATATTTCCAGGGCGGCGATGGTGAAGCGTGAGTTTGCAAAGCAGTTGAACCGGAAAAGCCTGCGTTATCACTGGCACGATGCGGAAGTGACAGTCCTGGAAGGGCTCCTGGCAAGGGGGGACCGGAGAGTGGGCGCGGCCATCCTGCGGGCGTATCAGAAAGGCTGCATGTATGATGCGTGGAGCGAGACATTCCAGTATGGGAAATGGCTGGAGGCTTTTGCGGAAACCGGGATCGACCTGTCTTTCTATAACCTCCGTGAGCGGACACGGGACGAGCTTTTCCCGTGGGATTTTATCGATATCGGGGTGACGAAGGAATACTTATGGAAAGAATGGGAGAAATCCATGAAAGAGGAAACGACGCCAAACTGCCGGGTCCAGTGTTCTGGTTGCGGGGCGGCATGCTTTGGGGGAGGTGTCTGCTTTGAAAGCAAGGATTAAATTCCGCAAATATGGGGCGCTCAAATTCATCGGGCACCTGGACGTGATGCGTTATTTCCAGAAGGTGATGCGCAGGGCGGATATCCCAATCCAATTCACAGGTGGGTACAGCCCTCATATGGTCATGTCTTTTGCCCAGCCCCTCGGCATCGGGCTTACAAGCTCCGGGGAGTACCTGGATATCGGGCTGGCGAAGCCCATTTCCCCGCAGGAAGCGGTCAAACGGATGAATGAGGCCATGGTAGAAGGGATTGACGTCCTTAGTTTTGTGGAGATCCCGGAGGATAAAAAGCAAAGCGGGATGGCAATCGTAGCGGCAGCTTCCTACCAGGTTTTTTTTCTGGAATCCGCGAAATCCTCAGATATACAAAAGCCTGTGCCGGAAAATATAAAGGCTTCCGTAGACGGCTTCCTGGAGCAGCGGGAAGTCATGGTGCGCAAAAAAACGAAAAAAAGCGAAAAAGAGGTGGACATCAGGCCGATGATTTATCAGATGCAATATACAGACACGCATCTATCTATGCTCCTTGCGGCGGGGAGTGAGAACAATCTGAAGCCGGATCTGGTGATGGAAGCTTTTCTGGGGTTTGCCGGGGAAAAAGCGCTGCCGCTCCACTACCACAGGACGGATTTGTTCGCAGAAAAAAGCGGCGTTTTCATCCCCCTGGACCGGTTGGGCAGCGCGGCTTGTGTGAAACGACAGCCTGAGAAAGCGGGATAAGCAAATACGATGGGAAAAAAAGAATTGAAGACGAACGCAATGCGTATCTTAGACAAAAAGAACATCCCTTACGAATATGAAACCTATGTATGTGATGCATTTACCGATGGGACCGCAGTGGCGGACAAGCTGGGGCTTCCCCGCGGACGGGTGTTCAAAACCCTGGTTACGGTCGGAAAAAGCGGCGGCCATTATGTTTTCGTCATCCCTGTCGTCGAAGAGATCGATCTCAAAAAGGCAGCGAGGGCGGTAGGGGAAAAGTCCGTGGATATGCTGCCCCTGAGAGAACTGACGGAGGTGACCGGGTATGTCCGCGGAGGATGCGCCCCTGTCGGGATGAAAAAGCAATTTCCAACGGTGATCCAGGAGGAAGCGAAGGATTTGGACTTCCTGTATATCAGCGGTGGAAAAATCGGGATGCAGCTCAAGCTTTCCCCAGGATCCCTATGTAAAGCGGCAAACGCGGGCTATGCGGACGTTGTGCGTAGAAGCCGTGCGTAACGATGGATTTCACAAATATTTCATTGCATTCGAGGGGGAAAAGATGTAAGCTGAATGCGTATGTGCAAGCAGGCAGACGAAGGAGCAAAAGATCATGTTAAAGGTTGTGAAGTTTGGCGGAAGCTCCCTTGCAAGCGCAGGGCAATTCCGCAAAGCGGGCGCGATTATACGCAAGGAGGATTCCAGACGCTATGTGGTTCCGTCCGCACCGGGCAAACGTTTCCCGGATGATACGAAAGTGACCGACCTGCTGTACCGATGTTACAGACAGGCAATGCTTGAAGAGGGGGAAGAAGAGGACTTTGGCGGGATGATGGATGAGATTCAGGCCCGTTACCAGGAAATCATTGACGGCTTGGAACTGGAACTGTCCCTGGCGGATGAACTGAAAGAAATCAAGCGGAATTTCCATAAAAAGGCGGGGCGTGATTATGCCGCCTCCAGAGGGGAATACCTGAACGGGAAAATCATGGCCGCTTACCTGGGTATCCCGTTTATAGACGCGGCGGAGGTGATCCGCTTCTGCGAGGACGGCTCCCTGGATGAACAAGCGACGGATGAATTGCTGAAAGAGCGCCTGGGGGCGGAAGAACGGGCGGTTGTCCCAGGCTTTTACGGGGCTTTGCCGGATGGGACGGTGAAAACCTTTTCCAGGGGAGGCTCCGATATTACCGGTTCTCTTGTGGCAAAGGCGGTCCATGCGGATATTTATGAAAACTGGACGGATATTTCCGGCTTCCTCATAGCCGACCCGCGGATCATCCCCGGCGCGAGATCCATCGAAGTGATTACCTACCGGGAACTGCGGGAGCTTTCATACATGGGGGCAACCGTCCTTCATGCGGACGCGATTTTCCCGGTGAAAGGCGAAGGGATCCCGATCAATATCCGGAATACCAACATTCCGGAGGACAAGGGGACTTTCATCGTGGAGGCAACGTGCCAGAAACCGCGTTTTACCATCACCGGGGTGGCGGGGAAAAAGGATTTCGCCTCCATCACGATTGAAAAAGAGATGATGAACTCGGAAATCGGGTTCTGCCGGAAGGTGCTGCAAGTGTTTGAGGACAACCAGATTTCGATCGAGCATATGCCTTCCGGCATTGATACGATGACAATTTTTGTCCATCAGGATGAATTCCAGGAAAAGGAGCAGAAAGTCATCGCTGGCATCCACCGGGCGGTGGAACCGGATTTTCTGGAGTTGGAATCCGATCTTGCCTTGATCGCTGTCGTAGGCAGAGGGATGCGTTATACACGAGGGACTTCAGGAAGAATTTTTTCTGCGCTTTCCCATGCAAATGTAAATGTGCGGATGATTGACCAGGGCTCCAGCGAGTTAAATATTATCATCGGTGTGAAAAACAGTGATTTTGAGGAAGCGATACGGGCGATTTATGATATTTTTGTGACAACCCGGATATAGGAGAGTGACAATGAATATTTTATTTTTCCTGAAGCCAAAAAAAGAAGTGGCGTATATCCATGATTACCACACGGTCAGGCAGGCGCTGGAGATTATGGAACATTATAAATACTCCTGCATCCCCATGCTGGATAAGGAAGGCAGGTATAAGGGCTCTATCACGGAAGGAGACCTGCTGTGGGGAATGAAAAAGAAAAACCTGCTGAATATCAAGGCGGCGGAAGATATGAGCATCCTGATGATACATAGGCGCAACGATTACCAATGCGTGACGTCGGACGCCCGGATGGAAGATTTGATCGACCGTGCCATGGAGCAGAATTTTGTGCCGGTGGTGGACGATGAGGAACATTTCATTGGGATTATTACGCGGCGGGATATCATCGGGTACTGTTACCAGAAGATGAAGGAAGCGGAAGCCAAAAAAAACGAGTGAAGCCTAGCGGCAGGGGGAATGGACATGGTGATCGATTTTCATACGCATATGTTCCCGGATAAGATAGCGGGGAAAACGATAAGGAAACTGGCAGAGATATGCAGGACCGAGCCTTATACGGACGGGACCGCGAAAGGGCTTTCTGATACCTCAATGGCCGATGGGGTGGATCTGTCGGTGGTGCTTCCTGTGGCCACAAAGCCTTCGCAGTTTCGGTCTATCAATGATTTCGCCATGCGCTTCAGGGAGGGGAACCTGCTTTCGTTCGGGAGCATCCACCCGGACAGCGCAGATTATAAGGCGGAGCTTGCAGAGATCCGAAGGATGGGCTTTTTGGGGATCAAGCTGCATCCGGATTACCAGGGTGTGGATTTTAACGATATCCGGTATAAACGCATTGTGGAAGAAGCGCAAAAGCAGGATCTGATCGTTGTCGTCCACGCCGGGCTGGATCCGCTCTCCCCGGGGCATGTCCACTGCACGCCGGCGATGTCCGCGGAGCTGATTGAGGAAGTGAAGCCGCCAAAGCTGGTACTCGCGCATCTTGGCGGGAATCTTTTATGGGATGATGTGGAGCGTTACCTGGTAGGGAAGGATGTCTATCTGGACACAGCAGTGATTTTCCAGTACCTGACGCCGCAGGGCAATGGGCTTGGGCAGGTCTGCCGGGATGGGTATAAAAAGGGAACGCTGTCTGCGTTTTCCACCCGGCAGTTCTTACGGATTTTAGAAAACCACGGAAGGGAAAAAATCCTGTTTGGGACGGATTCTCCGTGGGCGTCCCAGGGCGGGTTTGTCCGGATCGTGAAAGAAATTGTGCCGGATACGGTGACGCAGGAATATATTTTTGAAAAAAACGCGCGAAGGCTCCTGCATCTGTGATAAGGACCGGCTCCGCAGATTTTGAGGCTGCGAAGCAGTTTTTTTGATTTATTTTCTTGTTTTTCCGCGCCACATATGGTATGATATCCCAGTGTGCCGCACAATGAGGCCATAAGCGCCGCCCGGACAGACGGTTTCGGCAAGGGCGGCCGCCGCAATTGGCGAGTAATGATTATAGGAGGTGCCATATGTACGCAGTTATTGCAACAGG
>CAZYVA010000062.1:9183-11094 GCA_964650695.1 uncultured Dorea sp. | reverse complement strand
AGGCAGCCCGGAGAAGCTGCAGTATATACAGAACATTCCAGCGAAGGACACCATATGGATGGGCACCACGACGAATTATAAAGATTTATAGTAACCCCAAAGGTTTATGCCAAGACGCAGCCGCAATGTAGCAGGGGGGTTTGCAGCAACGAGGAATCCATTTCAAACACGTTAAGGAGGAAAAGATTATGGAACAAAAAAAACTTTACCGTTCAAAGAGCAACCGTATGATCTGCGGCGTATGCGCAGGGCTTGGGGAATATTTCAATGTGGATGCCACGATCGTGCGGCTGGCGGCTGTGCTGATAACGCTTTGTTTCGGCTCCGGTGTCATAGCATATGTAATCGCGGCAATTGTCATACCTGACAAGCCGACGGAACTTTAACATCCGGTTCAGTACCCTTTCAGTTACGGTGCAATATCCATTAACATCTGCTTTGCGGATGGGCACTTTAATATTTTTCAATATCGACACACTGTGTCTTTGTGACGTCGTAAGGCAGGATGGAGTTTGCAAAATCTGTAAACTTCTCTGCCGCGTCACTGACGTAAAATTCATAGGCGCCGGATATGCTTTCCGTGTTTTGTATCTTCCGGCGCAGAAGAATTTCTTTTAGATCCATTGCCGTTTCATATGCCGGGTTTACGATATGGACGTTTTCCCCAAAGTAATCCATGATTTTACTACGGAGAAGCGGATAATGGGTGCATCCGAGGATCAATGTGTCAATTTCAGTTTTTTTCATATCTGATAAATAGATGTCGATGACTTCATCCGCGATTTTATGCTTGGCAAATCCTTCCTCTACAATGGGGACGAACAGGGGACAGGATTTGCCGATGACTTTTGCATCCGGGCGGAAAATGCGGATGGCTTTTGTATAAGTCTCGCTCTGGATTGTTCCGTCTGTTCCTACCACACCGATGACGTTGTTGCGGGTTTCACTGGCCGCTGCCCTAGAGCCAGGGACGATGGTTCCGATAATCGGGATATCAAATTTGTCCTGCATGGCTTCCAGCGCAAAGGCGCTTGCTGTATTGCAGGCGATGACAATCGCTTTTACCGGTTTCGTCTGTAAAAAACGGATGATCTGCGTGGAAAAGCGGATGATGGTTTCTCTGGATTTATTGCCATAAGGAACTCTTGCTGTATCCCCGAAGTATACGACATTTTCTCTGGGAAGCTGCCGCATGATTTCCCTGGCGACTGTCAGGCCGCCGACACCGGAATCAAAGACGCCAATCGGGGCGGTGGATGGATTCTCGGCCATTTCTGTCATCTCCTTTCCTTGCCGCTGCAGGCTGCTTTGGGCAGACTGCCTGGATCATCAAACAGATTCATGCTCGTCCATAAGCTGGTTTCAGTTTTTATCCATTTTACCTTCTGTGGTATTGCATTTCAAGTATTTCTGGAAAATGCTCCGCCCGGTGTCCTGTTTCTCGTTATTTTTCACAGCCCTTTATTCATGCATAGCCGTGCAAGGGATTATTATTCACGGCTCAGGGAACGCTCATAGTAATGATTCGGGGTGATGTTTATCGCTTGCTTCGCAAAATTGTCCCTCACTCTTACGTCACTTTCTCCCGGAATGTCCAGTAAATGGGCATTCCTGAGTTCGAGTAGTAACTATAAGAGTTTATTAAATGTTTGTTTTTCTTGCATTACACCATAAAATTCCGTATACTTACTATGAAACTTGCCTTATCGCGCCCGACAGGGCGTGAGAAGGCTTAGTTGAATGTACTCAGCGACACTTAGCGAGGTTTTTTCGAGCTTAGTGACGATGAGTGACCCAATAGTAAACCCCCAGTTGCATGCCGTGGTGTTGCCACAACGTAGCATGTGGGTTTACTATGAAACTTGCCTTATCGCGCCCGACAGGGCGTGAGAAGGCTTAGTTGAATGTACT
>CAZYVA010000062.1:0-9083 GCA_964650695.1 uncultured Dorea sp. | reverse complement strand
AAATGACGGCTGAAGTACGCGATAACGGGCTTCGCGCAAATCTGCCACAAGCAGAATCGTTAAAGGGGGATTGGCATGGACAAGACGGATGAAAAGTACAATGCGTATGTGCAGATTTTAAAGGAAGAGCTGGTTCCGGCAATGGGGTGTACGGAGCCGATCGCACTGGCTTATGCGGCCGCTAAGGCAAGGCAGACACTTGGCGCCATTCCGGAACGCGTAGAGATTGGGGCAAGCGGCAGCATCATTAAAAATGTAAAAAGCGTCATTGTGCCAAATACAAACCATTTAAAAGGCATCCCGGCTGCGGCGGCGGCAGGGATCATAGCGGGAAAGCCGGAAAAGGAGTTAGAAGTCATAGCGGAAGTATCTGCAGAAGAGACAAAGCAGATGGCCAGGTTCCTCAGAGATACGGAAATCACGGTAGAACATATTGACAATGGAATTACGTTCGATATTATCGTGAAGGTCATCAAAGGAGCAGATTATGCGACGGTGCGGATTGCGAATTACCATACAAATATTGTCCTGGTTGAGAAGAACGGAGAAAAGCTTTTCGAGACGGCGGTAGAGGGTGAGGACGAGGAGGGCCTGACCGACCGCAGCCTTTTGAATATGAAAGATATATGGGATTTTGCCAATACTGTGGATGTTGAGGATGTGCGGGAGGTTTTGAGCCGCCAGATTGAGTACAATACAGCCATCGCAAAAGAGGGCCTGCGCAAGGATTACGGGGCGAATATTGGGAGCGTCCTCCTGGATATGTATGGGCCGAATGTCCGTACCCGCGCTAAAGCAATGGCGGCGGCAGGCTCTGACGCGAGGATGAATGGATGTGAGCTTCCGGTCATCATTAACGCTGGCAGTGGTAACCAGGGGATGACTTGCTCCCTTCCGGTGTTGGAGTATGCAAAGGAATTCCAGTCCGGGGAGGAAAAGACCTATCGGGCATTGGTTCTTTCCAACTTGACCGCGATCCATCAGAAGACGGGGATCGGGCGGTTATCCGCGTATTGCGGCGCAGTCAGCGCAGGTGCGGCGGCAGGCGCGGGGATTGCTTATCTGTGCGGAGGCAGTTATGATGAGGTTATACATACAGTAGTCAATGCACTGGCAATTGTTTCCGGCATGGTCTGTGACGGAGCAAAAGCTTCCTGTGCGGCAAAGATCGCGGCTTCTGTGGATGCCGGGATCCTAGGGTATAATATGTACATTCGCGGGCAGCAGTTTTACGCAGGGGACGGGATTGTCACGAGAGGCGTGGAGGCTACTATCAGCAATATCGGCCGTCTTGGCAAGGATGGAATGAAAGAGACGAATGAAGAGATCATCCGGATGATGATTGAAACGTAGGTTTACGGGGAGCCACATCGACAGTAAATCCCAACATTATGACATGATAGCAAGGTCAAAAGTACATGATTTTCATGCTTGCAGGAGTGCGTAGCACGGAGCGATCCGTGGTATCATTCCATTTGCCGGGCGACTCATGGTAGGGAGGTTTAAAGAAAAGGAGGGGATGGTATGACACATGCGGACAGAGCGGAAGAATTGTTTCGGCAAGGGTGCAACTGTTCACAGGCAGTCTTCCTGGCGTTTGAGGATGTGACCGGGATGGAACAGAAGACGGCGGTGAAGCTGAGTTCGGTCTTTGGCGCCGGGATGGGGAAACTCCGGGAAGTCTGCGGTGCGGTTTCCGGGGCATTCATGGTCCTGGGGCTTTTGTATGGATATGATGATGTAACCAGTAAAGAGGAGAAAACCCGCACATATAGAATGATCCAGGATTTCGCGGCAAAATATAAGGACGAAAAGGGGACGATTATCTGCCGGGAACTTCTTGGACTGAAAGAGGGCGAGGATCTGCCGGAGCCAGCGGTCCGAACTGAGGAGTATTACAGGAGCCGGCCATGTATTGGGGCATGCCGCCTGGCGGCAGAGCTGGTGGATGAAGTGATTGATTCGCATCAATAAGATTGTAAAAACGAGGAGGGACACCAATGGAAAAATCAAAAGTATATTATACCGATTTCCGGGCTAAACTGGGGGAAGGGCTTCCAACGAAGCTGAAACGGCTCATCAGAAAAGCAGGGATGGAGCAGATGGATATGGACAATAAATTCGTAGCGGTCAAGATGCATTTTGGGGAACTTGGGAATCTGGGCTTTTTACGCCCTAATTACGCCAAGGCTGTCGTGGACGTGATAAAGGAAATGGGCGGAAAGCCTTACTTGACGGACTGCAATACCTTGTATCCGGGAAGCCGCAAAAATGCCCTGGAGCATTTGTACTGTGCCTGGGAAAACGGATTTACCCCGTTGACAGTCGGCTGTCCGATTTTGATCGGGGATGGCTTGAAGGGAACGGATGATGTGGAAGTACCCGTGAAAGGCGGCACGTACGTACAGAAAGCAAAAATCGGCCGTGCGGTGATGGATGCGGATATTTTCATTAGCCTGACCCATTTTAAAGGGCACGAAAATACTGGGTTTGGAGGCACGATTAAAAATATCGGGATGGGCTGTGGTTCCCGCGCCGGGAAAAAGGAACAGCACAATAATGGGAAACCGACAATTGACAAGGAGTTATGCCGCGGATGCCGGCTCTGTCAGAGGGAATGCGCGAATAACGGGCTTGCATACGACGAGGCGGCGAAAAAAATGTCGGTAGACACCGCTAACTGTGTTGGGTGCGGAAGATGTATCGGGGCCTGTAGTTTTGACGCGATTTCTTTTGAGGACATGGCGGCGACCAGGGATTTGAACTGCCGTATGGCGGAATATGCGAAAGCAGTCGTTGACGGAAGGCCGAATTTCCATATTTCACTTGTTATGGATATCTCGCCGAACTGCGATTGCCATTCGGAAAACGACGCGCCGATCCTGCCGGATGTCGGCATGTTTGCATCCTTCGACCCGCTGGCGTTAGATCAGGCATGTGCGGACGCGTGCCTGGAACAGGAGCCTTTGCCAAACAGCCAGTTGTCAGACCGTATGAAAGAAAAAGATTTTTGCGACAGGCATGACCATTTTGAAAATACGACTGTAAATTCAGAGTACAAGACCTGCCTGGCGCATGCGGAGGAAATCGGGCTTGGGAGCAGGAAATATGAATTGGAGTTTATGCGGTAAGGATTGACAGATGGCGGATGGAAGTAATATGATAAACATAGCTTTGCCTGGGAGGCGTCCAGGGAAGAGAGCGTTCACTCCTGGAGATGGGCGGATGCGAAGGAGAAGAATATGGAGATTTTTTCGATGGTGCTGTCACTGTTAAGTGGCATCGCGTTGTTCCTGTTTGGAATGTCGCTGATGGGTGATGGGCTGAAAATGGTTGCCGGCAATCAATTAGAGGCATTTTTATACAAGATGACAAACACGCCTCTGAAAGGGGTTGCCCTTGGGGCCGGTGTGACTTCGGTGATCCAGTCCTCCTCGGCTACGACGGTTATGGTGGTCGGCTTTGTAAACTCTGGCATGATGAAGCTGGAACAGGCGATCGGCATCATCATGGGGGCGAACATCGGGACGAGCATTACCGGATGGATCCTCTGCTTATCTTATATCGGGGGCTCGGGGGGGATTGCGCAGCTTCTGTCCTCCGCCACGATTTCGGCGGTTGTAGCGGTTATCGGTATTGTTATGAAAATGATATCGAAGCATACGACCTATAAAAATATCGGGAATATCATGCTTGGTTTTTCGATTTTGATGATAGGGATGCAGACAATGAGCAGCGCGGTTTCCCCTTTGAAGGAAAATCCGGTATTTATTAAGATGCTGACGATGTTTTCCAACCCATTCGCGGGAATCCTTGCGGGAATCCTGTTTACCGCCATCCTGCAGTCTGCTTCGGCTTCCGTTGGTGTCCTGCAGGCGTTGTCTGTGACGGGGACGGTGACGTTTGCAAGCGCGTACCCGATTATCCTGGGGATTGGCGTGGGAGCTTCCTGTCCGGTGCTGATGTCGGCGATTGGGGCGAATAAAAACGGGAAGCGTACCGCGCTGGTGTATCTCTTGAACGATTTGTTTGGGATGATTGTCTGGGGGATAGTTTTTTACGCGGCCAATGCAATTGTGCATTTTGGGTTTCTGGATATGGCTATGAACCCGGTCGCGGTTGCTTTGATGAACACGGTTTTCCGTGTGGCGACGGTCTGCGTGCTGTTTTGGTTCATCCCGAAGCTGGAAAGATTGGTGAAGTTCCTGATCAAGGAAAGCGAAGAGGAACTGGAGGACGAGGAAGACTTTGACCTTCTGGACGAGCGTCTGGTGAATTACCCACACCTTGCGATCGCGCAATGCCAGCGCGTGATTATAGGCATGGCGAAAAAGGTGCGGAAAAATGTCGGGCGTTCGCTGGACCTGCTTGACGACTATTCTCAGGAAGGGTTTAATAAAGTACAGCAAAAAGAGGATCTGATTGATAAATACGAAGGGCGCCTTGGCGGATATCTGATGAAGCTTACAAAACGGGAAATGCATACCCGGCAGACCCGGCAGGTATCCATCTACCTGCACAGCATCGCGGATCTTGAGCGGATTGGCGACTATGCGTCCTATATTGCTTATGAAACAAGGGAAAATGATGACCGGGGAATTGCGTTTTCCGAGGACGCCATGCGGGAATTGGCAGTCGTGATCGCGGCCGTCCGCGAAATCATCCGCCAGACGGTTGATATCTTCAAGGACGAGGATCGGGAAAAGGCGGCGCAGGTGGCTTCGTTGGCGGAGCGGATTTCTATTTTGTGTAATGAAATGAAGATCCACCATGTCGCCCGTCTCCAAAAGGGCGAGTGCAATTTGGAGACGGGTACTACTTTCAACAACATTCTGGATAGTTTTGACCATATCGCGTCGCACTGTTCCAGCGTCATCATTGCCATGGTAAAAGCGGACGATGACACGGATATCCACGTCCACTCCCAGAGCATCCATGATTTATCGCAGGAGCGGTACCGCCGCCTTTTAAAGGAATACGAGGATAAATATGATTTAGAAAGCGTGGGCGGGGCGTAAGGGTTTCGCGATGGTGAAGATGCGTCGGTTCCCCCGTCATTCAGGATGACGGGGATATGCGGCGTATGAGTGGTTTGGAGAGAAATCAGTACGGATAAAAAACAAAGACGGACAAAAGAGAAGAAGCTGTGGGAAGCATGAGGAAAAGGCATTTTTTGAGAACTTCATACCAGAAAACAGGGATAGCCGGCTGCGTATTTTTTGCAGCCGGCTTTATGCTGTTGTCTGCTTCCAGATATTTCCAGGGTTTTTCCGACTGGTATCATGCCTGTGTCTATCAAAAGCTGGTAGGTATTATCGGGAAACTATTTGGTTTTTTCCCGTTTTCTATTGCTGAAATTGGAATGTACGGGCTGTTTTTCCTGGTAATCATCTGGCGCGTGCGGCTTTTCAAGAAACCGGATGCATGGAAACGATGGGGAAGCAAGGTGTTTTTGGCCGGATCCGTATTGTTTTTTTTGTATGCGGCATGCTGCGGGGTCAATTATTCCAATACTTCTTTTGTAGAGGCTCAAAAGATAGAGCTTACCGATTATCCGCCAGAGGATTTAAAAGAAGTATGTTTTTGGCTGACTGGAAAAGCTAATGAAAAGGGATCGCAGGTGATGCGGGATGACACCCAGGCCATGTGCCTGGGGCCAAAGGGCGAGACCAGCATGCAGACCCGTCTGCGGATCCAGGTGCAGGCCAGGGAGGAAATGGAGCATTTAGGGGAGAAGGTGGAATGCTTGAGCGGCTATTACCCACAGCCAAAAGGGCTTTTGCTGCCGCAATTCTTAGCATTTCAGGGCCTGTCAGGGATCTATGCGCCGTTTACGGCAGAGGCGAATTATAATTCCAGCATGGTAGCGTATAACCTTCCGTTTGCGATGTGCCATGAGTTGGCTCATTTTCGCGGGTTCATGCAGGAAAAGGAAGCGAATTATATCGCGTTCCTTGCCTGTATACAAGCAGAGAGCGTTCAGTTCCAGTACAGCGGCTATATGTTGGGGTGGACGAACTGCATGAATGCCCTATACCGGATGGATTATGATGCTTGGGAAGAGGTGCGTAAGGGAGTGTCTCCCCAGTGCGAAATAGATTTGGAAAAGAACAGTGAGTACTGGGATCGGTATGACGGGGTGGTAGCCGAAGCATCCAATGAGGTGAATAACCGTTATCTGAAAGCAAACGGTCAAGAGGAAGGCGTAAAGAGCTATGACCGGATGGTTGATTTGATTGTCGCAGGTTTTCAGCAGGGATCATACTAAGTACTTGTAAAGATGAGGCGGAACAATTCTTACAAACGGATTTATAATGTAGCCCGCAGGATTCCACTGGGGGAAGCGACGTCTTACGGGCAGGTACTCCATGGGGCGGGAGCGCCGGGGGAAAGTTGCAGATGGAATTGCTGGAAAAAGCAGGCGTGACAGCAAAGAATGGATATGTGGGCATGGAAAAGCATCCGTGGAGAAAGAGGGTGTTTTAGTAGAATGTAAACTAATTACAAACAAAAGGTTGACAATTAAGAATAAAAAGCATATACTGTCATTGGGGAGGTGGTTTTGATGCGTTCTTCAGTGCCTTTAAAGGATCCGTCGGATTTATCGCGAAAAAATCAAAAAAAAGGGATTTCCATACAGGATACCTGCATGATTGGGGTCATGGCGGCTGTGATTGCGGTGATGGCACAGATTTCGATTCCAATGCCGTTAGGCGTCCCTATGACGATGCAGACCTTTGCGGTCACGTTGGCCGCAGTTTTGCTTGGTTCTAAGAAAGGCGGCCTCGCGGTACTGGTTTACGTGCTTCTTGGAGCTGTAGGGCTTCCTGTTTTTTCCGGGTTTAAAGGAGGGGTATCCTCTTTGTTAGGTCCAACGGGAGGGTTCTTGTTCTCTTTTCCGCCTATGGCGTATGCAATCGGCCTGGGTGTAGAGTGGAGGGGGCGATGGAAAGGGATGTATGTCCTTTTTCTTGTTTTAGGGACGGTATTGAATTATGTGGCGGGCTTGTTTTACTTTTGCCTGGTGACGCAGGGCAACCTGACGGCGGGTCTTGGCGCCTGCGTCTTGCCGTTTATCCCGACAGCAGTTGTAAAGGCCGTATTAGCGTCCCTGATTGGCTTCGCCATCCGCAGAAGGATGCCCACGATGCTGTAAGGGATCGTTCTGTCAGAATGACTGTATCAAAAGCACAAATAACAGGATCGGCGCAATGTATCGGATCATTGAGATATACAGCTTTTTCCGCCTAAACCGGCATCCGCCAATGGTTACTTCCTCAATGATGGCGTCCGGTTTCGCGACCCACCCGATTAAGATACAGGTAAGCAGCGCTACAAGAGGCATAAGGATATTATTGCTGATATAATCCATCAAATCTAATACCTGTCCGACAGATCCGTTTGGCAGTTCCAACTCAAAATAAAGAAAATTATACCCAAAACAGACAACTGTTCCAAAGATCAGCGCGTACACGGATGAGATGGCAGCGCTTTTCCGGCGCGGAAGATGCCATTTGTCCATCATACCAGAAACAATCGCTTCCATGATGGACACGGAGGAAGTGACCGCAGCGAATGCAACCATTAAAAAAAACAGGATACCGATATAATTTCCGGCGTTTCCCATAGCATTGAAAATCTTCGGTAATGAGACAAACATCAGGCCGGGTCCGGCGGACATTCCTTCCGTCCCCATAAAAGTATAGACGGCCGGGACAATCATCATACCGGCAAGAATGGCAACCAGGGTGTCAAAAAATTCAATCTGGTTGATGGATTTCATGAGGTTGGTATCTTTTTTTACATAGGAGCCATAGGTGACCATAATCCCCATAGCAACACTGATCGAGAAAAAAAGCTGTCCCATCGCGTCTGTTAAAACGACCAAGAACCGTTTCCATGTCATGCCCGAAAAGTCCGGAACCAAATAAATCCTCAGCCCTTCAAGCCCGGTGCGCACGACGCCGCTGGGATCATCGCTTTTTAAAGTCAAAGAAAAGAGCGAAATCCCGATAATCAGGACAAACAAAACCGGCATCAGGATTTTGCTGTATTTTTCAATCCCTTTGTTGACCCCGTTGTAAACGACAAAGGCAGTAGCAGCCAGGAAGATGGCCATCCAGAAAACGGGCGCGCCGGCCTGGGAGATATAATCGGTAAAATACCCATCCTTAGCGGCATCCGCCCCACGTCCAGTCAGAAAAACAAACAGGTATTTCAATACCCATCCGCCGATGGAACAATAATATGGCAAGATGATGATGGGAACCAGCCAGGCCAGAAATCCGACGCCGGCAAATTTTTTGTGTATGCATCCGTAAGCAGTCAGTGGCCCTTGGGCGGTTTTGCGGCCGATAGCGATTTCCGTGGTGAGCAACGCGAAGCCGAACGTGAGCGCCAGGATGATATAAACAAAGATAAACGTCCCTCCCCCGTCTTTGGCGGCCAGGTATGGAAAACGCCAGATGTTTCCCAGCCCTACCGCACTTCCGGCAGCCGCAAGGACAAATCCGATGGAACCGCTGAAATTACTGCGTTTTGAATGTGAAGCCATAAAATTTCCTCCCTATAGGTAATATGTTTTATTATACTGGAAAACAGGAGAGGAAACAAGCATATTCCAAGGCATTTATAAGCGTCAAAGCATGAGCATGAATTATCATTTACATTGATAGAATAACAGAAAAAACCAATAACAGTCCCATTGCCTTCTGTCGCCACATACGCGCTGCCAGTCCAGTTTATTGCGAAACTTTCCAAAAAAGCATGAAGCCTTTCTTTTGTAATAGGGTATGGAATAAGATTTGCGCACCATAAGGCATGCATTTTTTCATTATCAATCCAACTTTCCAAATGCATATAATCTTTGCTTTCTATGTATGGCCTTATCCTCATGTTTTTCTCCAAATTTCAGTTTCCAAGGGGTAAAAACACAGTCAAAAAGTTTCATTTGCCCCTATGGGCATCAAAACCAAGCTGGATACATCGTTCCTCAAAATCACGCACATTAAAACCGCATCCATTTTTTACCAGCATCGCATCATTTCTCGAAAGGAGATACACGTAATACTGATTATACTAAT
>CAZYVA010000061.1:0-11154 GCA_964650695.1 uncultured Dorea sp. | reverse complement strand
AGCGATTCTTTTTATCCGTAGCAATTGTACGCCGAAGAGGGGGAGGGTGTCAAGCCATTCATAATCCGCCAATTTTGCACGAAAAACACTGCGTACTTTTGACCCTGGTATTATATAAATAGAAAATGTTATAATAGGCTATAGCCGTGCGCCAGCGGCTGTGAAGCGGAAGCCGGGATGGCTTTGCTTGGGGGATGTTATCAATGAAACCAGAAAGGAGAAAACGACATGCATAATTTTCAGTATTATACGCCTACAAAGGTTGTATTTGGCAAGGGGACAGAAAATGAAACCGGGAAGTTCGTCAAGGATTTGGGATGTAAAAAAGTCCTTGTGCATTATGGAGGGGGCAGCGCAAAAAAATCCGGGCTGCTGGACAAAGTATGCCGATCCCTTCAGGCGGAAGGGATCGCCTGTGTGATGCTTGGCGGCGTTGTCCCAAACCCGCACCTTTCCCTGGTACGCAAAGGGATCAAGCTGTGCAAGGAAGAGGGCGTGGACTTTATCCTTGCGGTAGGCGGCGGGAGCGTGATCGACTCTTCCAAGGCGATCGGGTACGGCGTGGCGAATGAGGGCGACGTATGGGATTTTTATGATGGAGTAAGGGAGCCGGAAGCATGCCTGCCGATCGGGGCGGTCCTGACGATTGCGGCGGCCGGGAGCGAGATGAGCAATTCCTCGGTCATCACGAATGAGGATGGATGGCTGAAACGCGGGACCAACAGCGACGTCTGCCGCTGCAAGTTCGCCATCATGGATCCGGAGTTGACTTACACGCTGCCGCCGTACCAGACCCAGTGCGGCTGTGTGGACATTATGATGCATACGATGGAGCGGTATTTAAACCATGGTGAAAATATGGAAATAACCGATGGGATCAGTGAAGCCCTCCTGCGTACCGTATTAAAAAACGCGAAAATCCTGAAAGAGGATCCAGAAAACTATGAGGCGCGCGCGGAAGTGATGTGGGCGGGAAGCCTTTCCCACAATGGGCTGACCGGATGCGGGACGGACGGCGGCGACTGGGCGTCCCACCAGATCGAGCATGAGATTGGAGGAATGTTCGACGTGGCGCATGGCGCGGGCCTGGCCGCCGTATGGGGGAGCTGGGCGAGATACGTTTATAAAGAGAGCATCGGGCGTTTTGTGAAGCTGGCGGAGAATGTGATGGGCGTCCCGCATGGAGAGGACGACGGACAGACGGCCCTCGCAGGTATCCAGGCGATGGAGGGATTTTACCGTTCTGTCGGTATGCCGGTTTCCCTGAAGGAACTGGGCGTTGAGCCCACAGACGCCCAGATAGAGGAGATGGCGGAAAAATGCACGTTCTTTGGCAAGCGTACCGTTGGCTGCGTCAGGAAGCTGGGGAAAGAAGATATCATGGAAATCTACAAGATGGCGAAGGGATAGGCGGAAGGTCCGGCTTGCATTTGGGCGGAGAGTATGTTATATCTATAGCAAACGACATGCCGTTTGCCAGGACTATGAAGGAATCAAAAAAGGGGCCCCAGAGCTGGCGATCGGCGGGACATCGCTGATGGCGGCCATCGTGGAAGGAAGGGCAAGAAGGAGTTTCGTAACAATGGATTTGGTTAAGATTCGGGATTTATATAAAAACCAGGATGCATATATAGGCCGGGAGGTCACCGTCGGCGGCTGGGTGCGCAGTATCCGCAGCTCGAAGACATTTGGGTTTATCGTTATCAACGACGGCACGTTTTTTCAGCCCTTGCAGGCCGTTTACCATGACAGGATGGAGAACTTTGCGGAGATTTCCCACCTGAACGCCGGGGCGGCGGTGGTGGTGTCCGGGAAGCTTGTCGCGACGCCGCAGGCGAAGCAGCCTTTTGAGGTCCAGGCGGATGCGGTGACGGTGGAAGGCGCGTCCGCGCCGGATTATCCTTTGCAGAAAAAGCGGCATAGCTTTGAGTTCCTGCGCACCATGCCCCATCTGCGTCCACGGACCAATACGTTCCAGGCGGTGTTCCGGGTGCGCTCACTGGCCGCTTACGCGCTGCACAAATTTTTCCAGGACCGGGGGTTCGTCTACGTGCATACGCCGCTGATCACCGGGAGCGACTGCGAGGGCGCGGGCGAGATGTTCCGCGTGACGACGCTGGATATGGAGGATCTGCCGAGGCGCGGGGACGGAAGCGTCGATGACTCACAGGATTTTTTTGGGAAAAGGACAAGCCTTACGGTAAGCGGGCAGTTGAACGCGGAAGCCTACGCGCTGGCATTTGGGAACGTGTACACGTTCGGCCCGACGTTCCGGGCGGAAAACTCCAACACGCCCAGGCACGCGGCGGAGTTCTGGATGATCGAGCCGGAGATGGCGTTTGCGGACCTGGATGATGATATGGCGCTGGCAGAGGACATGCTGAAATATGTCATCCGCTACGTGCTGGAACATGCGCCGGAGGAGATGGCTTTCTTCAATTCCTTTGTGGACAAGGGCCTGCTGGAGCGTTTGGATAACGTAGTCTCCAATGCGTTCGTCCGGGTGGCTTACACGGAGGCGGTTCAGATTTTGGAGAAACAGAACGATCAATTTGAATACAAAATGTCCTGGGGGGCGGACCTGCAGACGGAGCATGAGCGTTATCTGACGGAACAGGTGTTCAAGCGGCCGGTGTTTGTGACGGACTACCCGAAGGACATCAAGGCATTTTATATGAAGATGAACAAAGACGGGAAGACCGTGGCCGCCATGGACTGCCTGGTGCCGGGCATCGGCGAGATCATTGGCGGCAGCCAGAGGGAAGAGGATTACGGGAAGCTGCTCCTGCGGATGGAGGAGCTGGGGCTGAAAAAAGAAGATTACGGATTCTATTTGGATCTGCGTAAGTATGGCACGGCCCGGCACGCCGGCTTCGGGCTGGGGTTTGAGCGGTGCGTGATGTATCTGACCGGGATGGGGAATATCCGGGACGTGATCCCATTTCCGAGGACCGTCCATAACTGTGATATCTGAGCGGCGGACCGGCTTTGGCGTGCGGACAAAGCGGCGGCGGGGCGGGACCATCCGGGCGGCGGTGCGGCCCGGGCCGGGATTTAAGGGAGAAGCGGGACTATGAACATTTTAGTTGTGGATGATGAAAAGGAGATCGCGGACGTTATTGAACTGTATCTGAAAAATGACCAGTATAACGTTTTTAAATTTTACACGGGCGAAGATGCGCTTTCCTGTATCCGCAGCACGAAGATCGACCTGGCGATCCTGGATATCATGCTGCCGGACGTGGATGGTTTCCAGATCCTGAAGCAGATCCGCCAGCGCTATACATTCCCGGTCATCATGCTGACGGCAAAAACAGAATATATGGATAAAATTACCGGGCTTACGCTGGGGGCGGATGATTACATCCCCAAGCCCTTCAATCCGCTGGAGCTGGTTGCGCGGGTGAAGGCGCAGCTTCGCCGCTGCAACCAGTACAATGATGGCGTACGGGACACAGGGAATGTGATAGACTTCGGGGGCCTGTTTCTGGACCGGACTTCCCATGAATGCATTTACAACGAGGTCCCGCTGACGCTGACGCCGATCGAGTTTGACGTGCTTTGGCTCCTGTGTGAAAACCGGGGGAAAGTCCTCAGCTCGGAGGAACTTTTTGAAAAGGTCTGGCATGAGAAGTATTACAAAAACAGCAACAATACCGTGATGGTGCATATCCGCCACCTCCGGGAGAAGATGAGCGCACCCACAGGAAAGTCCGATTTCATCAAGACCGTGTGGGGAGTGGGGTACAAGGTTGAAGAATAATTACCGCAAATTGAAATTTTCCATCCTCCTCCAGACCGTCCTTGTCACGGCATTGACGGTCATGGTGGGAGGATTTTTGTTGGATTTTGTCGTGGACGGGATCTACAATGACAGCTTTGCAAACACGTTTGTCAGCGTCCTGATGGCGTTCCATGTGCGTGAGCAGACCGCGATCGACCTTTACTGGCGTCTGATCGGCGATAATAAGATGTTCTACATGATCGTGGGTTTCCTGCTCCTGTTTGCGCTGTTCTTTTATGTTGCGCTGTCCAAGATGACGAAATACCTGGACCAGATTGGGGACGGGATAGAAAACATTGTTTCGGATTCCCATGAGCCGGTACGCCTGATCACGGAGCTGAAGCCCCTGGAGATCCGGCTGAACGAGATCAAGGCGACGCTGCACCGCCAGGAGCTGGAGGCGGCGGAATCGGAGAAAAAGAAAAATGATTTGGTGCTGTTTTTGGCCCATGATTTAAAAACGCCCCTGACGTCGATCGTGGCATACTTGACGATGCTGGACGCCAACCCGCGCATGAACGGGGACGAACGGGAAAAATATACCCACATTGCCCTGGAAAAATCGGTACGGCTGGGCGAGCTGATCAATGAGTTTTTTGATATTACCCGGTACAACTTGCAGGATATCCCGCTGGAGCCGGCGGACATCAACCTTTCTTTCATGCTGGAACAGCTAGCGGACGAGCTTTATGGGGTGCTGCAGGAAAAACAACTGGCGTGCGAGGTGGACGTAGAGGAAAACCTGGAGGTTTTCGGGGATCCGGACAAGCTGGCCAGGGTGTTTGACAATATTTTGAGGAACGCGGTTTCCTATTGCTATCCAAACACAAAAATATTGATCTGTGCGCGGACGAAAGGGAAAGACATCGAGATCGTCTTTACGAATAAGGGGGACCGGATCCCAGGGGATAAGCTGCAGGCGATTTTTGAGAAATTTTACCGGGTGGACGGTTCGCGTCCGAGCGGTACCGGGGGCGCCGGCCTGGGGCTTGCGATCGCGAAGGAGATCGTGGAGCTCCACGGCGGCAGGGTGATGGCGAAGAGCGATGATGTGAAGACACAGTTTATTGTGACGCTGCCCTCAGGGAAAAAGGAAGAGAGCGAGAAGGGGGAAACCGATGAAATTCATACACATCGCAGACGTGCATTTGGGGGCAAACCCAGACGCAGGAAGCGCGTGCCAAAAAGTAAGGGCAAGGGAGATTTGGGACAGCCTGGAACGGATCGTTGACTTATGTGAGGAAACACAGATCCCGCTCCTATTGATCGCGGGCGATTTGTTCCACAGGCAGCCGCTGCTGAGGGAACTGCGGGAAGTCAACGCTTTGTTTGGGCGGCTTAGCGCAACGCAGGTCGTATTCAGCGCGGGGAACCATGACTATGTGAAGAAGGATTCCTATTACCGCACGTTTTCCTGGGACAAGCATGTGCATATGATCCTGGAACCAGCGATGACAGCGGTAGAACTTCCGGAGATCGAAACGGCTGTCTACGGGTTCAGCTATTATGCGAAGGAACTGGAAGGATGCCCTTACCAGGGGAAGCGGGCCAGGCATCTGCAGAAATATGAAGTTTTGCTGCTCCACGGGGGCGATCAAAAGCACGTCCCGCTCCAAAAGCAGGAACTTTTGGATCTGGGATATGATTATATCGCGCTGGGGCATATCCATATGCCGATGGAGGTGGCGAAAGGGAAAATGGCCTACAGCGGGGCGCTGGAGCCAACGGACCGGAACGATCTGGGGCAGCATGGCTACGTGTACGGGGAGATCACGGAGAAGGGCTGCAAGGAGTCCTTTGTGCCGTTTGCGTCGCGGGAATATATCCAGTTGCCGGTAGACGTGACGAAGGATCTGACAGGATACGGGCTGAAAGAGAAAATCCGGCGGGCGGTTGAAGAACGCGGGACACAGAATATCTACAAAATCCTCCTGCAAGGTTTCCGCGACCCCCAAACCCTCTTTGACCTTGCGGGGATGGACGGCTACGGAAATATCATCGAGTGGCTGGATGAGACGAAACCAGCGTATGACATGGCGAAGCTGAAAGCGCAGAACCCGGACAACCTGCTGGGGAAGCTGATCGAACGCCTGGGGGGTTATGACGAAGATTCGGTGGAATACCGGGCGCTGTGCGAAGGGGTGCAGGCGTTGCTTGGGGACCGGGGATAAAAAGGTAGGGCGGCATGACATTACGGGAAATCTATATTGAGAATTTTGGGAAAATAAAAGAGAAGCCGATTTCATTTTCGGAAGGGATCAATCTGATCTATGGGGAGAATGAATCGGGGAAATCCACGCTGCATGCCTTTATCGAAGGGATGCTGTTTGGGATGGAGCGCACCCGTGGGCGTGGGGCCGCGCAGGATGCCTTCAGCCGGTATGAGCCGTGGGAGGACGCGGACCGGTACGCAGGGCGGCTGAAATTTGAAAGCGGCGGGAAGCAGTTCTGGCTGAGCAGGAATTTCGGCCGGCGTTCCAGGAAAGCGGAATTGTTCTGTGAAAATGACGGGGAGGTACTTTCCGTGGAGGATGGGGATCTCGAAGCGCTTTTGGGAGGGATGGGCCGCCGCGTTTATGAAAATACCGTGTCCATCGGGCAGATGAAAACGCAGCCGGGGGAATCCCTGGCGGCGGCGCTGGAGAACTATGCGACCAATTATTACGCTTCCGGGGACAGCGAGCTGGATTTTGAGGGGGCCATTGCCCGGTTGAAGCAGAGAAGCAAAGCGATTGACAAGGAGATCCAGGAAAACTTCCGGAAAAAGCAGAACCGCAGGGACAAGCTGGAGCAGGAGGCTTCCTTTATCTGGCGCGAGATGCGCCGGATGGAGGAAAGGCAGGAGAAGCTGGAAGAAGAAATCGCGTACCAAAAGGCCGGGCTGAAACAAGAGGAAGAGTTGAAAAACATAAGGGTGACGGATGAACTGCGCCCGGAAAAATGGCGGATCCATCCGATCGAGGTGATCGTTTCCGTGCTGCTGGTCGTCCTTTCCTTCCTCTTCCTGCCGAACCCGTTCAATGATTTCGTGAGCGTGGTTTTGGGGATCCTGTGTGGGATCTACGCATGGAACCGGCTGAAGATCGGGAAAAAGAAACCGGAAAAGGATGAAAGCGAGGCTCCAGGGGAAAAAACGCTGGAACGGCTTACCTGGGAGCTGGAACAATGCCGCGCGGAATGGAAGGAAAAGGAAGTGCAGTACAGTAACCTCCGGGAGCGGCTGACGGAGATGGATGAGATGGGCGTGGAACTCCAGGAGCAGGAACGGCAGAAAGAAGCCGTGAATCTTGCCATGAAGGAGCTTATGGAGCTTTCAGGGGAGATGCGCAGGCAGATGAAGCAGGCCCTCAATGCCCAGGTTTCCGGGATCCTCCGCCAGATTACCGGAGGGGCTTACACACAGCTTACGGTGGACGACGGATGGAAGCTGGGCGTGGCCTGGAAAGGCAGGAACATCCCGGCGGACCGCCTCAGCAAAGGGACGCTCCAGCAGGTTTACCTGGCCTTACGTATGGCGGCAGCGGGGATCTTGCAGGAGGAGGAACAGCCGGTCGTGCTGGATGACGCGTTTGCCTATTATGACGACCGCAGGCTGGCAGAGACGCTCCGGTGGTTTTCCATACACCGCAGGCAGACGCTCGTATTTACATGCCAGGAACGTGAGGAGGCGCTCTTAAAGAGAATGGGGATTGAGTATAAAAAGATCGCGTTATAGGGATCGGTTTTTGGGGAATATTCACAAAAATAAATTATTTTCAAATTTCGCTTTTCTTTTTGTGCGGTTTGCGGTAATATGTACGTGCTGGCACAATATATTGTGCCGATATCATCGCAAAAAGCCTATATTTTGTGAAAAAGCGGCTATGGCGCTTGCCCCGCAGGGCCTGGCGGGGCGCGGGGAAAGGCGCCGCCGCGTGTACGGGATAGGCGGCCGCGGAAGCTTCCGGCATAAGCTTTTGCGGAGGTTTTTGGGTTTTGAAAGGAATTGAAAGGAATGGAAGTCAAGACGAATGTAATTAAGAGGAATGGAGAGGAAGTCGCGTTTGACTTGTCGAAGATCGTGAATGCGATCCGGGCGGCGAATTATGAGGTCGATCCGATTTACCAGATGAACGAATATCAGATCCAGGCGGTTGCGGAGAACGTAGCGAAGCAGGTGGCGGCGATGACGCACGCCGCGAATGTGGAGGATATCCAGGATCTTGTGGAGACAGGTATCATGGAGATGCGCGGGTATGAGGTGGCGCAGAAGTATGTCCGTTACCGGTATAAGCGTGAACTGACCCGGAAATCCAACACAACGGACAACGGGATCCTGGCGCTGATCGAGCATTTGAACGAAGAGGTCAACCAGGAAAATTCCAATAAGAACCCGGTGATCAATTCGACGCAGCGGGACTATATGGCGGGGGAGGTCAGCAAGGATCTGTCCAGGCGCGTCCTGCTTCCGGAAGAGGTTGTCCGCGCGCATGAGGAAGGGATCATCCATTTCCATGATTCGGATTATTTTGCGCAGAAGGAGCACAACTGTGACTTGATCAACCTGGAGGATATGCTGCAGAACGGGACGGTCATCAGCGAGACGATGATCGAGACGCCGAAGAGTTTTTTCACCGCCTGCAATGTCACGACCCAGATCGTGGCGCAGGTAGCCAGCAACCAGTACGGCGGGCAGTCCTTCTCGCTGGCCCATCTGGCCCCGTTTGTGGACGTCAGCAGGCGCAAGATCCGTGCGAAAGTGGTTGAGGAGAGAAAAGACTGCCGCGAAAGCATGGATGCGCAGATCATCGACCGGATCACGGAGCGGAGGCTCCGCGATGAGATCAAAGATGGGATCCAGACCATCCAGTACCAGCTTATCACGCTGATGACCTGCAATGGGCAGGCGCCGTTTGTCACCGTGTTCATGTATCTGGATGAAGTGGCGCAAGGGCGTACAAGGGATGACCTTGCCATGATCATAGAGGAGATGCTGCTGCAGCGGATGCAGGGCGTGAAAAATGAAGCGGGCGTCTGGATCACGCCGGCTTTCCCGAAACTGATTTACGTGCTGGATGAGGACAATATCACCGAGGATTCCCCATACTGGTACTTGACGCAGCTAGCGGCGAAGTGTACCGCAAAGCGGATGGTGCCGGATTATATTTCCGCAAAGATCATGCGGGAATTAAAGCAGGGCGAAGTCTACACCTGCATGGGCTGCCGGTCCTTCCTGACCGTGGAGGATTCCCAGAGGAACCCGGACGGCTCCCATAAATTCTACGGAAGGTTCAACCAGGGCGTGGTCACGATCAACCTGGTGGACGTGGCTTGTTCTTCGGATGGGGATATGGAGCGGTTCTGGCGGATCCTGGACGAACGCCTGGAGCTGTGCCACCGGGCGCTGCGCTGCCGCCATGAAAGGCTGCTCGGCACGATTTCCGATGTAGCGCCGATTTTATGGCAGAATGGCGCGCTTGCACGCTTGAAAAAGGGAGAAAAGATCGACCGGCTCCTTTATGACGGCTATTCCACGATTTCCCTGGGTTACGCAGGGCTTTATGAGATGTGCGTGCGGATGCTCGGCAAATCCCACACGGACCCGGAGGCAAAGCCGTTCGCGCTCTCCGTGATGCAGCGGCTGAACGATAAATGTAAGGAGTGGAAGGACGCGGAGCATATCAGTTATTCCGTCTACGGGACGCCGATGGAGTCCACAACCTATAAGTTTGCGAAATGCCTGCAGAAGCGTTTCGGCATCATTCCGGGCGTGACGGATAAAAACTACATTACCAACAGCTACCATGTCCATGTGTCGGAGGAAATCGACGCGTTCAGCAAGCTGAAATTTGAATCGGAATTCCAGAAGCTGTCCCCAGGCGGGGCGATCAGCTACGTGGAGGTGCCGAATATGCAGAACAATATCCCGGCAGTGATTTCCGTGATGCAGTTTATCTACAACAACATCATGTACGCGGAACTGAACACGAAGAGCGATTACTGCGAAGCCTGCGGATATGACGGGGAGATCCGGATCAAGGAGGACGAAGAGAGCGGGAAGCTTCTCTGGGAATGCCCGAACTGCGGCAACCGCGACCAGGGCAGGATGTTTGTCGCAAGGCGGACCTGCGGGTATATCGGGACCCAGTTCTGGAACCAGGGCAGGACGCAGGAGATCCGGGACCGGGTGCTGCACCTGTAGGCGGACGATCCCTTCTCTTTGGCGCCGGGGGAACCGGCAGAGCCATATATTTGATAAAAAAGACTAACGATGTTTCATGCATGGGTTAGTCTTTTTTTTATAGAAAGATTCGCTTCCTATGAGATAAAATCTCTCCAAGGGATATGCACCCATGCGAAGAGGAAGCTCCATCCTGCGCAATCCGCATAAGTTATTTCTTGGCAGATCCTTACGATTTTTTATCTAGGAGGTGTAGCTATGGTTTACGGGTATATCCGCGTTTCCAGCACGGATCAGAATGAGGGAAGGCAGATGGCGGCGCTGCAGGATAAGGCGGTGCCGGATCAAAGCATCTACATGGACAAGCAATCAGGAAAAGATTTCAACCGCCCGGCATATAAAAGGATGGTGAAAAAAATGAAGCCGGGGGATCTGCTTTATATCTTAAGCATCGACCGGCTTGGGCGGAATTACGAGGAAATACAGAACCAGTGGAGGGTCCTGACGAAAGAGACCGGCGTGGACATCTGTGTCATAGATATGCCGCTGCTGGACACGAGGAATGGGAAAGACCTGATGGGAACCTTCATTGCGGATCTGGTACTACAGATTTTGTCGTTCGTGGCACAGAATGAGCGGGAAAATATCAGGGAGAGGCAGTTGCAGGGAATCGCCGCGGCACAGGAAAGGGGCGTGAAATTCGGGAGGCCGGAAATAAAAACGCCGGATAATTTTGGGGAAATCATCCGGAAGTGGGAAAAAAGCCAGCTTCATTTTTCGGATGCACTGGAGCAAAGCGGCCTGAGCGAAGCCACGTTTTACCGGAGGCTGAGAAAATACCGGATGTTGGGGAAAAAGAAACAGCAGCGCCCATGATCACCGGCTGGCATCCATCATCTTGCAAAACACCACCGCCGCCGCTGTACTCACTGCCGTTGCCACGATCCCTGGCCCCACGATCGCCGTGGGGTTCACGCTTCCGTACTGGCTTCGGTAGGCAATCACATTGACTGGGATCAATTGCAGCGATGAAATATTCAGTATCAGGAAGGTACACATTTCACTGCTGGCCACACCTTTGGGCATGGGCCGGAAAGATCTGCTTTTCCGGGATCCTTTGCGGATCCTGGGGCAGTTTGGCGGCTGCGGCGCACACCTGCGCCGCCCCTCCTCCAGCTTCCCAAGCTCTTCCATCGCTTTCAGCCCCGCC
>CAZYVA010000060.1:0-11424 GCA_964650695.1 uncultured Dorea sp. | reverse complement strand
TTGCGTCCGATGTGGTCGGAGAAGTGCTGAAAGAGCGCAACGCATGGAAGACGGTCGCCATGTGTTTATCAGTTGCGATTATTGTTCTTATAGGCACACTGGCGGCGGTTATCATGATTTAAAAAACGCCGCCCGGCGTTACCAGCACCGGACGGCAGCAGGATATATCCAAAAAAGATACCCCAACCCAAATTCATAGTATCATCTAGCAAGGAAATGGACAGGCGGCGGCTTCACGGCTGCCGCCTGTTTGGATTATAGAAAGCAGGTGAGACAATGGCAAGAAAAAAGAAACTGCCGCCCGGCATTACGCTTAGAAGTGACGGGAGGTATCAGGGGCGTGTACAGTACAACGGGGAGAAATACGCACTGTATAGCCGCAATCTGGCGGAACTGAAAAAGCAGATGACGGATTTAAAGTATGAGCTGCAGCATGGAACATACATCAAAAAATCAGACATTACCCTTGATGACTGGTTTCAGACGTGGATCGAGACTTACAAAAAGCCGTCTGTAAAACAGGGAACAGTTGAGACATACCGAGAAGTTTATTCAGCACACCTCAAAAAGCCGCTTGGGAAAATGAAGTTGTCGGACATTCGGGGGGAACATCTTCAGAAACTCTTGAACGATGTAAGCAGAGCGGGATTTTCGGACAGCATAATAAAACAAGTATGCGCCGTATTGTCCGGGAGCCTCAAACAGGCGTATAAGAGTCAGCTAATACCAAAAAATCCTTATGAGCTGATCAGCAAGCCGAAGGGAAAGGCAAAAAAGGAAAAGGTGGTATTCACCAGAGAACAGCAGGAACTGTTTATGCAATATTCGGAAAAATCGTATTTGCGTAACTTTTTCCAACTTGCAATCTGCACAGGAATGAGGATAGGTGAACTTGGCGGCCTGCAGTGGAATGACATTGACTTCAAAGACCGCGTTATCCATGTGCGGCATACGCTGGCGGAGCAAAGGGGCGGCGGCTGGCGTTTAGATACGCCGAAAACAAAAACTTCCTTGCGTGATATTCCTATGATCGGCAAGGCATATGAGATTCTAAGGCAACAGGAAAAGGAATATAAGGCGTATCAGGGTAATGTTGTGCCAATAAACAAGGGCGAGGATTTTGTCTTTTCTGTCATGGGAGAGCCTATCAGCCAATACAGGGCAGAAAGTGAAATCCGGGCAATGCTTCAAAATATGGCTGCCGATGGCGTGGACTTTCCCTATTTCACAATGCACTGCACGAGGCACACGTTCGCGACACGGTGCATTGAAAGCGGAATGACACCCCAGGTGTTGAAAACTATTCTGGGTCATTCCAGCTTGGCAATGACGATGGACTTATATTCCCACGTTCTGCCGGACACCAAAGCGGAAGAAATGGAGAAAATAGCGTCGGCATTCTGACACAACTTTTGACACAACTTTTTCAAAATTAAGACAAAACGACACAAGACGAGATAAATGGAAAGTCTTGATTTTACTGGCCTTTACGAGCATTGACAAAATTAGACAAAACAATTAATTAAAAATTCCGTGTTTTCCGAACCTTTTTTAAAAACATCTACAAATTTTCCGTAGAATATGCTATGATATTTGGCAATGGCATTTGATTCAACCAAAACGGACACGGTGGAGCGGAAACAGGGGGAGAAGCGGGTGAAGAAATTTAGTTTTTTTAAAGTCATACAAGTGTCGTTACTGGCGATCATGGCCCTGGTCTGCACGTATCTGCTGATGCGTCCGGAAGTCAAGCAGGATGTTTTTTCGGACAAGACAGAGACGGTTCTTTTTATGATGATATGGGTCATCCTGGTGGCAAGTTTCCTTTTCGTTTTCATCGATCTTTCGTTGCTCTCATCCATTAAGCTCAGTTACCATAATCTATATGGCGCGGCATATGCGGATCAGTTGTCTGGGATACCGAACCGTTTTAGCTGTGATACGATTATTGAAAAATATGCGGATACAAAATTACCGGAGGAAATCGCGGCAGTTATGATCGATTTGGCAAACCTGCCGGAGGTCAACCAACTGTACGGACATGCGGCAGGAAATAAGCTGCTGAAGGATTTTTCTTCCATACTATCGGCTTCAGCAGTATCTTTCTGTTTTGTGGGAAGGAATGGCGGGAATAAATTTCTTGCTATTTTTGAGGATGGGGATGATAAAAAGGTTTATGATTTCCTTGCCCGCGTGGAGAACCGTGTAAAACATCACAACCAGGCCCCGGATTCTATTAGGATGGAGTACAGGGCGGGGACGGCCTTAAACAACAAAGAGCATTTGCAGCAGATTACCGAGTTGATTTCTCTTGCAAATGAGAGGATTTATAAGCACGGATAGATGAACGGCAAAGGAAGGCAGAATGACTATGACAGATTTGGACTATGATTATCTGGCTCAACTGGTCATAAAGACGCAGGATGGAAATAGCGATGCTTTTGCGGAGCTGTATACTGCCACATATAAAAAACAATTCCGTTTTACCTGTAGATATGTGAAGGACGAATATCTGGCGCAGGATATCCTGCAGGAAGTGTATATCCTAGTGCTGAAAAACATCCGGACGCTGAAGAATCCCCGCTTATTTGTATCCTGGCTCAACCAGATTAATTTCCGTTTATGTTTTGACGCTTTTAAGAAAAGTTCCTTGCAGCTAAAGGAATTGACATTATCCGATGAATCGCTGCTGGGCGACCTTGTAGAAGAATCCGATTCTGCCAACCCGGAGAGTTTCATAGAGGGCAAGGATCCGCGGTCGGAGATCATGCAGGAAGTTTTGGCGCTGAAGCCAAAAGAAACACAGGCAATCATTATGAGATATTATAATGATATGACGGTTGAGGAAATTGCGGATGCGATGGACTGCAGCCGCAGCACTGTGAAAAGAAGCCTTTCCAATGGAAAGGCGCGGCTTCGGAAACTGCTTCAGGAGAAAAAAGGGGAGGATTTCTTTGGGAATTAAAGAACATACGTCGTTCAATCAAGCGGCCGCCCCGGATTTGGACGCGGAGACAGCCAACCAACTGCTGCATAATGTATTTGCCGCCTGTGAAATGGAATCAAGCCAGATACCAGTAGAGGTGTTGGAATCATGGGGGAATTATAAACGTCCGCGTTATCTTTTTTTACAAAAGGTTACTTTTGTGGTATTACTGCTTCTTATTTTGTTGCCGTTGCTGTTTTTCAAACCCGTGATTGTTGCGGAACGGACGGAGGTAAGCTCACAGGCAAATGCGGTTTTCCATATTGATGTGGACACGCTGCTGCCGGTCAGGGCCGTAAGCGCCACGCTGGATGGCCGGCCGATCCGGATCCAGGAAGTGAATAACAGGGAGTATGCGGTTGAAGTTACCCGGAATGGTGAACTGGAGCTGCAGGCGGTGTCTGTGAATGGACAGGTATCGAAAAAGACGGTTAAAGTAAACCATATTGATACGGAGAAGCCTGAATTTATAAATTCCTACACAGAATCAGGAAATGTTGTGCTTCTGGTGAGGGATACGTATTCCGGCATTGATTATGGCAGCATCCGGGGGGTCCCCGTCGTATCTTATGATGAAGAGGAAGGGGAGATTGTCTGTGAGATCCCGGATGAGCCGACAAGCATTGTCATTCCGGATAAAGCAGGGAATGAGCTGGAACTTCTGATATCGCCGGTAGAGAAGGGGCGGTAAGAGTTTATCCGGGCTTCCGGCGTAGGTAAAGGCGTTGGCAGTCATCATGGGCAGAGAGAGGAGGAAACTGGCATGCGGTCAAAAGCGGGAATGTGTATTGCTACTGTATTTCTGTCGGTATTTCTCCTTTTTGGGTGCGGCGGAGGGAGAAAGACAGAAACCGGGGCCGAAGGCACAGGGGGTTCTGCGCACGCCCAGGCGTCCGAAGAATCCGGGAAGCCGTTAAGGGAAAGTGCGGCGGTGGTCCTGGTTCCGGAAGCATCCGGCAGCGAGGTTTTTGAAAATGAATACGCGAAAGTTGATGTTTCCAACACATCGAGGGGATATGTGATGGCGGCGTACCTGGGCAGCACGGAGAAGGTCAAAATCCAGATTACCGGGCCGGATGGGGCGGATTATACCTACCTGATGAAGACGGATGGGTCTTTCCAGACGTTCCCGCTGACTGCAGGGAATGGCGGATATGAGGTTAAGGTATTGGAATGCGTGGGCGGGGATTCCTATGCGATCGCGATGTCCCAGCATTTTGAAGTTTCTCTGGAAAATGAATTTTTTCCGTTCCTCTATCCGAATGAGTACTGTGAATTTACGTCGGATTCAGCGGCAGTTAAAAAAGGGGAAGAACTGGCGGGCCAGACGTACAGCGACCTGGAAGTTGTGGAAAATATTTACGACTGGGTAATATCGAACGTGGCCTATGATGAGGAAAAGGCAGCGAGCGTGCAGTATGGATATCTTCCGGATGTCGATGCAACATTGGAGACAAAAAAAGGGATCTGTTTTGACTATGCCGCACTGATGGCTTGCATGCTGCGTTCCCAGGATATCCCGACGAAATTGGAAGTAGGGTATTCCGGGGAAGCGTACCACGCATGGATCAGCACGTATCTGGAGGAAGCCGGATGGGTGGCGGATATTATAGAATTTGATGGGCATTCCTGGTCTTTGATGGATCCCACGCTGGCAGCAAATAACGATGCGGGGTCGGTGAAAAAATATGTCGGGGACGGAAGCAATTACGTGGTAAAATATTCCTATTGAAAGACGCAGATGTTTGGAAATCGGACAGGGAGGTAGCAATGGCGGAGAATAGGGCTGAAAGGGTAGGTATCCCGGCGATGTCGAACATGGAAACGGCTTCGTTCTGTTCACAGATGGCGATGGTTTTGAAAGCGGGCATTTCGGCAGTGGAAGGGCTTTCGATTATGCTGGACGATGCGAAAACCCCGGAGGAAAAGGCACTTTTACATACAGCAAATGAAAAGCTTTTGCAGACGGGCAGCCTTTATGAAGCACTGTCGGCAACAGGAGCGTTTCCGGAGTATATGGTGTCCATGGTCCGGATTGGCGAGCAAGCCGGAAAACTGGACGAGGTTATGGAGTCCTTATCAGATTATTATGAAAAGGAAGCGTCCCTGGCACAGACCGTCAAGAGTGCGGTCACTTACCCATGTATCATGATTTTGATGATGGCGGCAGTGATCCTTATTCTTCTGACGAAAGTTATGCCGGTCTTCAACCAGGTGTTCCAGCAGTTGGGGACGCAGATGACAGGGATTTCCAAAGGGATTTTAATTGTAGGCGTGTTTTTGGACCGTCATTGGCTTCTTGTGGCTGGCGTGATTGCCGCGTTGGTCCTGCTGGCGTTTTATTTCATGAAAGCAAAGAGCGGAAAGGAAGCGTTCCTGAAATTTGCAGGGAAATTCACCGGGAGCCGGATGCTTTCCGACGAGATTGCGGCATACCGCTTCGCAAATGGGATGGCGCTGACGCTGAGCAGCGGTTTAACCCCGGAAGAGTGCCTTGGCTTGACGGCAGATCTGATCCAGGACGATCGTTTTCAGCAGAAAGTGTCCGCCTGCCGCCAACGGGTATCGGAAGGGGAAGACTTGTGCGGATGCCTGCTTTCCTGCGGAATTTTTTCGGGTATCTATACACGGATGGCTTCGATCGCTTCCCGTACCGGGGTGATGGATGAAGTGATGAAAAAAATCGCGGGCCAGTATGAGGAAGAGATTGACACAAGGATTGCCGGGATCCTGGCGGCTGTGGAGCCTACGCTGGTCGTGGTTTTGTCGGTCGTTGTGGGGGCGATCCTGTTATCGGTCATGCTGCCGCTGGTGAGTATTATGTCGGCATTGTAATTTCAGTGTCACGGGGTACATTCAATGAAGCTTTCTCACGCCCTATTGGGCGTGAACAGGCCAGTTTCTTAGTAAGGAGGCTGCATGAGGCGTCGGTTTGTTACGAAAAAGGGAAGTTCATACGGGAAAGGCCTTGTGGGATCCATAGCTATTTTCCTGGTGGTCTTGTTTTGCTTTTGGGCGGCTGTTTCGACGGCATCGGAAAAGACGGTGCAGAAACAGGAGGAAACCCTGGAAACGGCGCTTTCCAGGAGCATTACCAATTGTTACGCGATTGAAGGGCGCTACCCGGAAAGCCTGGACTACTTGAAAAAGAACTATGGGCTTACCTACAATGAAGATTTGTTTTTTGTGGATTATCAGCCGCTTGGCATGGATATTATCCCCGATGTGACTGTGATTGCCAGGAAAGGAGGGACGCCGTGAGATTCAGGAAACCATATACCCATGTGATAGACGCAGTCTTTCCGATAGCGGTGTTTTTTGTGTTTGCCGCGTCTTCCCTGGCGGTTTTGCTGCTGGCGGCGCATATTTACCAGGATACAACACAAGCATCGGAGGACAGCTACACGACGCGGACCGCTTATGCGTATGTTTCTGAAAAAATACGCCAGGGGGATGAAAACGGAGCCGTCCAGAGAGTTGTTGTGGATGGCGTCCCATGCCTGGCATTGAATAAGCATTCGGATGAGACGGGGATTGCCTATGCGGCCTACATCTATGCTTATGAAGGGATGCTGAAGGAGCTTCAGATCCGGGATGAGCTGTCTGTGGATTTGGCGGCAGGCGCGGATATCGTACCCATAAAAAGCTTTGATATTAAAGAATTGGATCACCAGCTTTTCCGACTGGATTTTGAAGCCGTAAACGGGTCTGCATGGACGGTCTACGCGGCGGAAAGGAGCGTGCAATGAAACGGAACGCAGCCCACAGCAGATCCAGTATTTTCCTGATGGAGATCATCCTAGCAATCTGCTTTTTTTCACTGGTCAGTGCAGTCTGTTTACAGGTATTTGTCCGTGCAAAGCAGTACAGCCAGGCTACCACAAACCTGAACATGGCGGTAGCGGACGTACAGACGGCGGCGGAAATTGTGCGTAGCAGCCGTAGCGTGGACGAAACCTTGAAGGTGATGGAGGAGCAGTATCCCGACGGACAGGAAACAGAAGATGGATTTATCTTATCTTTTGATCGGGATTGGAATATCTGCCAACCGGGAGACAAGGCTGCGTATCAGGTCAAGGCTGCATACCGGAGGGAGGAAGATCTGGCGTCATGGACAATTACGGCGTCGGCCGCGTCCCAGGAATACGAAGATGCGGTCAATGGCGGGGAGATTTACCGTCTTGACGTGGAGGTATATGAGGATGGAGAGTGACGGCCCGCTGGTTGGTATGGAGGGGCACAGGGATGGAGAGTAAAAAAAAGTTTGGCGTGACGAATATAGGCACGGTGTCGCTAATGATGATTTTTATTGTGCTTTGCATGGTGATTTTTGCCGTGCTCACGCTGTCCTCCGCTTTGAGCGATTATCGCTTCAATCAGGAAATCGCGCTGCATACGAAAGAATATTATGAGGCGTCTAACCAGGCGGAACAAAAGCTGCAGGAGTTGGCGGAGAGCCTGGAGGCGGACGAAGAGGAAAGCGAAGGAACGCAGGGACGGGTTGTTTCGTGGCAGTTTTCAATGAATGACACACAGGAACTGGATGTGGAGATCCAGATTCTTCCCGGACGGGAGACGGAGGATGGGAAACGGTATCGGATTTTGAAATGGGAAAAGGTGAACACGGGTGGATGGAACACCGACAATTCCCTGAATCTGATACAGTGACCTTTATGCGGCAGACAGAAAGCTTTGAGGTTTTGCTAACGCAGCGAAGCCTTTCTAAATGTTCTGCCGGGCTTGGCAAGGCAGATTTCAGGGAGGTATAAAATGGGGCTGAGTATAGAGGAACTTTTGGAAAAAGCGGTAAAGGCAAAGGCGTCGGATATTTTTATCGTGGCCGGGCTTCCGGCTTCCATGCGGGTTGGCGGAGCCATCCAGACTTTAAGTGGGGACCGTCTCCTGCCGGACGACACGCGGGAATTGGTCGGGCAGATCTACTACCTGGCGGGGGAACGGGAGATCCGTCCATTGTCCCAGTCCGGGGATGATGACTTTTCTTTCGCCATCCCTGGCCTGTCCCGGTTCCGGGTCAGCGCATACAAGCAGCGTGGCGCGTTATCGGCGGTAGTGAGAGTGATCACCTTTACGCTGCCGGATCCGAATTTGCTTGGGATCCCGGAAAAAATCATCCGTTTTTCAGAATTTTCCAAAGGGCTGGTACTCGTGACGGGGCCTGCCGGAAGCGGGAAATCAACGACGCTTGCCTGTTTGATTGATTATATCAACCATCATTATGAAAAACATATTATTACATTGGAGGATCCGCTGGAATATCTGCACAGGCACAATAGGAGCATTGTAAGCCAGAGGGAGATCAACGTTGACACGCATAGCTATGTGACCGCGCTGAGGGCAGCCCTCCGGCAAAGCCCGGACGTGATACTTCTTGGTGAGATGCGTGATTTTGAGACGATACAGGTGGCTATGACGGCGGCGGAAACGGGGCATCTCGTATTTTCCACCCTTCATACGATAGGGGCGGCGAATACGATAGACCGGATCGTGGATGTATTTCCACCGAACCAGCAGCGGCAGATCGCGGTCCAGCTTTCGATGGTACTGCAGGCGGTTGTCACCCAGCAGTTAGTACCGGCGATCAGCGGAGGCATGGTGCCAGCATTTGAGATTATGACAGTGACACCGGCGATAAGAAATATGATACGGGATAATAAGATCCCGCAGATTGACGGGATTTTGTATTCATCCGCCAATGAAGATATGGCCGCGATGGATACCAGCCTGGCAAACCTTTACCATTTTGGGAAAATCACAAAAGAGACGGCGCTCGCCTATGCGGCGAATCCGGATATGTTGGCAAAAAAGATACGGTAGGAATGTATCGAAGAGTGGCGTTGAGCACATTCAACTGAACTCCTTGCACCTCTTACGAGGCACAACGAGTTTAATTTCATAGTAGATGGAGGTGTAAAGATGACAATTCGGGAGTGTTATGAGTCCATCGGGGCGGATTTTGAAGTTGTATTTGCGCGGATGATGAAAAAAGAAGCCCTGGTGGAGAAATTTGCAAAAAAATTTCTGAATGATAAAAGTTATTCAGAGCTGTTAAACGCATTTGAGGTAGGGGACGCGGATGCGGCGTTCCGCGCTGCGCACACACTGAAAGGCGTGACGATGAACCTTGGGTTTTCCAATATGTACCAGCCGGTATCCGCATTGACGGAGATTTTCAGGGGCGGAACGCTGGAAAACGCGGAGGCACAGCTACAAGAGTTAAAGGAAGAATACAGGAAAACGATAGCTGCATTACAGCAGGTGCCGTAGCAAGGGACAAAGAGCGTCTGCGGGGGCGTCTGTTTGTTTCCGCTGTTTACGCGGGCAGGCGGATTTTTTGGAAGGGTTGTCAGTTATGTCTTTTAAGATGGCAGAACTTGGAACACTTTATGTTACGATGTTTGGGAAATTTGACATGGTTTACCGGGGGGAATCTCTGACTGGACGGCGTACAAGCAGTACACAATTTTATGCATTCATGCAGATGCTGATCCATTTTCGGGACGAAGGGGTAAGCCGTGAGTTCCTGGAGCGGGGGCTGTTTGAGGGAAAGCATATGGCCGATGAGAACCATGCCTTGCAAAGCGTTATGTACAATGCAAAAAAACGCCTGCAAAACGCCGGACTCCCGGATCACTGCTTTAGCCGCAAGAAAGGCGTGTATGACTGGAACCCATCTATCATGGTGGTAGAGGACGCTGCCGTATTTGAGCAGTATTTTGAAAGAAGCATGCAGGAAGAAGATGCGGATAAGCGTCTTTGGATGCTGTTGCGGACTATCTATACTTATAAGGGGAAATTTTTGGGGCAGTACCAGTCTGTAACATGGGTGGCGGAAGAAGCAAAACGTTATCAAAGAATGTTCCGGGAGTGCATGGAACTGACAGCCTCCATCCTGCGTGGGTTGGATGACTACCGCCGTCTGAAGGAACTGGGGGAGCATGCGTCGAAAGCGGACCCGTTCCAAAACTGGGAAGCAATCGCCATGGAAGGGTTAAATGGGCTGGGCCGATATGAAGAAGCGGTAACGCTCTATGAAGATACCGTGGAGCTGTACCTGAAAGAAAACCATATGCACCCGTCCCAGGCGCTGAAAGACCTGATGCGCCAGGCACAGGAGTATGTATCCAGTCCTTTTGAAACGCTGGAGGAAATACAGGACCATATCTGTGAACCCGCCGATGCTGTCCATGGAGCGTACCTCTGCAGCTTCCCGGCATTTCAGAACATTTACCGGCTTACAGTAAGGGCGGCACAGCGTTCCAGGATAAAAGTACACCTGATGCTTTGCAATATTGTAGATGGAAATGGAAATCTGAAAACGGATGCGGGGCTGGACGCATTATCGGAACGGCTTGAACGCGCCATCCAAAATTCGATCCGCCGGGGAGATGCATTTACCAAATACCACAGGAACCAGTTCCTGATCCTTCTGGTCAATACCGAACGTGAAGACTGCCGTGGCATCCAGAATCGGATCAGCCACCATTTTATGACGGAAAGGCAGCGGACGAAAGTGAGCTATTATGTCAGTGAAGCGAAGCTGGAGTAGACTCTTATGGCGTAGCCAGGTGTTTTGGAAGCTTGCTTGATGGGAATGGACTGTGGAAATGGATCATCGGGAATTTGAAACAGCCCTCTATAAGGAAAAAGAGTTACCAGGCTATGATTTTGAGAAAGAAGAGGGTAAGAAAATACTTATGAATAGGAATAGACTCAAAAGCATACAGATGAAAGCCCTGATCGTTGTAGCGCTGACTGTTCCCGCCACTTTACTGACCGCGCTTACGACGAAAGCGGGAATTGGCACTTACGCAAGCTGGGATTCTGTAAGTTTGAATATGTCGCAGATTACAGGGATGAAAGTGGCAACGTTTAGCATTATCCTTAATATACTCTGCGTGGCAAGCCAGATGATCGTACTCCGGAAGGAGTTTACGGTCCGGCTTTTTTTACAGCTCCCGTATGCAATTGTATATGGGAGCCTGACGAACTATTTCTATTACCATGTGCTTGTATTTGAATTCCACAGCTATGTGTTCCGCCTTTTGGCGTGTATTGCGTCTATTATTGGCGTGGGTATGGCTTTAGGCTTCCTTGCGTCGCTGGGTATCGTAGGGATGCCGATCGAGACTACTTCAGGGATCTTCAGCAATCGGTTCCAGATTGATTACGGGGTGCTGAGGATTTCCTTCGATGTGGCCTGCACGGTTGTTTCGCTTTTATTGAGCCTTGTGTTCAAGCTCCCGCTGGCAATCCGGGAAGGGACGATCCTTGCTTTGTTTTTGCTGGGCGGCACAGAGAAAATAGTATTAAAATATTTTCGACCCGTCTCAGAAAAGCTGCGCAGATATCTGGCGCGGTACGAGGTGTGACAGGTTTGACGGGTTCGGCTTATTTTTAAATTTTCCAAGAAAAGGCTT
>CAZYVA010000059.1:0-12441 GCA_964650695.1 uncultured Dorea sp. | reverse complement strand
ATCTTTAAGTAGCTTGGCCTGAAATCCTGTCCCCACTGGGAAATACAGTGCGCCTCATCTACACTGAGGAGGGAAAGCTCCATCCCGGATACCACTTCTAAGAAGCTGTCCGTCAAAAGCCTCTCCGGGGCAACATAAACGATTTTATACTGATTTTCCTGCATACGCCGAAGCGCCATCCGATACTGCCCCGGCGTCAGCGAACTGTTAAGGTATGCCGCATGGATGCCCGCCTGGTTCAGCGCAGAAACCTGATCCTTCATCAGGGAAATCAGCGGAGACACTACAAGCGTCATCCCTGGCAGAAGAAGCGCCGGGATCTGATAACAGAGGGACTTTCCCGCCCCTGTCGGCATAACGCCAAACACATCCTGCCCTTGCAGGATGCCATCGATCAATGTTTCCTGCCCCTCACGGAAAGAAGAATAACCAAAGTATTTCTCTAAGATGTCATATTTTGTCATGGTGTACTCCCATCATTACAGTCCACAACGGCCTTCATGGATATGGGTGAAGCGCCTGTGAATGTCCGCCCGCATACTTTCCCTTGTATGGTATCCTTTTCCCATGTGTTACGAAGCCACACAAAGACAAAGATAAGGGAACAAAAACCCCGTAACAAAGTATAACACAAAAGAACAATGACGGAAAGAATAGACGGAAACACTTCTCAATTTCCAGAATGATTTTTCATAAAAATAAGCCTATCCTATGCTCTGATTTTATGATAAAATAGATAATATGTAATATGTAATCATTCAATCATCATTCAAAAAAGGAGGCTGAACATGAAAAACTATTTTGACCTTACCGGACAAACAGCGGTAGTGACCGGAGCATCCACCGGCCTTGGGGTGCAGATGGCGCACGCACTGGCGAATCAGGGCTGCAACATTGTCTGCCTGGCAAGACGCCAACAGTTGGTAGAAGAAAATGCTGCGCATATCGCAGAAACCTATGGCGTGAAAGCCATCGGTATTAAATGTGATATTACCGATACGGAGAACATTGAGAAAGCTGTAGATGAAATCCTGGAGAAAATGGGGAAAATCGACATCCTGATCAATAATGCGGGAACCGGCGCTGTCGCCCCTGCGGAGGACATCACGGACGAACAGTTTATGAACGAAGTAAATATCGACCTTGCGGGAACCTTTAAAATGGCACGTGCCGTTGCCAAAAAGGCAATGATCCCGGCTGGGTACGGACGCATTATCAATATCGCTTCCATGTATGGCCTTGTCGGCAACAAGATTGCCCCGGCCAGCCCGTACCATGCAGCAAAGGGCGGCGTTGTAAATCTAACGCGGGCACTCGCGGCAGAATGGGGAGACAAGGGCATCACAGTAAATTCGATCTGCCCAGGCTATTTTGAGACGCCACTTACCAAGGAAACCTTGGAGAGTGAATTCTTCCAGAACTATGCACGCACTATGATCCCAATGGCAAGATATGGAAAAGAGGGGGAACTGGACACAGCGGCCATTTTCCTCGCATCTCCATTCTCCACCTATGTAAACGGAGTGATCTGCCCTGTTGACGGAGGTTATACTGTTTTGTAATTACCATTTGGCATACTGATAAACGGGTCTGTACCGTGTGGGACAGACCCGTTTATTGATCCCTGGCTTGCATAAAACGGGATAGCTGCTTCAAAAAACCAAAAAATTCCAAAAATATTCAAAAATATCCATTTAATATATCCTTCCAAAAAGCCTTGACATCCTCTCCAAAAGAGGTTATCGTATGGCTTGTCACCGGGGTGCCGTTCTGGCTGAGATGTGCAAAAGCACGAACCCTTTAACTTGATCCGGGTAATGCCGGCGTAAGGAAAGGAGAATTACATATGGCAAACACAGGTCATGCCGCTAGCCATTCTGCTGGCGCAACAAAGAAACTCGTTTTTTCTGCAATGGGCATCGCCCTCGCAATGGTCACATCCTATATCAAATTATGGGAGATGCCAATGGGCGGATCCGTCACCTTATTATCCATGCTGTTTATTGTTTTAATTGGATATTGGCTTGGCCCCAGGTATGGGATTTTAACCGGGGCCGCATATGGGCTTTTACAGTTTATCATTGACCCTTATATGCTGTCCGTCCCGCAAGTTTTGCTGGATTACCCCCTGGCATTCGGCGCTCTGGGCTTGTCCGGCTTTTTCTCCAATAAAAAATACGGGCTACAGGCAGGATATGTCGTTGGGGTACTCGGCCGCTTTGTATGCTCTACATTATCCGGCGTAGTCTTTTTTGCATCTTATGCCCCCGAAGGAATGAATCCGTGGGTTTATTCCGCGCTTTATCAAGGCAGCTACCTGGGCGCGGAAGGAATTGTCACGCTGATCTTAATTTCTCTGCCGCCCTTCGCAAAAACGCTGGCACGGGTAAAACGAAGTCTGGAAAATTAGGGGAAACCCGAAAAGAAATCCAGACAAACCATAGGACAGGCCGCTCCTTGGGGACGTTCATCTGTATGGGGCGTTAAGGCTATCCTGTACCACATGGGGCAGGATAGCCTTTGCTTCTGTTTAAACCATAATTTCATAAATCTCTTCTTCCGTGATACCGGCTTCCTTCATCATATCTGCCACCGCTTCCCTGTCGCTAAGCTGTGCGCACCATGACAATCCGCAGCCCGCCGATATTTCCCTCGGCACCGGTATGATCCTTCCTGGAACATGATGCTCCTTACAGGCTTTTTCCATCGCCATCGCGTCCGCTGTTGTATGGAACGTCACGACAAGCCTTAATTCCTTTTTTTTCATATGATTCTCCATTTCTCCGTCTAGCCCGCTAGCTTTGCGGACAATAAGCCCGCCTGTGCCGCGCCGGGTTCCGTCTATGGATGGAAGTGGGATTGGCGCATAAAGCCCCACGATTCCTGTGAATCGTAACTCGCCTTACTCTTCCACCGCCAGTTCACGGATGGCACGGATGCCCGTTTCGATTTCCTCTTCGGTATTATAATGGGAAAAGCTAAAACGCACCGCGCCTTGCTCTACGGTTCCTAATGCTTCATGCATCAAAGGTGCGCAGTGCCCGCCCGGCCGGGTGGATATCCCGTAGTCGGTGAGCAGCGCATCGCTGACTTCGCCGGAATCGTAGTCCCCAATATTCAGGGAGACGATGGCACAACGTTCTTTTTGGGAAAAATCGCCATAGACCGTCACGCTTGGGATGTTTTTAACACCTTCATAAAACTGCCACATGAGTTTCTGCTCTTTTTCCCGGATACGGTCCATCCCCGTTTCCTCAAGATAGGCGATTGCCGCCCGAAGCCCCGCGATCCCATGTCCGTTTAATGTCCCGGCCTCCAGCGCGGTGGGCATCTGGATGGGATGGGTCTTGCTGAATGTCTGGATGCCGCTTCCTCCGGTTTTCAACGGACGGATATTTAAGCCTTCCCTAACATACATGCCGCCGGTTCCCTGTGGACCCAAAAGCCCTTTATGCCCGGTGAAACAAAGGACGTCTATTTGCATTTTCTGTACATCAATCGGAAAAACGCCCGCCGTCTGGGATGCATCAACGACCAGCAATGCCCCATATTCTTTTGCCAATGCCCCGATAGGCACAAGATCTGTATAGTTTCCCGTAAGGTTCGAGGCATTGCTTAAGAGCAGCATTCTTGTATCCGCCCTCATGGCAGCCCGGATATCTGCCAATGCCACAACCCCTTTCCGGTCGGCTTTTACAATTGTAAGCCCTACACCCCGTTTTTCCATCTCATACAACGGGCGGAGGACGGAGTTGTGTTCCGCCATCGTCGTGACCACATGGTCACCCGGATTCAAAATCCCTTTGATGGCCATGTTCAGGCTCTCCGTGGAATTGGCGGTAAATACAATCTGCCGCGGGTCTTCCCCATGGAACAGACGGCAAAGCCTATCCCTTGCGTCATAAATGACGCGGGATGCGCTTAAGGACGCTTCATTCGCCCCTCGCCCCGCATTCCCCATGGATGTCATCGCCTCCACTACTGCGTCAATCACCTGCTGCGGTTTTTTCATGGTCGTTGCTGCATTATCGAAATAGATCATAGAAACCTCCTTTACCGTACAGCCATCCAGGCTGCTTCCAAACGGCTATGCATTAAGCCCATACATCTCTTTCACAACCGTCACGAACCGCTCCGCGCTCCGTGTCAACGGCTTGTTCCGATTATAGACGAGGTTGATGTCCCTCCCATCATCCGCCAGTGGGATTGGAAACGTCAGAAGATGCCCATCCGCTACTTCATCTGTTGTGGCAAGCCTTGACAGCACGGAAATCCCCATCCCCTGTCGAATGGAACGTTTGATGGTTTCCTGATTGTCAATGCTTGCGATAATGTTCAACTGGCTGTACAGAATCCCGGCTTTTTTCAACTGTTTCTCTGCTTCTTTGCGGGTCCCAGAACCTTTCTCCCGGAGAATCACGGACTCATTCATCAGCCATGAGATATCCCCCTCCTGCTCTTTTGCTAATCTTTGATATTTTTCCGTATTTGGCGTCACGATTACCAGCGTATCTTTATAGAAAGGCAAATAAATACAATGCTTTTTTTCCAGCACTGTTCCGGTAAACCCAATCTCTGCCGTCTGGTCTACAATCCGGGACACCACGCCTGCGCTGTCCGTCTCCACGAGCTTAATCTGCTCCTCCGGATAACTTTCCTGAAACCGTGTCAAAATCTGCGGAACCAGATATTGCGCTGGTATCGTGGAAGCCGCAATCATAATTTCATGTATCCCCGCCGCATCGTCTTTATGGAAATACTCCTCGATACGGTCCTCCAAATCTACAATTTGCCTCGCGTATTTGTAAAGTACCTGCCCGTCCGCCGACAGCGCGACTGCTTTTGTATTGCGCACAAGCAGCCTCGTCTTGAATTCTTTTTCCAACGATGCAATATGCGCACTGATCGTAGGCTGCGTCAGATAAAGCTCCTTTGCCGCCTTGGAAAAGCTCTCGCTCTCTGCCACACGGACAAACGCTTCCAGTTGTTTCAAATTCATCAGTATGCTACCCTTTCACTTTCTCCGCCGGTCTTTTTTGTTATCTTGATGCTATCCATATATTCCAGAATCGGTTTCGCGCTCTTTCTGCTCGTTGCAAACATATCCCTGACCTGTGCAATGGTGATGACCGGGTCATCCGCAAGCTTTGCAAGGATCGCTTCCTTCGCCTGCCGCATATACGCGGAAAGTGTATACATATCTTCCGTGACCTTTACGATCTTTTTTTCTTCCAGAAGAATATTCAAAATATCATCCGCAATCTCTCCGGGAACGCCCACCTCGATTTCCGAGTACCTGACAAAATCAAATTTTGCGCACTCAAAAGTGGACAAAAGCTTCTCCGATACCATTTGATAGGTTTCATCCCGGCACACTTCATATTCCGGAGTACATAAAAACTCATCCACCCGTCTGACAGCCTTTTTCTCTTCCAAAAGCCCTACCATACGGTCAAACACATTCGGCTTCATTTTGGGGAAGCAGCTCATCTGTACCTGTGCTTTTTTGATGCCATAGCGATAGGGGTATTTTTTTTCATAAGCTTTCAAAGTATCCGTAAGCGTTTCCTGCGCCAAACGCAAAGCATCCGCATGGAACACATAAGTATTTTTCCCCATCGGAAAAACAACTACTGTCCCTGAAGCTTCCAGCCCACGGATGTCTTCCTTTACTTCCTCCGAGGATAAAGCCGTCAACTTTGCAAGTTCTGCCACAGTGATCATCGTGTCCGCGTGGTCCTTCACATGCAGTTCAATGATATCCGCCGAAGAGCCGGATTCTTTTCTTTTCAACTCTTCGATAGCCGTTTCCTGGAACCGTTTTTTATAGGTAGGGTTCGGCTCCAGTATCACGCCACCGCCAATCGTTTCCATCGGTGAGTAAAAACGGACGACAAACTTATCTCCCCGGCGTACCGCTGTTTTACTCTCCAGCCGAAGCTGCACATAACCGCTCTCCCCTGGCCCAATCTCCTGCTTGTCAAGAAGTACCGCCCGGCAGAGGATCTCGCTTGTCCCCGTAAAAAAATGCAGCCTTGCGTGGTTCTGTAAAATGCGCGCGGAGTTTTCCAGTATATTCAGCTTTACATCCAAAAGGTCTGTCGTTTTCATGCTTCCCGGAGGGGCGAGCACGCACCCTCTCTCGATTTCTTTTTTCTTAATATTTGACAAATTGACTGCCACGCGCTGTCCGGCGTAACAAACGCTTTGATCGACTTCATGTACCTGTATGCTGCGGATTTTGCTCTCTTTGCCAATGGGATACATTTCCAGCGTGTCCTCTTTATGGATGGTCCCGGATACCAGCGTGCCGGTGATGATCGTCCCAAATCCAGGAAGGCTAAATACCCGGTCTATCGGAAGCCTCGGAATGGTGCTGACATCTTTCGGCACCAATTCCTCCCTCGTCATATGATCGATGAGGGCCACCAAATCATCCAGCCCTTCCTTCGTCACCGCAGATACTTTCACCACAGGAGCGGCTTCCAGGAAGGTGCCTTGAAGTTCTTCCTTCACTTCTTCCTCAACCAGATCCAACCATTCCCCGTCCACGATGTCACATTTATTGAGGACGATAATGCTTTTCTCAATTCCAAGAAGATTTAATATATCCATGTGCTCCCTGGTCTGGGGCATGATTCCCTCATCCGCCGCCACAACAAGCAGCACCAGATCCATCCCCACAACCCCGGCCACCATGTTGTTGATGAACTTTTCATGGCCGGGTACGTCGATAATCCCTGCACGGTCGCCGCTTGGAAGATCAAACCACGTAAATCCAAGGTCAATGGTGATCCCCCGTTTCTGTTCTTCCTCCCAGCGGTCTGTGTTCCTTCCGGTCAGCGCTTTGATTAAGGTGGTTTTCCCGTGATCGATATGCCCGGCGGTCCCGATAATAATATGTTTCATAGCAGTATTCCTTTCAGCCCCTCTGTAATGGATTTCAGTTCTTCCTTCCGGACTGTACGGACATCCATCAGAAGTTCATCGTTGGCAACCCGCGCGATAATAGGAATGTCCAAGCGATGCATCCGCTGGTCCAGTTCAGGCACGCCCATATGCTCCGGCCGGAGCGTCACCGCCATGCTGGGAATGCGCTCCAATGGCAGCGATCCTCCTCCAACCTGCGACTCGCATGGCTTCACCTCAATTTGGGCCGGGAGCGCCGCTGACTGGAGCATACGGGAAAGGCTTTTTGCCCGTTTCACCACATCCGCAAGGCTCTCCGAGAGCATCCGGAGCACGGGGATTTTTTTCGCCACGTTCTCCTCAGACAGATATTCCATCAGCGTCATCTCCAGAACCGCTGCCGTAAATTTATCAATCCGAAGCGCACGGGTCAATTGGTTTTTCTTCATCCGGTCGATGTACTTTTTCTTTCCAATGATGATACCGGCCTGCGGGCCGCCCAGCAGCTTATCGCCGCTGAAGCACACAACATCCGCCCCCTGCGCGATGGACTCCTGCACTGTCGGTTCATGAGTCAACCCGTATTTTGCCAGATCCATCAGCACGCCGCTCCCCAAATCCTCAATCACCGGGATGCCATAATCCCTTGCCAGCGGTATCAACGCATCGATGCCCACGGATTCCGTAAAGCCTACCACACGATAATTGCTGGTATGAACTTTCAAAAGCGCTTTTGTCTCCTCTGTGACCGCGTTTTCATAATCGCTAAAATGCGTCTTATTGGTCGTCCCAACCTCTACCAGCGAAGCGCCGCTTAACTCCATCACGTCTGGGATCCGGAATTTTCCGCCAATCTCAATCAACTCGCCGCGGGAGACAATCACTTCCCCTCCCTTTGCCAGCGAACTTAAAATCAGCATCACGGAGGAAGCGTTGTTGTTGACCGCCATCGCCGCCTCCGCACCCGTCAGCTTACAGAGCAGCTTTTCAAAATGAGAATACCGCTCCCCGCGTTTCCCGGCTTCCAGGTTATATTCCAGATTGCAGTATCCGGTCATAATCTCAAACGCTTTCCTCATATGCTCCTCGCTGATAGGAGCCCGTCCCAGGTTGGTATGGAGGATCGTTCCCGTCGCATTGACAACAGGGCGCATATTTGGGGCATGCATCTTTTCCACCGCCCTCACAACCGCAGGCACCACCATGGAAATCCGAAGTTCCGCCTGCTCTTCATCCTCACAGTTCCCGATAAACGCGCGGAGGTTTTCTGTCTCCATGCGGATCGCCTCCATCACGGATTCCCTGCCATACCGGTTAATCACACCTTTGATCGTTCCATTTTCCAGAAGCACATCCACCTTTGGGATGCTCCGGTACAAAAGATTTTTATCCATCCCGTTCTTTTCCTTCCGCATTATACGTGCAGCCGTATCAATTTGCCGCTTTTTTCAGCCACTTTCCCAATGACCGAAACCTTGGTATCCAGCTCTGCCGCATCAAAATCCGCCATCATTCCGGAAAGGCTTTCCGGCGATACACTAATCAACAGCCCACCGGATGTCTGCGGATCGTACAACAGATCCAGATAATGTTCTTCCACAGATCCTGGCTCGACGTTATCCATCGAATACCCCCTGTTTTTGTAAGTTCCTGCCGGAACCAATCCCATTTTCGCAAAATCAACGGCATCTTCCATATAAGCGATATCATTGACACGGATATCAAACGTCACTTCACTGGCGGATGCCATCTCGACGCAATGCCCTAAAAGCCCGAACCCGGTAATGTCAGTGCAGGCGGATACATCATATTTTTCCACCGTCTGCTTCCCTTTTTGGTTGAGGGATGCCATGACTGTCTGCGCTTCCCGGATGGCGGACGGTGATGCCAGATCCGCTTTGATTGCCGTATTGATAATGCCGCTTCCAATCTGCTTAGTCAGTACCAGGACATCTCCTGGTCTACAGCCATAATTTTTAAATATCTTATCAGGATGTACAAAGCCGGAGACGCACAGCCCGTACTTTGGCTCATCGTCCTGCACGGAATGCCCTCCCACCAGTACCGCTCCTGCTTCTTTCACTTTTTCGGCTCCTCCTGCAAGAATGTCCCCCAAAATCGCAGGATCCAGGCAATTCGGGAACCCAACGATATTCAACGCAACTGCCGGCTCTCCTCCCATCGCCCAAACATCACTCAAGGAGTTGGCCGCGGCAATCTGCCCAAACATGTACGGATCATCTACGATCGGTGTGAAAAAATCAACGGTCTGGATCATGGCAATGTCATCTGTCACTTTATAGATGGCTGCATCGTCAGATGTCTCAATTCCGACAATGAGATTGTCATCGTGGAACGAAGGCAGCTTACCCAGAACCTGGGCAAGGGTCTGCGGACCAATCTTGGCCGCTCACCCTGCGGTCTTTGATAAGCTTGTCAATTTAACGTTTGATCTCATAGACAATCCTCCTAGCTTTTTAGTGATAAACCATAGCAATATTACAAACTGCTACTATTCACGGGCAGGAACCGCTCATAGTAACGAGATTATGCTATATATTCATTATAGTAATAAGTGTTTCTTCCTGCAAGGGGTTTCTTTTTCGATTCCCTGATCATAAGAGGCTAAAACTAAGAAACTGCCATGAAACAACCCAAACCACTTGTTTGTCTATTTCTCCGGCTGCAAAAGCCAAGAATCCTCGACGCCACCTGCTATGCCTGCGTTTTTTGACTTGCATATCCGAAGAAATATCCTGCGCAATTGATCCATGTTATTTCATGGCAGTTCCTAAACAGCGGGGGACACTGCCGCGCAATCTCTCCCACGCTCCGAATCGGTTATAACCTGTGCCTATGGTTTGATGATTTTCCCCGCTTTCGCCAGCGTTTCCACAATACTGTACATATTTGTCACTGTGCCTACAGCCAGCTTATCCTTTAATCCATAATAATCCAAGCATGTCCCGCAGGTCATGATCTCCACGCCCTGGGCTTCCAGGGATTTCAAATCCTCAAGGGAGGCGGAACCTTCTGTCGTCAGAGTCGCGCCGCCATTGTAGAAAAGCATGGTCTTTGGCAAGACTTCAAGCTGGGTCACTGCGAAGATAAAGCCTTTGATCAGGACTTTCCCAAGATCGTCGTTGCCGCTTCCCATACGGTCCGAGGAAACCACTACCACCAGGTTACCCTTGGCGTCGGGCATACAACTCACTTCTTCCTCTGCCGCTTCCGGCGCGCCCTGCATCTCAATCACCACCTTGAATTCCTTTTCCCCAAGTTTTTCTGATGTGACCTTGCCGCCGGAACTGTTTCCAAGCTTTGTCACATTCTGTACCGCGATTTCATTGTCAACAAGAACCTCGATGGTTTCCGGGCCATCCAGCGCCTGCATTGCCTTTTTGGTCTTGATGACCGGGATCGGGCAATTATCCCCCATTGCGTTTACTGTAATCATGTCGATCTACCACCTTTCCTGCAAATGAAACAATCGGAAACGAATTTTTCGTTTTCCATAAATACCTTTTTATTATATACCGTTCATTTGTCTATCACAAATTGAGTTTTTTGATATATCAATGATATTTATACATTGATTCTATATATTGACTGTTCCTTTCAACCGTATAAATTTCCCTGCTTTTACCGTCTTCTTTTCGGGAATTCTGACAGATTTTACAGCCCCCTTCATAGAAATGCTGCTTTCTATACTTTCTATAGTAAACCCGGTTAATTATAAATATGGATGCTTCCTTTTCCCCGGCTCCTTGCCGACATAAAGCCCGAATGCATCGCAGATCCAGTATTCCTTCCCCACTTTCACCCGTGCCCACTGGTGCGTGTATTGCTTCTCATTCACATGTTCAAATTTGATTCCCAAAATGTTCAGGCACAGTCCGGTCGCGCGTGTACACCCGGCACAGGATGCCACATGCTTGATAAGGTAGCCATATGGGTCGTTATAATGCTTGGTCGTCATCGAGTATGTCCCGGATTGGTCAAAAATGACCCGTAACTCCGACGCGACCGCGTATAATTTTTCTTTTTTGCTGAAACCGGCATAGGGCTTCACGATCGTGCAAGCGGCTTTATAGGCTTTTTTAAACTCTTTCGTGGACATATACTTGCGGTATTTTTTGTAACATTGGAGCTTTGTCATCTTCACCGGTTCAAATTTGATAACCTTCACGGAATAATCCGCCACGCTGACACCGTCCACGGTGGCCGTGATTTGCGCCGTCCCCTTTTTGGACGCTGTGACCTGCCCGTCCCCTGTGACACTGGCTACAGAAGGGTTGGAGGATTGCCATACGGCATTTACCATTTCAGAAGTGGCAAAATTGTAACTGCTCCCTTTTGTAAGTTTTACGGACTCAGCGGCAGCCACATCTTGCGGCACGCCAAAAAAACAGGCCAGGAGCAGAAGTAAAAACATTGCTGCATGGACCTTCATGGACATTGCTGCTTTTTTTTGTTTCATCACTTTTTCCATCTTTGTTCACTCCATCCTTTTCACGTTTTTTGAATCTTACTACAGCCGCCCCAGGCTTATCATCCATATCGGCAGCCTTTATCAAAATCATTATATAAAAAATCGTTTGGAGCCGCAAGCTTTTGTTCCCATTTTCGCTTATCTGTGTTATACTGCCGTTACGGTTTACAGACGTTTTTTACTTGACTTCCAGAATGACCGAATTTACCCGTAAGGAGCCATATGTCAGATAAAAACTATCTGGAACCAGCCGCTTCACACACGGACACTTTAAGCCATTCAGGCACCGGAGGGAAAATAAATGAATTTGAATGAACAGGAACTCATTGCATTGGCGTATGAAGAAGGTTTTGCCCATGCTGTCTTTATAGACACGCAACAGATTGATTTCAAGCCCTCTTTCCGTCCATTCTGTGCCGACAATGTCTGCGGGAAATATGGGGCAAATTATGCCTGCCCACCTGACTGCGGCACCGTCGATGAGATGGAGCGGACGGTACGGTCATACAGACGCGCCCTTGTACTCCAGACTATGTGGGAGATTCAGGATCCCTTGTCTGAAAAGGAGACCAAACCATCCAAACGAAAGCACAACAAAATGACGATGAATCTGAAAGAAAAACTGGGCCTGCCTGTCCTTATGGTCGGGGCAGGCGGCTGTGACCTGTGCTCACCCTGTGCCATAGTTGACAGAAAGCCTTGCCGCTTCCCGGACAGGCGTTTCTCTTGCATGTCGGCATACTGTATCTTCGTGAAAGATCTCTGCGACAAATGCGGGATGGAATACAACTGTGGCTTCGGAATTGTGCCTTTTTTCAGCATGCTGTGTTTTCGCTGATGCCCGGCAGGGTGTTAATCGTAATAGTAACAGTAACGTAATATTTGCGGAAGAATACATATTGACGGGAAAAAAGTTGTGTGCTACAATGCATAGTGTTGTCTGGAAACAACGATAATACTATTGTATACGGAGAGGTATCGAAGCGGTCATAACGAGGCGGTCTTGAAAACCGTTTGTCCGCAAGGGCACGTGGGTTCGA
>CAZYVA010000058.1:7618-12531 GCA_964650695.1 uncultured Dorea sp. | reverse complement strand
GCTGTATAACTGCTGTAGCCGTTTGTGATTTCCATTGCCATATGATTTATCCTCCATAATCTTCCATTCGCTTTCGCTGGGTATCTCTCCTATTTTCGCCATGAAAAACCTCCTTTGTCTTTATTCCTGAAAACGGAAAGTGCATATTACATGTTTTCTGTTTTATTATATATCGGATAATCTTCGTTAATCATTAAGGTTTATTTTCTATTTTATAACCCCCGCCTGATGTAAGTGAAACATCTTTACTTTTCCTGGATACCATGATAAGATTCAAGAAATTGAATCATCTTATACAACGGAGGTAAAAAACATGGGAGTTTTGTCAAACATTGAGCCAAAAGAGGTCTTTTATTATTTTGAGGAACTCAGCAATGTGCCGCGGGGAACCTTCCACACAAAAAAGGCCAGCGATTTCTGTGTGGAATTTGCAAAAGCACACAACCTGGAATACACACAGGATGAGACCAACAATGTCATCATCCAAAAGCCGGGGACGCCGGGGTATGAAGGCAGCGCCCCGGTGATCCTGCAGGGGCATTTGGATATGGTAGACGTCAAAACGCCGGACAGCAGCCATGATTTTGAAAATGATCCTTTGGAACTATTCATAGAGGATGGGATGATCGGAGCGAAAGACACTTCCCTCGGCGGGGATGACGGGATTGCGGTTGCCTTTGCCATGGCAGTGCTGGCCAGCAAGGATATTCCGCATCCGCCGATCGAGGCGGTTTTTACCGTTGACGAAGAAGTTGGCATGGGCGGGGCAAATGCGATCGATTTATCAGGACTGAAGGGAAAAATCTGTTTCAACATTGACTCCGAGGAAGAGGGCGTCCTGACGGTAGGATGCGCCGGAGGGTTTTTGTACGATACTTATATCCCGATCGAATGGAGCGAACAGACAGGGACAAAAATCACGGTTTCTATCAGCGGCCTTTTGGGCGGGCATTCCGGAAATGAGATCCAAAAGCAGAGAGGCAACGCCCACAAGCTTATGGGACGTGTATTAAACCGGCTGGCGAAGGATTTTGATTTCAGCCTGGTTTCTGTAAACGGCGGGACTGCGGCTAATGTCATCGCACAGTTCCACACGGCCAAGCTGATCGCAGCGCCAGAGCAGGCGGACGCAATCCTCGCGCGGATCCAGCCGCTGAAAGAAGAGATCGCGGCAGAATTTGCCGGACAGGAGCCGGATTTTGACCTTACCGCCACAGAAGAAGGGAACGGGACGGAAAACAGCTTCTCTTCCAAAACGACCGCAAATGTCATCTCCTTCCTCTATGGCGTCCCGGATGGCGTGCAGTGCTTTGACCGCAATTTCCCGGACAACGTGGAGACGTCTCTGAACATGGGGATCGTAAAAACACAGGAAACGGCTGTAAAGATCAGCTTCCAGGCGCGAAGCAGCGTCAAGAGCAAGCTGGAGGAACTGAAAGGGCGGCTGGCTATGTGGTGTGGCCTGGCCGGAGCTTCCTATGAAATCAGCGGCGAGTACCCGGCCTGGAGCTACAATGCGGATTCCAAAATCCGCCCGTTAATGATAGAGATTTACAAAGAAATGTTCCATGCAGAACCAAAAGTGGAAACCACACACGCTGGCCTGGAATGCGGGATCCTCTTTGGCAAGAAACCGGATCTGGACATTATATCCTTCGGTCCGGATCTCCCGGACGTTCATTCTGTAAATGAAAGGGTAGACATTGCCTCCACCGAACGGTCCTGGCGCTACCTGAAGGAAATCCTGAAACGTTGTAAATAATACATATCCCTATCAATGATACCAGGGGCGCGGGAGTGCGTAGCACGGAGCAATCCGTGGTATCATAGGGGTCAAAGGTTTTTGGCCCCCTGCATCATACGATGATACATAAGAAACGCGTGCCGCCAAGCGCACTATAAAAAGGGGACTGCCTGTAGACCTGTAGACAGCCCCCTTATAATGCTCTCTGAGCCGGCGTCAATCCCTCCTGTCTTTCTCGTAATGAAGAACCTCGCCGGATTCCGCACCAATCTCGTACTCATATTCATAACTGCCACTGTCAAAGCTGATTTCGTACACCTGCACCCCGTTCTCAAAATCAAGCTCCACCTTTACATACTCCGCCTCGTCTTCCGCAACTCCTGCCTGCTGGAACGCGATTTCCTTTGCTTTCTTTTCCGTAAGGATGTTGTCATTCTTGTTATCCTGGCTTGAGGAATTATCCGTTGTGCCGGAAGATGTGCCGGCGTTTTCCCTTATCCCGGAACTGTACTTCAATACAGTCCCGTCCTCCACCAGGATCTCATATTCATACTCCGTCGCACCAGACGAAAAATCTATCTTATACACGTCCTTCCCATCTTCGGTCTCCTGGCCTGTTTCCGTAAAAACAGCTTCTTCTTCCGCAACCCCCGCATGCTCCAAGGCAATCCCTTTCGCCTGTTCCAAGCCGATCCCGTCCGCTGCGGCAGCGTCATCTGCCTGAGCGGCTTCCTCCGTTGTCCCGTCCTGTGCGCTCTCCGGCTGGCTTTCCCCACATCCAGCCAGCAACAGGCACATCATGGAAACCAACGCAACCAAAAGCCCTGCTCTTCTCATCTTAAAATCTCCTTCCTTTGGACCGCATGTCCGAAAGCCATTCTTTTTCCTTGGCGATCTGCCTCCGGACTTCCGCCGGGGCCGTCCCGCCATAAGAAACCCTCGCTTCCACACATGCGGAAATACTGATATCACCCAGCATTTCTTTTGTAACCCTTCCGTCAATTTCCTGAAGCTGCTTGTCTGTCAGTTCTTCAAACCCACAGGCATGCGCCTCGCAGACCTTTACCATACGTCCTACGATGGAATGGGCTTCCCGGAACGGAATCCCTTGCTTCACAAAATGTTCCGCGATATCCGTCGCGTTTAAAAATCCTTTCCCCATCTGTTTCTCAATCTGATCTGTCCGGAACTCCGTATGCTCCAACATTTTTGCAAAAATCGTGACGCTCGCTTTCCACGTATCAATAGCATCAAACAGGCTTTCTTTGTCCTCCTGGAAATCCTTGTTGTAAGCCAGCGGCGTACCCTTCATCACTGTCAGGAGCTGTACCAGATCCCCATACACGCGCCCGGTCTTTCCCCGCAGAAGCTCCGCCATATCCGGGTTTTTCTTCTGCGGCATGATACTGCTTCCGGTACAGAAGCTATCGTCAATCGCGATATAGGCAAACTCCGATGAATTCCACAGTACAAATTCTTCCGCCCACCTCGACAGGTGCATCATGGAAATCGCGGCGTCACTTAAAAACTCCAGGCTATAATCCCGGTCGCTGACACTGTCCATCGCATTTTCCGTAGGCGCAGCAAAGCCTAAAAGCTCCGCCGTCATATGGCGGTCGATGGGAAGCGTCGTACCTGCCAGCGCGCAGGCGCCCAACGGACAGTAATTCAGACGTTCACCCGTATCCTGCAGCCTTTGCAGGTCCCGCTTAAACATTTGGAAATAGGCCATAAACACAAATCCTACCGTAACCGGCTGCGCGTGCTGGAGATGGGTAAACCCGATCGTGGCTTGGTCCGCATACTTTTCCGCTTTCTCCAAAATCACCGATTCCAGGTAACAAAGGCGGCTTGTGATCTCCCCGATTTCTTTCCGCAGGTAAAGCCTTCCGTCTACCTGGCACTGGTCGTTGCGGCTTCTCGCGGTATGCAGTTTTTTCCCGGCTTCCCCGATCTTTTGGATCAGCCTGCCCTCAATCGCCATATGGATGTCCTCATCCTCCGCCCGGAACTGGATCCGGCCGTCCGCAATCTCCTTCCGGATCTCCTCAAGCCCGGCAATGATCTCATCCCTTTCTTTGGCAGAGACGATACCCTGTTCGCCGAGCATCGTCACATGCGCGATGCTCCCGTCAATATCTTCCTGGTACATCCTCTGGTCGAACCCGATGGACGCATTGAACTGCTTGACTATGTCATCCATCTCTTTTTCGAACCGGCCTCCCCATAAACCAGACGCCATTTTTATCCTCCTTACGCGTATCCCGCCTGAAACGCCCAGGCTCTGTCCGGCTCTTTGCCATGCTGTTTCAATGCCCCTTCGCTTCAGTGTTTTTTATTATATGGCACAGATGGGGAAATGTCAACGAAATCCACCCTCTCCCATCACAGATGAATGTTTTCCCTTAAAGCGCCATTTCCCGTTCATTTTTTATTTTTGGGGACAACGTGGTTAGGGGCAAAGGATTTCCTTTTCCTCTTTCTGGCGTTTTGGGATTGCTTTATAAAGCTCCGTTATAAGAAAACGCCATTTGCCTTCTTTGTATTTTTTAATAATCACGAAGCTCCTGAACTTTCACTTTGCCCTTCTTAAATCATTTTATTTTTTTGATTTTCCCTTTAAACCCCGCCTTTTTCAACGATTTGGCAAAAGCCCTGTAATTCTTTTTGGACATCTGCTTTTTCACTTTAATGGTGATTTTCTTCGTATTGATGCCTTTGAACGCTTTTTTGTTTACCTTTACAGCATTGGTACCGGTAAACTGAATCGTTCTAAGCCTCTTGGCTCTAGAAAATGCTTTTGCACGGATAAGCCGTATATTTTTCCCAACCGTCAGTGTCTTCACTTTATTGTTAATTGCTTTTGGCGCGATCGCAGTGACGGTATAAGACGTGCCATTCTCACCAGTGACGGCGTCGGGGATGACGGCCTTCGCGCTTTTCGCAACATTCGTTACCGTTGCCGTCCCGTCGGCCGCTGTATTTACGGTTGCCCCGGTATTGGCGTCTATGGCATTCCCGGCAGCCTTTGGCGCGGGTAAATCCGGCAAACCGAGCATCACCTGCAGCACCCGGTAAGGCCAGACCAGGCCATGCCCGGAATATTTGTCATACCCAACCGCATTGATGTCCAGTGCGGTGGATGTGAGGATATCCCTGCACCCGCTCC
>CAZYVA010000058.1:0-7518 GCA_964650695.1 uncultured Dorea sp. | reverse complement strand
CCCGCTCCCTACGGTCGCGACAAAGCAAGTTTCATAGTAAATGAAAACAGTTTAAAACGTGACATAAAAATCATGCGGGCTATGCGGGACCCGTTACAGGATCTGGTTCCACAACCGGTAGTAACTCCCCCTCCTCCCCAACAATTCCTCGTGGCTGCCTTCTTCTTCGATTCCTTCCGCCCCCAGCACCAGGATCCGGTCGTAGTCCTTGATCGTGGTCAGCCGATGCGCGATCGTGAGCGTCGTGCGGCCCTTTGCCAGCTTGATAAGGCTCTGCCCGACCAGGATCTCGCTCTCATTGTCCAGCGCGCTGGTCGCCTCGTCCAGGATCAGGATCGGCGGATTTTTCAGGAACACCCTTGCAATTGCGATCCGTTGCTTCTGCCCGCCGGAAAGCTTCACGCCCCGCTCCCCGACATAAGTATCATATCCATCCGGAAGCTGGCCGATGAACCCGTCCGCCCCCGCCAGGACCGCTGCCTGGCGGATTTCCTCCGGCGACGCGCCTTTTTTCCCATAAGCAATATTGTCCCTTACGTTCCCGCTGAAAAGATAGACGTCCTGCTGCACGATGCCGATGGCGTCCCGAAGGCTTTTCAGCGTCACCTTGCGGATATCCTGCCCGTCGATGTCAATCTCGCCGCTTGTGACATCGTAAAACCGGGGGATCAAGTTGCAAAGCGTTGTCTTGCCGCCCCCTGAAGTGCCGACAAGAGCCACGCGTTCCCCCGCATGGACCGTCAGGTTCAGATGCCGCAAGACATTGTTGTGGTCGTCCGGATATTCAAAACAGACATCCCGGAATGTAATCTCTCCTTTATCCACCCGTATCGGAACTGCATCCGGTGCGTCCACAATCTCTACTGGCGCGTCCATGATCTCAAAAAAGCGTTCAATCCCTGTGATCCCCCGCTGGAACTGCTCTGCAAACTCCACGATCCGCCGGATGGTCGCGATCAGTGTGGATACATAAAGTACATATGCCACCAGGTCCCCTGGCGTAATCGCCCTGTAAGCGACAAATAACCCGCCGCCCAGCACGACCACCAGGTACATCAGCCCGTCAAACAGACGGGTGGACGCCTGGAACATGGCCATATATTTATACGATAGCTTCTTGATGTTCTGGAAATCCTGGTTTCCTTTTGTAAACTTCTGCGCTTCCTGCTCTTCCGCCGCAAAAGCTTTTACCACCCGCTCCCCCAGCAGGCTGTCCTCAATCTGCGCGTTCAATTCGCCAATCTGCACCCGCTGCCGGAAAAACACCTGTTTCAGCCGATGGTTCAGCGCCATCGAAACCACCGCCATAAAAGGCACGCATAAAAAAATCAGGATCGTCAAAGGCACGTTATAGGTACATAAGATTACAAAACTTACCAGGATTTTCAAACCCGCAATAAAGAATTCTTCTGGGCAGTGGTGGGAGAACTCTGTCACCTCAAACAGGTCGTTGGTAATCCTGCCCATGATCTGCCCGATTTTTGTATTGGAATAATAGGTATAGCCAAGCCGTTGCAGGTGGGCGAAGGCATCCTCCCGCATGTCCGTTTCAATGTAAACCCCCATGACATGCCCCATATCCGCCATGAAATACTGCGCCGCAGCATCGATAAGGCGCAGCACAAAATACAGAAACGTTAATTTCAATACAAGCCCTACCGTCAATGCCGCAAGGTTCTGCACCGCAAGATTGGTGATGGTCCGCAGAATCAGCGGCAGCACCAGATCACACAGGCAGGTCAGGGCCGCACAGCACAAATCTAAAAAGATGGTTTTCCGGTATTTTCTCAGATAGGGCCAATAGCGCTTGATGAGCTGCCCCGTTCCCATTGACTGCTTCTCTTCCACTTTTTCCCCCAACATCCATCTCCCTTGCCTGATGGATCCCTTTCATTTTATATGTCAAACACGCCCATGATCACGATCCCTGCAATGACCAGCCCGATCATTGCGTAATGCTTCCACGAAAGCTGTTCCTTCAGGAAAATCCGGCTCCACAGCACTGAAACGGCGCAATAGGAAGAAATCATCGGCGCCGCCAGCATAAGGTGGGCGGAGTCCGCAATTGCGAAAATGTAGGCAAACTGCCCCGCCGTCTCAAAAACCGCCCCAGCATACTTGGGAAACTCCGCCCGGAACACCAGCCGGTCCTTTTTTATCACAACAACATAGAGAAAGCAGAAAATGCCTGCCGCAAGGAACGTCAGTTCATATGCGACGTTTGCGCGGTCTTCATCCAATGTCTCCAGTACCCGGTTGTCCGCGAAAGTCCCGGCAGCGTCCAGCAGGCAGTATGCAAGCGGCAGCGCCAGCGCGGCCCAGCTTTTTGCGTATTGATAGTTCCCTTTCTCCTGCCTTGCCTTGCGGAGCTTATCATCCTCGCAAGACTCCACGACGCCAAGCCCGACCACACCGATGCAGACCAGCGCGACCGCAAAAAAGACCGCCGCGTTGAAGTCTCCGGGGCCAACCGTTGCGAGCGTCATAACCGCGACCAATGCGCCGGATGCGTTGCAGATCGGGGAGGATATCGACAATTCGATATACCGAAGCCCCAGATAACCCAGCGCCATAGAACCGATATAGAAAAGCGACACAGGAAAATAAGCCCGGATGACGGAAAAAGAAATTTCCGTCCCTCCAATCCCTATCTCATATGCCGCATGAAGCCCCATTACCGCGCCCACTGCAATGACCATTTTCAAATGGCTGTACCTGTCTTGCCCCCGGCAGCCGATTTTTGAAAATAAATCCGAGCCGCTCCAGCAAAGAAGCGCGATGAGTGAAAGGCAAAACCACATGTTTTCTTTTATCCCCCGTGCATATTTTTATAGGTCCGCAAATCCTGGATCCACATCTTCATTGATTATAGCACAGCTTTGCCTGTAAGAACAATTTTTTTAATGCAGGAACCTCCCCTTATAGCCTTCAAAGAAAGCGGTCTGTGGCTTATAGGGGAGAGGCCGTGAATCACTTTTTTACAGAATGCGTTTCAATACCCCAGCAAGCCATAGTCCACCGCTCTCGCAGCCTCTCTTCCTTCCCGGATCGCCCATACGACCAGTGACTGCCCCCTGTGCATATCCCCCGCCGTATAGACACCTTTTACATTGGTGGCATATCCGCCAGGGGCGGTGCGTACATTCATCCGCGGATCCCGCTCGACGCCGAATGCCTTTGCCACATATTCCTCGCACCCCAGGAATCCTGCCGCGATCAGCGCCAGATCCACCGGCGCTTCATATTCGCTCCCAGCAATCTCTGTCATCTTCCTGCGTCCGGTTTTTTCATCGGTTTCACTCTTCAGCTTCACCAGGACTGCTTTGCAGAGATGTCCCTTGGAATCTTTGACAAACTCTTTGACCGTTGTCTGGTAAATCCTTGGGTCACTGCCGTATACAGCAATCGCTTCCTCCTGCCCATAATCCGTCTTACAGACGAGCGGCCACTCCGGCCACGGATTGGAGGCGGCGCGCTCCAGCGGCGGCTGCGGCATCATTTCGACCTGCAGGACAGATTTTGCACCGTGCCGGATGGCTGTCCCGCAGCAGTCATTCCCCGTATCGCCGCCTCCGATGATCATGACATGCCTGCCTTTCGCAGAGACGTAACTCCCCTCTTTAAAACCCATTCCCAACGCTTTCGTTGTGGAGGCCAGGAAATCCACAGCAAAATAAATCCCTTCCGCATCCCTTCCCGGCACCCGGATATCCCTCGGCTGCTTGGCTCCGCAGGCAAGGACTACGCTGTCATATTGCCGGATAATCCCAGCCGCTTCCAGATCCTTGCCTACGTCACAATTGTAAACAAATTCCACGCCCTCCGCTTCCATGACAGCGATTTTCCGGTCAATGACCTGTTTCTCCAGCTTCATATTCGGGATGCCATAGCGCAGAAGCCCGCCTGCCCGGTCATCCCGCTCGTAGACGCAGACCTGATGCCCCCGTTTATTCAACTGATCTGCGGCGGCAAGGCCGGAAGGGCCCGAACCAATGACCGCCACCCGTTTCCCCGTCCGGATACTAGGCGGGTTTGGATCGGCATAGCCGTTTTGGTATGCCCGCTCGATAATGGCATATTCATTGGAACGGGTAGCCACAGGGTCGCTGTCCAGGTTACAGGTACATGCCTTTTCACATAAAGCCGGGCAGACCCTGGAGGTAAACTCCGGAAAATTATTTGTTTTTTTCAGCCGACGGTAAGCGCCCTGCCAGTTGCCATGATAGACCAGGTCGTTCCATTCGGGAACCAGGTTATTCAGCGGGCAGCCGCTTGCCATACCCGCCAGCATGACCCCCGCCTGGCAGAACGGGACACCGCAGTCCATGCATCTCGCGCCTTGCTTTTTCTGTTCTTCCTCTGAAAGCGGTTCGTAAAATTCCCGGAAATGCCGGATCCGTTTTTCCGGGCTCTGCGCTTTTTTATCCTGTCTTCTATATTCTAAAAATCCAGTTGCTTTTCCCATACTTTCTGCCATTCCTTTCCATACACAGGCGCATCCGGCTCCCCATACCGGATTACTGCCTGTTTCCCGCTTTCTGCACGGCGTAAAACGCTTCCATCTTTGCCTGCTCGCTGCTCATCCCTTTTTCTTCCATCTGTAGGATCCCAGCCATCATCCGTTCATAATCGTAAGGGATCACTTTCTTGAACTGAGGAAGGTACGTATCAAAATCTTCCAGGATCCGTTTTCCTTTCTTCGAACCTGTAAGCTTTACATGCTCCTGTATCATCTCTTTCAATTCCAGAATGTCATATTTTGAAGACACATGCACCGCTTTCACCAGTTCTTTATTCATTTTCCGGTAAAGCGTGTTGTCTGCGTCCAGCACATAGGCGATCCCACCACTCATGCCAGCAGCAAAATTCTTCCCGACTTCTCCGAGGATCACGGCACGCCCGCCGGTCATATATTCGCAGCCATGGTCGCCGACGCCCTCTACCACTGCTTTCGCGCCGGAATTACGCACGCAGAAGCGCTCCCCCGCCACGCCGTTGATGAAAGCCTTCCCGCCAGTCGCGCCGTACAGGGCTACGTTCCCAATGATGATATTGTCTTCATGCGGATACACGACTTCTTTCGGCGGGAATACGATAAGCTTCCCGCCAGACAAACCTTTCCCGAAATAATCGTTGCTGTCCCCGCAAAGCTCCAGCGTCAGCCCTTTGGGGATAAACGCCCCGAAGCTCTGTCCGCCCGCTCCTTTGCAATGTACGGTAAAGGTATCTTCCTTTAATCCATCCGGATAACGCCTTGTGATCTCCGATCCGAACATTGTGCCGAAAGTCCGGTTGGTGTTGGACACCTTGGTATGGATGCTCTTTTTCTGTTTTTTCTCCAGCGCCTCCCCAAATGCTTTCATCAACACCTGCTCATCCAGTGTTTTTTCCAGATGGAAATTATATTTCTCCTCCGGACGGAAAATCTGCTCCTTCGATCCGGCGTACCCCTGGCAGAGTATGCCGGACAAGTCCAGGGATGCTGCATTCCGGGATTTCAGATCTGTGCGCATCCGCAAAAGATCCGTCCTACCCACCAGTTCATCGATGGTACGCACACCCAGCTTCGCCATATATTCCCGAAGGTTCTGCGCGATAAACCGCATAAAATTGACTACATATTCCGGTTTCCCCCGGAAACGCCTGCGCAGCTTCGGGTTTTGGGTTGCAATGCCGACCGGGCAGGTGTCCAGGTTACAGACGCGCATCATCACGCAGCCCAGCGTGACGAGCGGAGCGGTAGCAAAGCCAAATTCTTCCGCCCCCAGGATAGCGGCAACCGCCACATCCCGGCCATTCATCAGCTTCCCGTCTGTCTCAATGCGCACCCGGCCCCGCAGCCCGTTCTGCAAAAGCGTCTGGTGCGTCTCCGCAAGCCCCAGTTCCCACGGCAATCCAGCGTTATGGATGGAACTTCCCGGCGCGGCGCCTGTCCCTCCGTCATATCCGGAAATCAGGATCAATCCCGCCCCCGCCTTTGCCACCCCGGCGGCAATCGTGCCCACACCTGCCTCGGATACAAGCTTTACGGAAATCCTTGCATCCTTATTGGCATTTTTACAATCGTAAATCAACTGTGCCAGATCTTCAATGGAATAAATATCATGGTGCGGCGGTGGGGAAATCAGCCCTACCCCCGGAGTGGAATAGCGGGTTTTCGCAATCCATGGGTATACCTTTGCTGCCGGGAGATGCCCTCCTTCCCCCGGTTTTGCACCTTGCGCCATCTTGATCTGGATCTCTTTTGCGCTGACAAGGTAGCGGCTTGTGACGCCAAAACGCCCGGAAGCTACCTGTTTGATGGCGGAACAACAATCAGAATCCAGGCGGGAGATCTCCTCCCCGCCCTCCCCGCTGTTGGATTTGCCATGCAGGGCATTCATGGCAGCCGCCAGCGTTTCATGCGCCTCCTTCGAGATCGAACCGTAAGACATCGCCCCGGTTTTAAACCGTTTTACGATCTCGTCCACCGGCTCAACCTCCTCAATCGGCACTCCCTTCTCCGGATAGCGGAAATCAAGCTGGCCCCGCAGGTTCAGCCCCCTGCCTTCCTCTTCCACCAGGCTGGCATACTCACTGAACAGCTCATAATTCCCGGTCTGTGTCGATTGCTGCAGCAGGTGGATCGTCTGCGGGTTATACAGATGCTGTTCTCCCTGGCTCTTGCTCTTATGCTGCCCGACACTGTCCAGCGTCAGGTCTGTCGGATAACCCAAAAGATCAAACGCCTCATTGTGCATCTCTTCATAGTCTGCGGCAATTTCTTCAATGCCGACCCCTTCGACCCGGCTGACTGTGTCCGTAAAATATTTATCAATGAAAGATGATTTCAGCCCGATCGCCTCGAAAATCTTAGCGCCCTGGTAAGACTGGATCGTGGAAATCCCCATCTTGGAAGCGATTTTTACAATCCCAGCCAGGATCCCCTTTGCGTAAGCATCCACCGCCGCGTAGTAATCCTTCTGAAGCATCTTCTCTTCGATTAGCTGCCGGATCGTCGCATAAGCCAGGTAAGGATTGACCGCGCAGGCTCCATAACCCAAAAGGGCTGCAAACTCATGGACGGTCTTTGGCTCCCCGGTTTCGATGATGATCCCCACCGACGTCCGCTTTTTGGTCCGTACCAGGTGCTGCTGCAGGCCCGATACCGCCAGGAGGGACGGAATCGCTACATGGAATTCGTCCACGCCCCGATCCGACAACACAAGGATATTGGCGCCCTCATTGATGGCCTGGTCCGCCTGGACAAACAGATAATCCATCATGCTTTCCAAATTTGAGTGTTTATAATAAACCGTCGGGATCACCGCTACCTGATACCCATCCCGCTGCATGTTTTTGATTTTCAAAAGATCCAGATCCGTTAAAATCGGGTTATTCACCTTCAGCATCCGGCAGTTCGCGGCTTTGTCTTCCAGAAGGTTCCCGTCCTTCCCCAGGTAAACCGCCGTGGAAGTCACTACCTTTTCCCGGATTGCGTCAATCGGCGGGTTCGTCACCTGGGCAAACATCTGCTTG
>CAZYVA010000057.1:7779-12534 GCA_964650695.1 uncultured Dorea sp. | reverse complement strand
GCAAGCGCGGAGGAGCGGCTGACGCGGGGATTGACCTCGATCACACAATATTCAAACGTATCCGGATGAAGGGCAAACTGTACGTTGCACCCGCCGGTGATGTTGAGCTCGTTGATAATATTCAGCGCCGAGGTACGCAGCATCTGGTATTCCTTGTCCCCCAGCGTCTGGGACGGCGCCACCACAATGCTGTCCCCGGTATGCACGCCCACCGGGTCAATGTTTTCCATATTACATACGGTAATGCAGTTTCCGTTTCCATCCCGCATGACCTCATACTCGATTGCCTTCCATCCGGCAATGCACCGCTCTACCAGCACCTGGCCGACGCGGGAAAGGCGCAGCCCGTTTTCCAGGATTTCCTTGATCTGCTTTCTGTTGTGGGCGATACCGCCGCCGCTCCCGCCCAGGGTATACGCGGGGCGCAGCACGACCGGATAGCCGATTTCCTCCGCAAACCGGATGCCGTCCTCCACACTCTCCACGACAAGGGACGCGGCGCACGGCTCCCCGATTTTTTCCATCGTTGACTTAAACTCCAGCCGGTCCTCCGCTTTCTTGATGGTCTCCGGGGTGGTTCCGATCAGACGCACATGGTTCTCACTCAAAAACCCACTCTCGTAAAGCTCCATCGCCAGATTCAAAGCCGCCTGCCCGCCCAGCGTCGGAAGCACACTGTCCGGCTTTTCCTTTAAAATCAACTGCTTAAGGACCTCCGCGTCCAGCGGCTCAATGTAAACCCGGTCCGCGATATCCTTGTCCGTCATGATCGTCGCAGGGTTGGAATTGAGAAGGACCACCTCGACGCCCTCTTCCTTCAGGGCGCGGCAGGCCTGTGTCCCTGCATAATCAAACTCTGCCGCCTGCCCGATGACGATCGGACCGGAGCCAATCACCAGTACCTTCCTGATTGTGCGATTTTTTGGCATATTTACGCTCCTTTCATCACCTGTAAAAAGTAGTCGAACAGATAACCCGAATCCTGCGGCCCCGGGCACGCCTCCGGATGGAACTGCACGGTAAATACCGGTTTCTTTTTATATCTCAGCCCTTCATTGGTGCCGTCGTTGACATTCACAAACGCCTCCTCGGCCACTGCCGGATCCATCGTGCTGGCATCGACCGCGTATCCATGGTTCTGGGAAGAAATATAAACCCGTCCGGTGCTTAAGTCCTTCACCGGATGGTTGCCGCCCCGGTGGCCATATTTTAATTTGTATGTGTCCGCCCCGTTTGCCAGCGCCATCAGTTGATGCCCCAGGCAGATGGCAAAAATCGGGACCCCCGATTCATACAGTTTTTTTACTTCGCGGATGATCGCGGCGCAGTCCGCCGGGTCGCCGGGACCGTTGGAGAGCATGATGCCATCCGGCCTGGCGGCAAGGATCGTCTCCGCTTCCGTGTGGGCGGGATAAACCTCCACCCTGCACCCACGCCGGCACAGGGAACGGGCAATGTTCCTTTTCGCCCCAAAATCCATAAGAGCTACTTTAAAAGGATCGTCTTTCCCTATCGGGCTGCTTTTCTCTGGAAACTCCTTGCCGCGGCCCTCCCTGGGATCCGTTCCTTGCGCACAGGCGCAGGAGGGATCCTCCTCAGCCGTATAAGCTTCCTTGCAGGTCGTTTTGGAAACCACGTCCCCTACTTTGTATGCCTGAAGCTTCGGAATGATTTCCGCCAGGCGGTACTGGCCGTTTGTAGTGATCATCCCGTTCATCGTCCCTTTTTCCCGCAGGATCTTCGTCAACGCCCTCGTATCGATCCCGCAGATCCCTGGGATCTGCTGCTCCTCCAGGAACCTTGCAAGCGTCCCCTCACAGCGGAAATTACTGGGAACCCTGGACAGTTCCCGTACAATGTACCCATCCGGCCAGGCTCTGTGCGACTCCATGTCCGGCGTAACGCCGTAATTCCCGATCAAAGGATAGGTCATGGCTACCGCCTGCCCGGCATAGGACGGGTCGGTAAGCACCTCCAGGTAGCCCGTCATGGAAGTATTGAAAACGATCTCACTGACCACTTCCCTTGCCGCCCCGATGCTTGTCCCTTGAAAAACCGTCCCGTCCTCCAAAATCAAAAATGCTTTCATATGCCCTGCCCGTTTCCTTTCTTTACACGATAAAACAGGGCAGTTTGTATATCCATAACCGCCCCTCCTTCTGAAAATCCTATATTTTGCCAGTCCTTGCATGTCCAAGCTGCCGCAGCTTTTAGAATTATACTATAGAAAAAAAGCAATTTCAACCTCATCCCTCCACTTTTTATATGATCCGGTCCGGTCCGTTACAATGGGCGGCAAAAACCCAAAAAAAAGAAAGCCTATCCGTATGGTCCCGGCTTTCTTTTCTGAATGCCACCCCTCTTACAGGCGGGCGGCATTCCATCCGTTCTATCATAGGGGTCAAAAGTCTTTGACCCCCATAATGCCATGAAACAAAGTCCGATCTCAATATCAGTCTTCCTGCTCCATCTTGACAAGCTTGCCGCTGATAGCCCAGAGGATCAGGCCGAACGCGATAACAAGCACTGCCAGGAAGCCATAGCCAATCTTAAAATCAATGCCCTTCAGGTAAGTATAGATCGGCGGGTAGATCTTGTTCGAGAAGAATACCGCGATAGGCCAGAACCCAAGCAGGAATCCGAGTACCTTCGCGGGAGCCAGCTTGGAAATAAAGGAATTCCCAAGCGGGGAGAATACCATCTCGCCTACTGACATCAGGATACAAACAACCAACAGGAAGATGATGGAGCACTGTCCCGCATCACCTGCAACCATGTCCGCGATAACCATGACTACATAGGAGAAACCCATGAGGATCATACCGAGGGCTGTCTTCTGGTACATATTCATATCGCCCTGCGGCCTCTTCGCCAGCTTCGCCCATACACCGGCAAGCACCGGCCCAAGGATCATACAGCACAGCGCATTGATAGAGTCAAACCAGGATGTCGGGATCTGGAAGCTCCCGATGTACCAGTTCGCCTTGTTCATGAAGTCCGCGCCATCGCCGTAACCAAAGCGGTAATACGCCGGCATGTAAGTCATGTACCACAAAGCCCAGAACACAACGGAGAAGAGGGTGATCAGGATGATGACCGCGATCTTCTTCTTGTCGCCGGCTGTCAGCGGAGCAGACTCTTCCTTCTTTTTCTTTTCCGTGGAGACAAACGCCCTCTGGTCATTCTTGAACGGCTTCTTGCCCGCCTCGCCGAGCGTCTTTCCATTGAGAATGAACCATGCAGCGTCGATAAACAGGAGGATCGCGCAGATCAGGAACACAGTATTGAAGCTGCACTTAATCCCAAACAATCCCGTCGTGGCAAGGATCGCGATAAATGTGGTCCCGATAAAAGAACCGATATTGACAAACGAATACTGGATAGAAAACGCGGAATCCAGCTCTTCCTTGTCATGGAACAGCAGGCCGTTCACACCTGACAGGTTCCCCTTGAACAGGCCCGTGCCGACCGACACCAGGATGATCATCGCCCAGATCATCCCGACCGAATGGGCCTGCCATGTGCACAAATACCCGATACCCATAAGGATCATGCCCACAGCGACACAAATCCTCGGGCTCAGCCAGTAGTCCGCTATGTAGCCGCCGATAATAGGTGTGATATAGGTAAAAGCCACAAAGTTAGCGGAAAGCGCCGCCCCTTCCGCATCAGAGAGGCCAAGCCCGCCGGAAGCTGCCTCTGTCGCGATCCAAATCGCCAACAGGTACTTTACGGTGTAAAAGGCCATACGCTCAAAAGTAAAGCCCAGGGAACACACGTAAAAACCAAATGGTCTTCCTGCTTTTTTCGTTGTTTCCATTTTTTTTCCTCCTCATTAAAGTATTTGTCTTCCGCATCAAATAACGGACACGAATGAAAACCCGACAGCAAGATTTTAGCACAATACAGGCGAAAACACAATACTTTTTTCCTTGGATCAGCCTTGATTGGACTTGATTTGACTGCGGCCGGGCTGTGAAACGTAAACCACTCCGCGCCCGCTTGCGCTTCCAGCGCATCCATGCTAAAATGCGGATGAAGCGCTAACGATAAGGAGAAGTTTCAAAATGGCATTTACAAACAAAAAAAAGCTGAAAAGCTTCCTGACTTTTTACTATCTGATGAGGCTGGACCGGAAAATCCCGCAGGACCGCGCTTTCATCCGCAGGCGCCAGTGCAGGAAAGTGCGGGAGCTGATGGAGCGTGCCTACCGGATCCCCTTTTACCGCAGGCGGTTTGAGGAAAACCACCTGACGCCGGGGGATTTCCGGACGCCGGAGGATTTAGCGAAGTTCCCCGTCACCACCCGGCAGGACCTGCGCCTCTGGATGGAGGAAGAGATGGCGGCGCACCCGGAGAAAAAGAAAGAATGGAAGATTTTTGCCACAAGCGGCTCTTCCGGCATCCCCTTGAAATTCATCAAGTCACACCGGGACTCCGCATGCGAAGACGCCAACTGGATCCGTGTCCTGATGTATGGCGGCTACCGCCCCTTGCGCGGCAAGCTGTTCTCGTTCGTCACGACCCACGCAAAGACCGACCCCAAAAAGGGGGATTCCATTATCCAGAAATTCGGGCTGATGCGCAGGCGTACCGTACCGGAAGACAACTGCGTGGGGGACGGCATCCGGGATATTTTAAAGGATATCGAAGACTACCAGCCAGACGTCCTGTGCTTCCGCCGCAACTGCCTGGTCCGCATGGCGCTCTATGCCAAACGCCACAACCTGGAGGTTTACAGGCCAAAGCTTTATA
>CAZYVA010000057.1:0-7769 GCA_964650695.1 uncultured Dorea sp. | reverse complement strand
GATGGTGGACCGCTCCACCCGCCAGCTTCTGACGGAAACTTTTGGGGACGGCCTGTTTGACGCATACGGAAGCTCTGAGACCGGGAGCATCGCGGTGCAGCTCCCCGGTGAGGAATTGTATTACATCAACAGCGATACCCATGTGGTCAATATTTACGATGAGGACAACCATCTGGCGGACGAGGGGCGGGTGATCGTGACGACCTTGTTTAAAAAGGATTACCCCTTCATCAATTATGAGATCGGGGACCGGGCAGCGTCCGTCGTGCTGGACGGGGTCCGCTATATCACGTCCATACAAGGGCGGGTCAATGACCTGGTAAAGCATGCGCATATGCCGGAGACGTCCGCGATGTACCTCATGAAGATCCCAAACGGGATCGTCGGGATCGCCCAGTTCCGTTTTATACAGGAGTCCTATCACGATATGCGCATCCAGCTCGTCAAAGACCCCAACAACCATGCGCACAGCGTAGAAGAGTTTGAGGCGTATTTCCGCCGGGAAATGGAAAAACTCTATCAGGATGAGTTCCGCCTGCATTTCGACTGGTACGACGTCATCCCGCCGGATAAAAACGGGAAGATGCGATGCTTCGCGTGCGAGATCCCGGATGAGCCTTAGGTTTACAAGCGTCCCCGCTTCCTATTTCTCATACAGGAATTTTTCCGGAAGTTCCACCCCAAACTCACCCGCCAGCCTGCGGAAGCCGTCCGGCTGGATGGTCTGAAGCTTCGCGGGCCCCATAGACAGCACTTTGACAAGAATCTCGGCAGATTTTTCCACCGTATGCATCAAGCCAAACGTCTCGTCAAAATCCGTCCCCGAACAGAACAATCCGTGGTGCGCCCAGACGATGACGTCATACTCTTTCATGAGTTCGCTGGACCTGACGGCGATTTCCCTTCCTCCGGGAACCATCCACTCGATCACGCCGACCCCTTTGCTGAACACGACCGGGCATTCTGTCATGGACTCCCACAATTCCCTCGTGAATACTTGATCCTCCAGCGGGAGCACAAACGTCAGCGCAATAATATTGGCCGGATGCGCATGGTAAATCACCCGGTGCGCGCCGCCGGCCGCCTGCATTTTGACCTCGTGGTTCATCAGGTGGGACGGAAGCTCACTGGTCGGGCGGCCGCCGTTTACAAGCCCCCAGCAGATACGGTAACGCTCACCTTTTCCGTCGATCTCGATCACTGCGATCCCATCCTCCGGATCCAGGATCACGTTGCGGAAATACTTCCCGCTTCCTGTCACAAGGAAAAATTCCCCCGCCAGCTTCGGCACAGACGTGCCGATATCCTTCCACTGCGCGTCAAACCTCAAATCCTCCCTGATCGATTCCACATCTTCTTTTTTGATACGGTACGTACAGTTCCCGCCGTTCCTTTCATGCCAGCCCTGCCGCCAGCCATCGTCGCACATACGGATGTAGCCCTGCGCGAATTCAGCGTCTAAAACTTTCATATCAGACACAACTCCTTTTCTTTGATGATCCGTAGCTGTCCGCTACGGTTCGCGGTCTGGAAGGCCGCCCATAGTAACTTAAGCTCTTCTGCTTAAAACATCTGCTTCATATTTTTGAATCTCATCAAACCATCCGCCATCATCCGGGACGCCGCATGCTTCACAATACGCCGCCCATACGTCGCCAAAGGGGAGGGTCTTTAATTCTTCCTGCCTGACCATCAGTTCGGTCATGCGGTTGGCGTCCTGCAGTTTTTTCAACGCCTCATGGGGGGTCAAAAGCGCGTACAGGAGCGCTTTTTCAAAATTGCGGAACCCAACCACCCATGCACAGATGCGGTTGATGCTGGCGTCAAAATAATCCAGCGCGATATCCACCCTGCCATCCAGCCCGCCGCAGCGGACAATCTCCTTGGCGATCTCTTTCGTCTCATCGTCCAAAAGCACCACATGGTCGGAATCCCAGCGGATGGGGCGTGTCACATGGAGCGCGATCTCCGGGAAAAATGTAAGCAGCGCCGGGATCTTGTCCGATACCACCTCGGTCGGGTGGTAATGCCCGTTGTCCATCAGCGGGATGCACCTGTCCTTATTCATGGCGGCAAACAAAAGGGAAAACTCCCCGCTTCCGGCTGTGTAAGCCTCAACACCGATGCCGAAAACTTTGGATTCTACACACGGCTTCACCAGGCTGAAGTCAAACGGTTCGGAAAGGATCTCCTCGATCGACGCCCTGTAACGCTGGCGCGGGCCCATCCGGTCTGCCGGGATGTCCTTGAAGCCGTCGCCGGTCCAGATGTTCATGACGCAGGGGATACCGGTCTGCTCCGCCATGTACTGTGAAATGCGGATGCATGCTTTTCCATGGTCGATCCAGAACCTTCTCGTCGCTTCGTCCGGGCTTGACAGGGTCAGCCCGTCTTTGACTTTATCATGGGAAAAGAAGGTCGGGTTGAAATCCAGCCCCATCCCCCGCTCCTTTGCAAAATCCACCCACCTCTGAAAATGCTTCGGCTCGATCCGGTCGCGGTCCGCATATTCCCCTTCCTCAAAGATGGCATAGCTTGCGTGGACATTGATCTTTTTCTTCCCCGGCATCAGGCCCAGCGCCTTGTCCAGATCCGCGAACAATTCTTCCGGCGTCGATGCCCTTCCCGGATAATTGCCAGTAGTCTGGATGCCCCCGGTCAATGCCTTCGACGGGTCGCCGTCAAAGCCCCTCACATCATCTCCCTGCCAGCAATGGAGGGAGACCGCGGTTTCCTTCGCTTTTGCCATCGCCGCGCCGGTATCCACCCCAACCGCCGCATAGCGTTTCTTCGCCTCTTCATAACGTGTTTGAATGTCCATATCATTCCTCCTGGTTTTCCATAATTTCTGAAACAAAAGCCCTCGCCGGACTGCTTTAGGCGCTTTCAGACGCCATCCGCACATTCCGGCAGGATTTTGAAACTGCCGCCTTGCTTTATGCCTGCGCAGATCCGGGAAATGCCTTCACTGCAAACGAGTGGAAAATGGCTTTCCTCGCCTCCTCCACCGTAGAAAACTCGCCTGCCTTTATCATCTGGACCATTGCGTTCCCGATGGCGGTTGCCTCGCCAGGGCCGGCGTACACCGTCTTACCCGTTCTTTTGGCCGTTAGCTGGTTCAGGTAATCCGCGTTGGAGCCTCCGCCCACAACATGGATACACTCGTAAGTCCTGCCTGTGACAGCCTCCAGTTCTTTCACCGCGCTCCTGTAGCTTTCCGCAAGGCTCTGGTAAATGACCGCCGAAACCTCCCCGACCGTCTCCGGGACCTGCTGGCCGGTGCTTTCACAGTAGTCCTGTACCGCCCGTACCATGCTTTCCGGCGCCATGAACATGGGATCGTTGACGTCTACCCTTGATGGGAAGCCGCCGCATTCTTCCGCCATTTCACACAGCTCGGCAAAGGAGTATCCATCCTTCCACTCATGCCTGGCGGACTGGATCATCCACAGGCCCATGATATTCTTGATGAACCGGAAACGGTACTCATATCCGCCCTCATTGGTAAGATTTGCCGCGCACGCTTCCTCGGAGCAGTCCGCTTCCCTTCTCTCCACACCCATCAACGACCATGTCCCGGAGCTGATATAGCAAAAATCATCCCCCAGCGCGGGCACGGAGAGTACGGCCGACGCCGTGTCATGGGTCGCGGCCTGTAGGACAGACAGGTTAAATCCGACCTTTTCTTCCATCTCTTTCCGCAACATGCCGACCGGCGTGCCCGCCATCGAGATGTCGCCAAAAATCTCCTGTTTATATCCAAGGCGCCCGATCAGATCCCTGTCCCAGTCCTTTGTCACAGGATGGACCAGTTGGGTAGTCGTTGCGTTGGTGTATTCCGTCTTCATCTCACCGGTCAGGAGGTAATTGAAATAGTCCGGGATCAAAAGCATATGCGCCGCCTGCTCCATAAGCTCCGGCTCCTGCTCCCTGACCGCCATTAACTGATAGATGGTATTGAACATCTGCTTTTGGATACCGGTCCTTTTGTACAATTCCTTCAGAGGGATGATTTCATAAACTTTCCCATCCATCCCATCCGTCCGGCGGTCACGGTAGCCGTATGTCCTGCCCAAAACCTTCCCGCCGGGATCCAAAAGCACATAATCCACGCCCCACGTATCGATGCCCATCGTAAGCGGGATCTTCCCCAGCTCTTTACATTTCGCAAGGCCATTGACAATTTCGCCAAACAACGCCTCCAAATCCCAGCAAAGATGCCCGTCCTTTTCTTTCATCCCATTCGGGAAACGGTAAATCTCCTCCAGGCATATCCGTCCTTCCTCTACCCACGCAAGCATGTGGCGTCCGCTGGACGCCCCGATATCTACCGCAAGATAATACTGCCTCATTTTCAACCCCCGCTTGATCTATATCCGTTTACGGAACAAATCTTTGAAATCTTCCACATTGGTATCTTTTGGATTTACCATCTCTATTATCCAAAAAAGAACAATGCTTTGCAATATTGTTTTCACTTTTCCGTAAAAAATGTAGGAAGGAAATAAACAAAAAACGCCTGATGCCCACAAAGGCAGGCACAAAAAAACTGCCACGGAACCACTTGCGCGGATCGCGCAGGATAAATGATCCCGTGGCAGTTCCTTATGCGATGATCACTGCCATACCTTCACACGGGTCGTGATATACTGCACGCCTGCCTTTACATACTTCAGCGTTTTTCCCGCATTATCCACCGTCCACACATTGACCGGGATGCCCTGCCCGGCCACACCCGGAACCTGCGCAGGCGCTAAAGCGGCATGATAGATAGCCAGCCCGATATGATCCTGAAGATAAGGATATGTCCCCAATGTTTCCAGGCTCCCGGATAAATGCTGGAACGTAACATTGCCTCCCGAAGGGTCGCTATCCTTTAGACTTTTGAGTTTGATCAGGTTATTGTAATCAAAGGCAATAAACACACACGGATTGCGCCCCATTATGCTTTTGACTTCCTTATACAGGCGCTCCAGCGTAGAGCCGTCCACGGACGGCAGCGCCTGCCCGTACAGGGTGTCCTTTGCCGGATATGCCAGCGTCCCACCTTCCGCCGCCTGATTATACGCCATTTTAATTTCAACAAACGGAACCATATGGTAACGGCGGCAGATATTCAGAAAGTCCGACAGGCTGGCAGGATGTTCCTTTGGATATTTGGATAGGTTACTGCCGCTGATAATCGGCGCGGATGTGACCTGCGCATAGGTCATATCCGACACCTTCCGGTCAATCCCGCACATCCGCAGGCAGGAAGCATCATGCATCACCACGAACTTCCCATCTCTTGTCATCTGTACATCGCATTCCGCGCCCCAGAAGCCCGCCTGGCCCGCCAGTTCAAACGCGGCGGCCGTATTCTCCGGCGCCTCAGAGCTATAGCCCCGGTGCGCAATAAACTTCGTGCTTCCCTGGGTGATCCGTCCGATCACCTTTACAGAATACTTTACTTTTTTCTTCGAACCATCCTTCAAGGTTGCTGTAATAACAGCCGTGCCTTTCTTTTTGGCAAGCACGGTGCCATCGCTGCTGACCGAAGCAACCTTTTTATTGGAACTGCTCCATTTTACCCCGCCGTAAGCGCCCGCCGGAAGTACGCTTGCCGTCCGGGCGCATGTTTTCCCAACCGGCAGCACTTCTTTTGACTTGTCTGACAGGACGAGCTTCTTCGCGCGCTTTTTTACCGTAAAGCGGCATTTCACTTTATTTTTGCTGTTCTTTAGCCTGCATGTGATCGTAACCGTGCCTCTTTTTTTGAAAGTCACTTTTCCATCCGAAGACACTGTGGCGACCTTTTTGTTGCTGCTATGCCACAGAACCTTTGAATTTTTTTTCTTATTGATCTTCAGCTTTACCGTCATTTTTACAGCGGCGTCCCGTACGGAGGCTGAATTGGTCCATTTCAGCTTCCCCTTGGAAGGCGCCTTCACCTTCATACTGATTTCCCCCACGCCGCCTTGCCATTGAAGCGTTCCCATTCCCAGCCCGGACGCGGATGCGTGCAGCGGGCTTAACAAACACAGACAGACAAATACAAAGGCGGAGCAAACCGCCAAAATGGCTTTTTTCATATCCATAACTTTTTCCCCTTTACGCTCTTTCCTTCTTTTGTTGAAACAAGGGCGTCTCCGACGAGACGCCCTTGTATATCGCCAATCCGGGCTGAGCCTCTGTCCGGGAAAGGCCTTCGCTTCTGGAAGACCCGCTTTCCGCAAAACACACAAATCCCACGGCAGAGGCTAGCAGCGATGCGCTTAAGAGAATACCGGCTGCCGTTAGTACCCTGTATAACTGAAATGCATGTAGTCTTTTGCCCTTTTAAAATTCCCGCCCCAGTAGAACCCATATTTCTCCCAGATGGCAATAACCGCCGGCGTCACGGAATAGGGGTCTGTCCCCGGAGCGTATGTGCCGCTGGTATAACCAACCATAGGGTTTGACGCCGGGTTGATATCGATCGCTACGCCGTAGCTGTGGTGCGACCGGCTGCTCGAACCGGTTACATCCCGCCAACTGTAACAGTATGTCCCGCTGGTAATCGGGAAATTGATATTGTACATATCCAGAAAAGCGGCGTATATTTTATCCTTCAGGTCTTTATGTACCGTTAGCGTAAGCGTGCCGGAAGACATGGTAACCTTATCGCTTTTCAGGACTTTGATCGGAACTTCCACCTTTGCCAGGTACGGCTGCATAGCCGCGGCCGTCGTAGGCACGCCGTCCGGAAAAAGCTCCGCCAGCTTATCATTGTCATAGATGCTGCTGGAACTGCTTGATTCTTTTACCTTTCCTTCCTTGACTTTTGAAAACCCGCCGTATGTTTTCTTTCCCTTTGACTTCCGGAAAGCCCGGACTTTATAGTACCATATGCTGTTCTCCTCCAGCTCTTTATCAATGTAGCTGGTACCCTTGCCCGTCCCGGCCAGTTCATAAACGCCATCCTGCGTTGTGCTGCGGTAAATTTCATATCCCTGCGCCCCGGCGCACCGTTTCCAGGTGATCCGCACTGAGGTTTTCGAAGAGCCTTCCGCGCTCTTAATCTTCACCGTGCCTAAAGTGGTCGCTTTTTCAGCCACGGCCGACCATGGGCTGTAAACGGTCTTTGTTTTTGTCTTGCCGTTTTTCCTGACTTTGATCTTTGCGTAGGAACGGATCCGGTAATAATATGTCTTGCCGCAGGTCACTTTACGATTGACATAGCTTTTCCTGGAACCGGAACTGTATTTTTTGATCGTTTTGAAACCGGAACCTGCAGACGTGCTTCTCTGGATCTGGTAGCCGTCCGCCGCTTTCGGTTTGTTCCATGTGAGTTTGATCGTGTTGTAACTCTTTGCTTTCGCTTTTAAAGAAGGGGAAGCAAGCCGGACTTTAAAGCTATGGGAAACCGTGCCTGTGAAGTCCCCGATCCCTGAGATCACGGCGGCGGCTGTGCCAATCGCCTTGTTATCTGAAAAAGAAGCCTGATAATCCACACCCTCAACAAGCGCTTCCCCATTGTAGGTGGCCGTGACGGCGGGCGTCACCGCTTTTCCAGTATAGGATGCATTGGATATGGCAATCTTGCAGGAACTGACCGGCGCGGGCGCGATAGTAAAATGTAATGTCCTCGAACCCGTATACCGTTCGCCCGAAGAAGCCTCGCCCGACGCTTCTTCGTCTGAATCTTTGCCTATGACCGTCACGGTTGCCGTGCCTGCATGGATATTGTCCTGATAATCCATATGGAAATGCCCGGCTCCCAATACCTTTTCGCTGTTACCCGAATCTGT
>CAZYVA010000056.1:0-12607 GCA_964650695.1 uncultured Dorea sp. | reverse complement strand
AAGTTTCATTGTAAGGAGCGGCAAGGGTATATGTGTGAGAAGTGCAGGAAACCAAAATATTATATTACGACGGCGATTATGTATACATCGGGGAAACCGCATATCGGTAATACGTATGAGATCATACTGGCGGACGCGATTGCGCGGTATAAGAGGAGCCAGGGTTATGACGTTTATTTCCAGACGGGGACGGATGAGCACGGGCAGAAGATTGAGCTGAAAGCGCAGGAGGCTGGGGTTACGCCGAAGGAATACGTGGATAAAGTGGCGGGGCAGGTGAAGGATATATGGGATATGATGAATACCTCCTATGACAGGTTCATCCGCACGACGGATAAGGATCATGAAAGGCAGGTCCAGAAGATCTTCAGGAAGATGTATGAGCAAGGGGATATTTATAAAGGCTCTTACGAGGGCATGTACTGCACGCCCTGCGAATCATTCTGGACGGAGGCGCAGCTTGTGGACGGGAGATGCCCGGACTGTGGGCGGGAAGTGAAGCCGGCCAAGGAGGAAGCCTATTTTTTCAGGATGAGCAAATATGCGGACCGCCTGATCGAACATATCAACACGCATCCGGAGTTTATCCAGCCGGTATCCCGGAAAAATGAGATGATGAATAACTTCCTGTTGCCGGGGCTCCAGGATCTGTGCGTGTCCCGGACGTCGTTTCAGTGGGGGATCCCGGTAGACTTTGATGATAAGCATGTCGTGTATGTATGGCTGGACGCTTTGAGCAACTACATTACAAAGATCGGGTATGACGCGGATGGGGACAGTACGCAGCTATACAAGAAAAACTGGCCTGCGGACCTGCACCTGATAGGGAAAGATATCATCCGGTTCCATACGATTTACTGGCCGATTTTCCTGATGTCGCTGGGCGAACCGCTGCCAAAACAGATCTTTGGGCATCCGTGGCTCCTGCAGGGCGACGGGAAGATGAGTAAATCGCGGGGGAATGTGATGTATGCGGATGAGCTGGTACGGATCTTTGGCGTGGATGCTGTCCGCTACTTCGTACTGCATGAGATGCCGTTTGACAACGACGGCGTGATTTCCTGGGAGCTTCTTGTAGAGCGGATCAATTCCGACCTGGCGAACGTGCTTGGGAACCTGGTGAACCGCACGGTTTCCATGGCGAACAAATATTTTGGCGGCGTAGTGGCGGATAAAGGCGCGGCAGAGGATGTGGACGCGGATTTGAAAAGCGTTATGGAAAACACGCCGAAAGCAGTCGCGGAGAAAATGGACCGCTTACACGTGGCGGACGCGGTCACGGAGCTTTGGGGGCTTTTCAAACGCTGCAATAAGTATATAGATGAAACGGCCCCGTGGGCGCTGGCAAAGGACGAGGCGAAAAAGGACCGGCTGGAAACCGTGCTTTACAACCTTCTTGCCTGTATCCGGTCTGGCGCGGAGCAGTTGGCGCCGTTTATGCCGGAGACGGCGGAAAAGATCCTTGCGCAGGTCGGCGACGGGAAAGTGACAGAAAAACCGGAGATTTTGTTCCGGAGGCTGGATTTAGAGGAAGTCCTTAAGAAAGCGGAGGAGATCCAGTGACCCCACTTTCAAAACTGCCAGGGCGCCACATAGCAAAGGGGGCTTGGTGATGGACCAAATAACGGAGCTTATAAAACAAATTGCTTTGGAATTTCCAAATATCACGAAGGTCATTCTTTTCGGTTCCCGCGCAAGGGGCGATAATAATGAAAAAAGCGATTATGATATTGCGGTATTTCATGCAGACAGTAAAACACAGGCGCTTTTCAGAGATCGGACAGACCGTCTGCCGACGCTTTGCAAAATAGACATTGTTTATATAAGTGAAAGCCACAAGGGGACGGAGCTTTATAAAAGCATCTTAAAGGACGGCGTTGTAATCATGAGTAAATTTACGTATAAGCTTGAAAACTTCAAAAAGGCCGTGGACAGACTGGACGAAGCCATAAACGACGCAAACGAATATAAAATTGAAACGCTGAAGGATGCGGTTATCCAGCGTTTTGAATTCACGACCGAACTTGCGTGGAAAACGGCAAGAGAATATCTTTCGGAGCTTGGCGAAACAGATATCGACAGCCCAAAGCCGGTTATGAGGACCGCTTTCCGCGCGGGACTCGTTACGGATGAGCAAGGCTGGATACAGATACTTGACGACAGGAATGTGACATCTCACATTTATGATGATAAAGATGCGGAAGCGGTATATAAAAGAATCGTCGAAAATCATATAAACCTCTTTAAAGCTTTACTTGAAAATACAACGAAACTTGCTGCTTTCCCGCAACCGAAGGGAGCGGGAAAGCAGAGTTGAATCAAGAGCCTCTTGTAGAAAATAAGGCCGGCGAAAGGGGTGGGAGCGTGGCAGGCGGGAAGATAAAGGGCCGGGGGATCTCCCGGATATTCGGTATATTGGGGACATGTGTGATCGTATGTGTGATCCTTTTGCTTGCCCCTGCTGTGCTGGCGCCCGTGTTTGGGTTCCAGTTGTACGATGTACTCACCGGGAGCATGGAGCCGGAGATCCCGGTTGGCAGCGTTGTGATTGTCAAAGAGATGGATGCGGCGGGGCTGGAGACAGGGGATATCATTACATATACCGGCGGGGGGCTGAGCGGTTCGGAGATCGTCACGCACCGGGTAGTGGAAAACGATACCGCCCAGGAATCCCTGACCACAAAAGGGGACGCCAACGCAGCCGAAGACCCGGATCCGGTCGGGTACGGCCAGGTCGTGGGGAAGGTCGTGCGGACGGTTCCAAAGCTTGGGCACCTCCTGATGCTCTTTTCGACTTTCAACGGGAAGCTGATCGCATTGGGCGGCATCGGCCTTGGCGTCGTATGTTTTGGCGTGGAAAGCCTGCTGCGGGATCCGGGTTCCCAGAAAGGCGGAAATGATGATTTTTGATACACATGCACATTATGACAGCGAGCAGTTTGATGAAGACCGGGATGCCCTTCTGTGGGAGCTCCACAGGCAAGGCGTGGCGGCGGTCGTCAACGTAAGCGCCTCCTGCGAGTCGTGTTTCCGTGTCCCTGAGATGGTGCGGGACTATCCGTTTATGTATGCGGCGGTAGGCGTGCATCCCGATGAGACCGGGGGATTGGACGAGGAGGTTTTTTCCCGGATCAAAGGGCAGCTTGGGAAGGAAAAGGTAGTCGCGGTCGGGGAGATCGGGCTGGACTATTATTGGGACAAGGAGTCCCGCGAGACGCAAAAGGAATGGTTCATCCGGCAGCTTGGGATGGCGCGGGAGCGGGGGCTTCCGGTATTGATCCACAGCCGGGAAGCGGCAGCGGATACGATGGCGGTCATGAAGGAACACGCCAAAGGCTTAAAGGGGATCATCCACTGCTATTCTTATTCCGAGGAGATGGCGCGGGAGTATGTAGAGATGGGGTTTTGCATCGGCGTCGGCGGGGTGGTGACATTTAAAAATGGGAAAAAGCTGAAACAGGCCGTAAAAGCCCTTCCGCTGGAGGCGATCGTGCTGGAGACGGACTGCCCGTACCTGGCTCCGGAGCCGTTTCGGGGGAAACGGAACCATTCGGGCTATATCCGGTATGTGGCGGAGGAGATCGCGGCGCTGAAAGGCATCGCCTATGAAGAGGTGCTGGCGCGGACAGAGGAAAACGCGCGAGAACTGTTCGGCCTTGCCGGAGCCCCAAAGCGTGGGAGGTAGTATGGCGGCGCATGTTTTGGGGAACCCGAAAAATACGATTGAAATACTGCAAAAGTACCGCTTCCGTTTTCAGAAGAGGCTCGGCCAGAATTTTCTGATCGATACGCGTGTGCTGGACAAGATCCTCGCGGCGTCGGGCATCACGGAGGAAGATGTGGCGCTGGAGATTGGGCCGGGGATCGGGACGATGACCCAGTACCTTGCGGACGCCGCGAAGAAAGTGATCGCTGTGGAGATCGACAGGGAACTGATCCCGATACTGGAAGATACGCTGAGTGGCTTTGACAATGTGCGGATCATACAAGGGGACGCGTTGAAGCTGGATATCCGTGCGCTGGCGGAGGAGGAAAATGCCGGAAAACCGCTGAAAGTGGCGGCGAACCTTCCCTACTATATCACCACCCCGCTTATTATGGGGATGCTTGAGCGGCGGGAACCGGTGGAAAGCATGACCCTGATGGTGCAGAAGGAGGTGGCGGCCCGGATGCAGGCCGGCCCGGGAAGTAAGGATTACGGGGCCCTGTCGCTGGCGGTCCAGTATTACGCCGAGCCGTATACGGTAGCAAATGTGCCGCCGAACTGTTTCCTGCCCCGGCCAAAGGTAGGTTCCGCCGTCATCCGTCTGACCCGGCATAAGAACCCGCCGGTAGAGGCAGATGATGAAAGGACGATGTTTGAAGTCGTCCGCGCGTCCTTTCACCAGCGCAGAAAGACGCTCGTAAACAGCCTGTCCAATTCCGGCAGGTTTGGCCTCCCGAAGGAAGCGATCCTGGAAGCGGTAAAAACGCTTGGGAAAGGGGCAAAGGTCAGAGGGGAGGCATTGACACTGGAGGAATTTGCCGCATTGAGCAATGAACTCAGGCGGCTGCAAAAGAACCGGGAAGCATAATTTATAACAATCATCAGGGCCAATCCTATTTGACCCTCGTATCATTACAACAAATGCCTACAATAGAAAGGGTGATCCAATGACAAATAGCGTGGCGAGGCAATTATTTGAAATCACGCCGGAAATCCAGCATTTTTCTGAGCTGTGTATGACAAGCAACAAGATCGAAAAAGAACTGTATACGAAGTATGATGTCAAGAAGGGGCTTCGGGATGTAAATGGGAAAGGGGTCCTGGCAGGGCTGACGAATGTTTCAGACGTGTGCGCGAAAAAAATCGTGAAGGGGAAAGAGGTCCCCTGCGCGGGCAAGCTGTATTACCGTGGGTACGATATCAAGGAACTGGTGAAGGGATTTTTGAAGGACCGCCATTTCGGGTTTGAGGAGATCGCGTACCTTCTGCTTTTTGGGGAACTTCCCGCAAAGGAAGAGCTTCGTTTGTTCCACGACACGTTGGTGGAGCGCAGGACATTACCGCCGAATTTCGTCCGGGACGTCATCATGAAATCCCCCAGCGCGGATATGATGAACAGCCTGTCCCGCTCGATCCTGAACCTGTATTCCTATGACGCAAAGGCGGACGACACGAGCATCCCGAACGTGCTGCGCCAGTGCCTGAACCTGATCAGCCAGTTCCCGATGCTGATGGTATACGGATACCATGCGTACAATTACCGCAGGGGGGACGATTTGTTCATCTACGCGCCGTCCCCGGAACTGTCCGTGGCGGAAAATATCCTGATGATGCTGCGGGAGGATCGGAAGTATTCCAAGCTGGAGGCGAAAGTCCTCGATATGGCGATGGTGCTGCATATGGATCACGGCGGGGGCAACAACTCAACATTCACGACCCACGTCGTTACATCATCGGGGACGGACACGTATTCTACGATCGCGGCCGCGCTGGCATCCCTGAAAGGGCCGAAGCATGGCGGCGCGAATATCAAAGTGACGCAGATGATTGAAGATATGAAGGAGACGGTGAAGGACTGGAAAGACGAGGACGAGGTCCGGCAATACCTGAACCGCCTGCTGGACAAGGAAGCGTTTGACCACCAAGGGCTGATCTATGGGATCGGGCATGCGATTTATTCCGTGTCCGACCCAAGGGCGGAGGTGTTCAGCAAGTTTGTCAAGCAGCTTGCGAGGGAAAAAGGCCGCCAGGAAGAATTTGCCCTTTATGAAATGGTGGAACGGCTGGCGCCCCAGGTTATCGCGAAAAAGCGGAAAATGTATAAGGGCGTCAATGCCAATGTGGACTTTTACAGTGGCCTGGTCTACAGTATGCTGAATCTTCCGGTGTCCTTGTACACGCCGATTTTTGCCGCCGCACGGATCGTTGGGTGGAGCGCGCACCGGCTGGAAGAGCTGGAAAATGTGGATAAGATCATCCGTCCCGCCTACAAGTCGCTGGCGGAGCATCGCAAGTATGTCCCGATGAAGGAAAGGGTAGGCGCGGCGGATGGAGAAAAATAGCCGACGGCGGCCAGCGGGGCGGAAAGGAAAAAAAGCCAGCGGCGGCCAGCGAGGCAGAGTAGGGAGGTTTGCGGCAAAATGAACAGAAGGGAATTTCGGTACCTGTCCTGTGACAGGAAGACGAAAATCCATGCGGTGGAGTGGACGCCGGACGGGGAACCAAAGGCTGTGCTTCAGATCTGCCACGGCATGGTGGAGCATATCCTGCGGTATGACGCGTTTGCTTCATGGCTGGCGGCCAAGGGGTTCTATGTTGTTGGGAACGACCATCTGGGGCACGGCCTGTCTGTGCGGGATGAGGGCAGCTACGGGTATTTCCACGAGACAAAGGGAAACAAGTATGTGATAGGCGATATCCATAAGCTCCGCTGCCATACGCAGAAAAAGTATCCGGACGTCCCTTATTTCATGCTGGGACATAGCATGGGATCTTTCCTTTTGAGACAGTACCTGACGATGTACGCAGAAGGGCTGGCCGGTGCGGTTATCATGGGGACAGGGCATCATTCCAGGCTGGAGCTTCAGGTGGGGCAGCTTTTATGCAAGGCCATCGCTGCGGCAAAGGGATGGAAGTACCGAAGCAGATTGGTGAACAAGATCGGCTTTGGCGGGTTCAACCGGAAGTTCAAACCGACGAAGGAAAAGAACGAATGGCTGAGCGCTAATCCTCAGAGCCGCAGGCAGCACGCGCGCGATCCGCTCTGCCAGTTCACATTCACGCTCAACGGGTATTACCAGATGTTCGAAGGGATGAAGGTGCTGACGGAAAAAGGAAGCATGGGCCGGATCCCCCGGACACTTCCCGTTTTCTTTGTGGCCGGGGAGGATGACCCGGTGGGGGACTTTGGGAAAAGCGTGAAAAAGATATACCGGAAATATTGTGGCGCCGGGATGGAGGATGTGGAAATCAAGCTGTACCGGGACGACAGGCACGAGATTTTAAATGAAAATGACCGGGAAATCGTGTTTGAGGACATTTATCTGTGGATGACGGACCGGCTATGACCTTGCAAGGGAACGGCCGGAAAGCGGTGTTTGGGGACATGGATCTGTGGATGGCAGATTGGTTAGGACTTTGAGGGAAAAGGCTTGGAAGCGGTGTTTGGGGATATGGGTTTATGGGTGGTGGATAGGATATGTTAAGGAAAATAGAAGAAGCGGAGTTGAAAAAGATCCTCGACGCCCGGACGGGAGACGGGCGCCTGGATCTGGATAACTGCCTGTTTGAAGGATTGGATCTGTCCGGCTGGGACTTGCACAAGATCAATTTCGATAAAAGCGATTTCCGCAAAGTAAAGCTGGATGGCTGCAATATGAGCGGCTGCTCGGCGGACAACGCGTTTTTCCAGACGTCCAGCCTACATGGGGTGGATTTCCGGGACGCTTTTTTGCACTCAGCGGATTTCCGGCACTGCGATTTATCCGAAGCGGATATTTCCGGGGCGGATATCTATGCGGCGGCCCTGCATGGGGCGGACCTGACCGGGCTAAAAGCAGACGGGCGGACGAAATACTATTACCCCCGATGCCCGATGGAAGGAGCGTTTATCGGGTGGAAGGTATGCTTTGGGCGGCGGATCGTGCAGCTTTTGGTGCCGAAGGATGCGCTGCGGCTGCAAGGGACCACCTTTGAGATACGGGTCAACAAGGCCAAGGTGCTGACGATCAAAAGCGAGGATTATACCCAGCGTTACCAGGACGCGCATTCCTATGTGGACGAAAATTTTGTCTATACGGTTGGGCAGTGGGTGACGGTAGACAATTACGATATGGATAGGTTCACGGAGTCGGGCGCCGGCATCCATATATGGATGGACAGGGAAGCAGCGATCGCGTATTTAGGGTAGAGGACTTTGTCCTCCGGTCTTTGGGATAGAAAGCGAAGGGGGATATGGAAAAGAAAAAAACGCAGACAAGGGAAGAATGCGGGATGCCAGCGTATGGGGAAGGGAACACGGTCAGGCTCTATACCCGGCAGAACGACAAAACATTGCCCCGCCTTATAGAGGATGGGCGGATCATTAATAACCGGACGTATGTGGTGCGCCATTTTGGGGATATCGCGCCGCTGTTTATGGAAAGCTACGACTGGTTTACCGAGGAAGCGGCCAAGCGCGTGCCAAAGCCGGACGACGTACACGCGCCGATCTGGTGCTCCATCAGCGTGGACAACTGCCTGAAGCCGATACCGGGGACGGTGGTATATGCCCTGGAGGCGCCGGAGGATCAGGTGATGTATTTTGACGACGTCAAGTGGGATTATGTGCTGAACCGGATTTACCTGCCAAAGGACGAGGAAGATGCGAAAAAATACAAGGAACATCTGAAACACATCGGCGTGAAGAGCGGATTTGAGTTCTTTGAGGGGAAATACAAAGGGATGTTCCCGCAGGAGGAGAAAACAATACGGGAAAGCTGGCGCCGCTGCTTTGAGATAGACAACTGGACGATTTTCAATGTGTGCGGGAATCTCTGGGAGATCAAAAAAGAATGGGTCAGGCAGATCGTGCATCCGGGAGAGGAAATATTGGTGTAGGTATAGAAACATCAGAGGGCGGAAGGACGGAAAAACCAGGCGGCGTTCCCGTACATGCACGCTGTACGCGCACGCCGTACATGCACGCGCCGGAAGCGCCGGGAGTAGGAATGGCAGGGAACCATGAAAAAAATAACGATCGACCCGGAAATGAAAGCCTTGTGGCCATCCACGCGGGTGGGATGCTTTCAGTACCGGGTAAAAGTAGAAAAGAAAAATGAGGATATGTGGAACTATCTGAAAAAAGATATTTTCAGGCAGGCAAAAGACCGGATATTTGATTACGGCATCAATGAAATCCCAAATATCCGGGAGTCCCGCGCGGCCTACAAAGCTTTTGGGAAAGACCCAAGCCGCTACCGTGTATCGTCCGAGGCGCTGATCCGCAGGATCGGGCAGGGGAAAGGGCTGTATGAGGTGAATACGGTAGTGGACACCAACAACCTGATCTCCATCCGCTCCGGGTTTTCCGTGGGTTCCTATGACGCGTCCAAAATTGCGGAGGATCTGGTATTCCGCATAGGAAAAGAAGGCGAGACGTACAAGGGGATCGGGAAGGATGCGGTGAAGATCGATTCGCTTCCCGTGCTGGCAGACGGACAAGGGGCGGTCGGAAGCTCCACCAGTGATTCCGAGCGGGCGATGATCACGGACGAAACGTCAGAAGTCCTGACACTGGTTTATTCGTTTTCGGATAACCAGGAGCTGGAGCGGGCGATGGAATACGGGAAACAATACCTGGAACAGTATGCCGGGGCGAAAGACCTGGAATGCTGGATCGTGGGCCGCGAAGCAGGATCTCCCCCACCAGCCTCAGACATATGACACGAAGCGGCATATAGCTTTCAAAGAAAGCGGTCCCTGGCTTGTAGGGGGAGGCGCCGTGAATGGTAACGAGCGTGACGGAATTTTTGGAACATCGGATGATAAACCTTTCTTTTTACTGTTTTATCCAGTATAATGAAAAAAAACACGCGGACTTTTCCAGGAAGGGGGCAGAGTTATGGCGGGAAAAAGAAAATATTCCTATGAGATTGGTGAGCTGGATCAGTATCTTTTCGGACAGGGAAACCATTACGAGATTTACAAAAAGCTCGGCTCACACATGGTAAAACGGGGGAAAAAGGAAGGGGTTTATTTTGCCGTATGGGCGCCCCATGCGAAATCGGTTTCCGTCATCGGGGAGTTCAATGGCTGGGATATCGGGGAAAACCCGATGGAACGGCAGGGGGAAGTCGGTATCTATACCTGTTTTATACCGGGCGTAAAAAAATACGCCATGTATAAATATTGCATAGAGACAAAGACCGGAGAGTACCTTTTTAAAGCGGACCCCTTTGCCAACCATTCGGAGCTGCGGCCGGGGAACGCCTCGAAAGTGGTGGACGTTGACAACTTGAAGTGGTCGGATTCCGTATGGATGGAACACCGTAGGGAATGGGATTTCATGCAGCAGCCGATTTCCATTTATGAGGCGCATATTGGTTCGTGGAAGCGCCATCCGGGACGGGAAGACGACGGCTTCTACAGCTACCGGGAATTCGGGAAGGAAGCCGTGAAATACATGAAAGACATGGGGTATACCCATATAGAACTGATCGGGATCGCGGAGCATCCGTTCGATGGGTCCTGGGGCTATCAGGTAACGGGGTACTATGCGCCCACTTCCCGGTATGGGACGCCGGAAGATTTTGCGTGGATGGTGAATTATTTCCACCGCAATAAAATCGGCGTGATCCTGGACTGGGTGCCAGCGCATTTTCCGCGCGATGCCCATGGATTGGCGGATTTTGACGGGACCCCGACCTATGAGTACGCGGATCCGCGCAAAGGCGAGCATCCGGACTGGGGGACCAAGATTTTTGATTTCGGGAAAAACGAGGTGCAGAATTTCCTGATTTCCAACGCGTTATTCTGGATTGAGCGGTTCCATGTGGACGGATTGCGCGTGGACGCGGTTGCGTCCATGCTGTATCTGGATTACGGGAAAAAAGACGGCCAGTGGGTGGCCAATAAATACGGCGGCAACCAGAACCTGGAGGCGATTGCCTTTTTCAAGCATCTCAATTCTGTTGTGCGCGGCAGGAACCCAGGGGCGCTCATGATCGCGGAGGAGTCCACGGCATGGCCGAAAGTGACGGGCAGCGTGGAAGACGACGGCCTTGGGTTCTCCCTGAAGTGGAACATGGGCTGGATGCATGATTTTACGGAGTATATGAAGCTGGATCCCTATTTCAGGAAAGACAACCATCATATGATGACCTTTGCCATGAGCTACGCCGGCAGTGAGAATTATATCCTGGTGCTGTCCCATGATGAGGTCGTGCATCTGAAATGTTCCATGCTGAATAAAATGCCGGGGCTTGGCTTTGACAAATACGCCAACCTCAAGGCGGGCTACGCTTTCATGATGGGGCATGCCGGAAAGAAGCTGCTTTTCATGGGGCAGGAATTTGCGCAGCTACGGGAGTGGAGCGAGGAGCGCGAGTTGGACTGGTACCTTCTGGCGGAAAAAGAGCATCAGGCAATCCAGAACTGGATGCGGGCGCTGCTCCACCTGTACAGGAAAAACCGGGCGCTGTATGAGGATAAGGAAATCTGGGACGGGTTCGAATGGATCAACGCGGACGACGCCTACCGCAGCATCTACAGCTTTATGCGGCATTCGAAAGATAAAAAGAAGAATCTTTTATTTATCATTAACTTTACACCTATGGCGCGGGACGACTACCGGGTAGGCGTACCGCGAAGGAAGCAGTACAAGCTGCTGCTCAACAGCGATGATACGCAGTACGGGGGAACCGGCGCACAGCGGCCGGAGATCTATAAAGCGGTGAAGCAGGAGTGCGACGGCCGGCCCTATTCGTTTGCCTACCCCCTTCCGCCTTACGGGGTTGCAGTATTTGGGTTTTAGGATGCGGCGTTGTCGGAGGGATCGGCCGGGAGCTATCGGTGAACGGCAGCCAGCAGAAAGACAGGCTCGTCGGAGGGATCGGCCGGGAGCTATCGGTGAACGGCAGCCAGCAGAAAGACAGGCTTGCCAAGGGCGGCAAATTTCGTTTCATATTCGGTCATGATGTTGTCCTTGCCCCATACCGGGTCATGGTGCAGGTCTTGCGTACAGGCATCCAGCCTCCAGGCATCGGATGCCTGTATTTGTTTTATAGAAAAATCAAATAACGATGGGTTATCCGTCTTAAAGATGATGTCCCCGCCTGCGGGGACGATGCTGGCATACCGCGTTAAATATTCCGCAGAGGTCAGCCTGCGTCTGGCATGGCGGGCTTTCGGCCAGGGGTCGGAAAAATTCAGGTATATCCGCCCAACTTCACCCCTGGCGAACACATCCGTGACAGAAGCGGCGTCCATACAGATCAGGCGGAGGTTCGCCGGGAACTGTCCGCCCGGCGCGGCAGCAGACCCGCCTTGCGCACGAATGCCTGACAACACTTTGACAAGATCCGTCTGGGTTGGGATCCCCTCATACTTTTCGGCCGCGCGCAGCAGGACGCTGGGATACCGCTCAATCCCGATATAATTGATATCCGGGTTTTTCCGGGCAAGAGCCGACAAAAACATCCCTTTCCCCATGCCGATTTCAGCATGGAGAACGGCTTTGTTTTGGAAAACCCGCTCTTTCCAGCAGCCCTTGTATTGCGTCTCGTTTTTTACAACAAGCGGGGACTCCTGTAAGATTTTTTTGGCCCTTGGGATGTTTCGAAGCCTCATCTAAAATATCTGTCCTTTCTGTCATTTCATCCGGCAGCCTTTTTACTCGGTCATATTGTGTCCCAGCAGGCCTCCACAAGTCTTTCCGCCTCCTGCGTGCTGAGCGAAAACACATCCGCCAGATCGCCTTTTACCACTTCTTTTGCCACATGGTTCTTTTGGCTTAAGGCAATAAACGCTTTTACGCTTTCCTCCAGTTTTCCTTTTAGAGCGTCTGCCTTTTTTATCGCCTGGTCGGTGCGCTGCTCCGCTTGCTCGGTGCGTTGCTCCGCTTGGTCAGCGCGCTGCTTCTCT
>CAZYVA010000055.1:0-13384 GCA_964650695.1 uncultured Dorea sp. | reverse complement strand
GGCTCTGATCGCAAGGGAGCGCCATATCGGCTGCGAAGGTTCGACGATGCTCCCCATCGACGAAATCGAGGCGTTAGAGTATTCGACCACCATGGCCAAATGCGGGGGATGCACCAACAACTGCCGCCTGACCATCAACCATTTCAGCGGCGGCCGCCGGTTTATCACGGGAAACCGCTGTGAGCGCGGGCTTGGGAAAGAAAAAGCCAGGAACCCAATGCCAAACCTCTTCGCCTACAAGCTGGAACGTTACTTCGGCTACACGCCGCTTCCGAAGGAAGAAGCCGCGCGCGGGACCATAGGTATCCCCAGGGTACTGAACGTTTATGAAAACTATCCTTTCTGGTTTACCTTTTTTACCAGGCTTGGGTTCTCTGTCCTGGTGTCGCCGGTTTCCACACGCGGGATTTATGAGCTGGGCATCGAATCCATCCCCAGTGAATCGGAGTGTTACCCGGCAAAGCTGGCACACGGACATGTGCAATGGCTCATCAACCAGGGGGTGCGGCATATCTTCTACCCCAGCATCCCTTACGAACGCAATGAATTTGCGGACGCCAACAACCATTACAACTGCCCGATCGTCACCTCCTACCCGGAAAACATCAAAAACAACATGGATCCGATCATCCATCAGGAAGTGGATTTTATCCACCCCTTCCTCTCCTTCCGCTCGGAGGAAACGGTTGCCTCCCGTCTGGCAGAGGTGATGAAAGAGCATTTCCAGGTCGCCGGGAAGGAAACAAAGGCAGCCGCGCACGCGGCCTGGGAGGAGCTTGCCGCCTGCCGCCGTGACATGCAGAAAAAAGGGGAAGAAACGATCGCTTTCCTGAATGAGACCGGAAACCGGGGCATCGTCCTGGCAGGACGCCCTTATCATATCGACCCGGAGATCAACCACGGCATCCCGGAGCTGATCAATTCCTACAATATAGCCGTCCTGACCGAGGATTCCGTTTCCCACCTGCATCCGGTGGAACGTCCCATCAATGTCATGGACCAATGGATGTACCATTCCCGCCTGTATGCGGCGGCGAACTACGTGAAAACGACGGAAAACCTGGATTTGATCCAGCTCAACTCCTTTGGGTGCGGGCTGGACGCCGTCACTACGGACCAGGTCGCCGATATTTTGAACCGTTCGGGTAAAATTTACACCACCTTAAAGATTGACGAGGTCAACAACCTTGGCGCGGCAAGGATCCGCATCCGCTCCCTGCTGGCGGCCATCCGTGTCCGCGAAAAACGCAAGGAAACGCGGGCCATCCGCCCATCTTCGATTGAAAAGGTTGCGTTCACGAAAGAAATGCGCAAGGACTACACCATCCTTTGCCCGCAGATGTCGCCCATCCATTTTGAAATCATCGAACCGGCGTTCAATGCAGCCGGCTACCATCTGGAGGTGCTGCCCAATGATAACAAGCAGGCGGTGGACATGGGGCTGAAATACGTCAACAACGATGCCTGCTACCCCTCCCTGATGGTTGTCGGGCAGATTATGGAGGCCATCCTCTCCGGCAAGTACGACACGGACAAAATCGCCGTCATCATCAGCCAGACCGGAGGCGGCTGCCGCGCTTCCAACTATATCGGGTTTATCCGTCGCGCCCTGAAAAAGGCAGGGTACGCCCATATCCCGGTCATTTCCATCAACCTGAGCGGGCTGGAGGGGAACCCTGGCTTTAAGATCACGCCGTCCCTCGTTATCCGTGGGGTGTACGGCGCGGTATTCGGGGATATTTTCATGAAATGCGTTTACCGCCTGCGCCCCTATGAGGCCGTCAAAGGATCCGTCAACGCCATGCACGAAAAATGGAAAAAAGTCTGCAAGGATTTCGTCTCACAGAAAAGGCTCCCGTCCCGGCGGCGGTTTAAGCAGATCTGCAGGCAGATCATCGAAGACTTTGACAACAATATCCCACTTTTGGACATAAAAAAACCCCGTGTCGGGGTCGTCGGGGAAATCCTCGTGAAATTTCTCCCCGCTGCAAACAATTACCTGGTAGAGCTTCTGGAAAGCGAAGGCGCGGAAGCCGTCGTCCCGGATCTTTTGGACTTTTTAAACTACTCCTTCTTCAACCAGAATTACAAGGTTTCCCACCTGGGCTTCCAAAAATCCAAGGCGGCCATCGGGAACCTGGGGATCCGGCTGATCGAATGGCTGAGGAAGCCCGCTACGAAAGCCTTTGAAAAGAGCAGTCATTTCCAACCGCCCGCAGATATTGCCAAGCTGGCGGAAATGGCCTCCCACATCGTTTCCATCGGGAACCAGACCGGGGAAGGATGGTTCCTGACCGGGGAGATGCTGGAGCTGATACATAGCGGGACACCGAATATCGTCTGCACGCAGCCATTCGCCTGCCTGCCGAACCATGTGGTGGGGAAAGGGGTCATCAAGGAGCTTCGCAGGCAATACCCGCAGTCCAATATCGTAGCGATCGACTTTGACCCCGGAGCCAGCGAGGTCAACCAGCTCAACCGGATCAAGCTGATGCTGTCCACGGCGTTCAAGAATGTACCCGCGTAAAGCCAGGCCTCCTTTTGGAATGCCTGGCAGGGATCCAGCCCCTGGCGGCGCATCGTGCCCCTATTTGCAGAAAAACAGGTTATACCCGGCCAATATGCACAGGATGACCGTAAGGATTTTTATAAACGCGTTCGGAAGGACCATGGACAGAAGCAGCCCCGCCGCTATCCAGAACAAGGCGAACCCAATCAGCTTTTTCATGCAGGCACAACCATTTTTCTATTAAGATATGCGGCTGCCTGTTTTTTGTGCCTGCTTTTTTGTAATCCCTTTCCTTTCAAGCCATTTACAGCTTTTCCACCGTCGCGTCGTCCGAATCCAGGATCTCCGCCACATCTTCTTCTGTCACCTGGTCTTCCTTGCGCGCCGTGAATTTATCCACCAGATCCGGGACCATATCCAGGATCTTCGTGATCGTATCCTGATTCTTGATATTCACCAGCTTCGTCTTCCCGTCCTGGATGACCAGCACCGCGCAGGGCGTGATTTTGCCGCCCAGCCCGCCGCCGTCCCTGTTTTTTTTGTCGGCGTTGAAAGCCCCCGCGCCCATGCCAAACGAAACGTCCACCAATGGGACCAGGGTGATGTCGCCTACGTGTATGGCGTCCCCCACAACCGTCCGGGAAGAAACCACGCCGTCCATCCCTGAAAACAATGCTTCTACGGTATCCTTAAATTGTTTGTCAGCCATTTTCTACCTCTTTCTATGCCCTATGCCCCACAACATCAAGAAAGGCGCGGGGAATCCTGGATCATTTTCTCGCGGAATGCCCGGTCAATGGGCATTCCTGGCCGTGAATAGCAACAACGGCTGCGGCCATCTTTATTGTGCGCGGCCGGACAGCATCCTTCGGATATCACGGTAACTCTGCCGCACCGCTTTGCATAAAAGCAAGCGGAGAGCCGCCGCCGCGAAATGGCAAAGCCGGATGTGCCCTCCGATGTCCAATGTCCCGGTAAAAACAGATCTTTCAAAATCCGGCGTCACCGAAAAGCCTTCCCCTAAAAACGGGTACAAAACCGCCAAAGCCGCCAGCGCCTGCCCGGTATGCTGCGGGCTTTCAAAGCCAAATACCACGCTGACGCGGCATTGCCCCGGCTTTAAAATACGCGCCAGCCGGAACAGCTCCGATTTTCCTTTTTTCACGGCGGCAACGTGGGCTTCATCTTCTATGATGGAAACCACCTGGTCTTTCTTCTCTGCCAATGCCTTTATTCTAGCACAGATTTTATCAATTGTACATTTTATCTTTTCCGCAAATGCGGCAAGCTTTCCGAATAAACCTTGACCGCTTTGATCCCGCTTCGCGCGATCTCCCGTCTTTTTTTGAAACCCTCGGTCCCCAGGGCCCACATCCTTTTTTTCATCTGCGGGGTCTGGGTTTCCAGAAACCGGCGGATCTTCCCCATGCCCTTCCGGAACCCATTCAGCCGTCTGAGCCTTCTTAAGCCCCGGATCAACCGTTTCCTTTTTTTCATATCTGCCCTCCTTTTCCTCTATCGCCGGGTCCGGACGGATCCCGTATCCCTCCTCCGCCATTGCCGGATCGGGCGCAGTGTCTTCGGCTGGTCCTGTCCGGCCGGCTTTTCCGGCAAACTGCCGCCCGCCCGATTGTTTTTTCCAGGCAGCCCGGATGCGCCATTTGAGCTTCCTGTCCCGGAGCGAAACGTCTGCCCGTGCCAGACGCAGCAGCCATGTGACCCGTCCCCGGACCTGCAGCGTCTGGAAATCGCCCAGGCATCCCGCCTGGAGCCTGTAGCGGACCGGCACGAACAGCACAAGCCCGATAACAAGCAAAACAAGCCCCAATACAGCCGCCAGGATCATCCCTATGATTTTGACGATCAGCAAAATGATATGCAGCATAACCTACCCGCCCTCTCCCTTTCTTCAGCCGCTACCGCCGGCCACTGTCTCACGGAATGCCCGGTAAATGGGCATTCCTGGCCTTCAGCAGCCACTCACGTCCATATCCCTCTCTCCCGGAAATAGGACCGTACATCCGCATTCCCGGTGTTTTGGTATACTTCTGATACGATCGCTTTTACCAGTTCCACCGCACGGTCGTGTCCCTTTGCCAGGCCGACGACATACCAATCCCGCTTTGGATAATCCGGCTGCGCCAGGAAAAGTGTATCGATGATTTCCAACTGGTTTCTCGCCCCGGAAGCCAGTACGACTAAAAAGATGTCCGCCTGCAGCTTCCCGTCCTCGATCCTTTGGATGACCCTGTCCTTCTTTTTCCTCAAAGCGCTGTCCAAGTACAAATCTCTGTAATAATGCATGCTGCCCTCACCTCCTCCGGGCAAGGCGCGGCGCCTCCCCGGTACGCATTTGCCCTTTTCACATCCGGTTTCCCAGGAATCCGCTTAAACCGGCAGGGCCTGGTGTACGGACACGTCCATCTTTGGACGGGCCACGCGCTAGGGATAATACTCGTCAAACACGGCTTTCGCCACATTCACCGCTTTCGAAGTCCCATCTGAGGATTCGATCACCACACTGACAACCAGATCCGGATTGTCCACATTGGAAAGCCCGATAAACCAGGAATGGTCTTTCTCCTTATCCGAACTATACTCCGCCGTCCCGGTCTTCCCCGCGGTCGTATACCCCTCCCCCGAAAGCACGGATGCCGTCCCGTATTCCGTAACGCTGCCCATATAATCCTTTAGCTGCCTGGCTTCCTCTGCCGTCATCAGCTTTTTATAACTGTCCGTCTTCGTCTTTTCCATAATGCTCCCGCTATAATTCGTGATACAGTCAACCAGGTATGGCTTCATCAGCACGCCGCCATTCGCAATCGCGGCGGTGATCAGCGCCATATGGTAAGGGCTGACCTGCGTCTGCCCCTGTCCCATGGCTGTCATCATTTTTTCTGCCGTCACAGCGTTCTTTTCCAAGGTGAAGCTGCTCTTCTTATACGGAAGGTCGCACGGGAGCTTTGTCCCAAACAGCAGATCCTTAGCCGTTTTCCGGAAACTGCTGACATTGAGGGAATTGCCGATATTGGCAAAAGACGTATTACAGGAATACGCCAGGCTGTCCCGCAGATCCACCTCGCCATGGGTTTTCCCTCCATAACAGTGGATCACATTCTCCCCCGCCGCGATTTCCCCGTCACAGTAATACTGATACGAGGCATAAGAGGGGTCTTCCCTCATAAATTCCAGGGTGGTGACGACCTTGAACGTCGAGCCGGGGGCATACTGCCCTTGCGTCGCGCGGTTCAGCAGGACGCCGTCCTCATCCTCGTTCAGGGATTCCCACTCCTCATCCAACGTATTGGGGTCAAAGTCCGGCTTGGACACCATCGCCCGGATTTTCCCGGTGCTAGGTTCGATCACGACCACCGCCCCTTTTGAACTTCCGAGCGCATCGTAGGCCGCCTGCTGCAAATCGGTATCCAGCGTTGTCACAATGTTATCTCCGGTGTTTTTTTCATTCTGAAATTCTTTTTTCAGCTTTTCCAGGAAAAACGCATTGGACGTCAGAAGCTCTGTGTTCATGACGGATTCCAGGCCGGTTTTCCCCTTGGCGGTATAGCCGACGACGTGGGCAAACAAATTCTCATAAGGGTAATACCGGTACTCCCCGCCGCCGTCCGTCACCTTCGTCTCCGCCAGCACGTTGCCGTCCTGGTCCAGGATCTTCCCGCGGACGACCCGGTCTGACAAGGAATCCAGCCTCTGGTTGTAAGAACTGCGGATAAACGCCTGGCTTTTGACAGCCTGGAAATAGACGATATACCCCATCATGACCAGGAACAGCGCGACAAACAGGTACGTCACCCTAGCGAATTCTTTGTTTCCGGTACGTTTTTGTTTTGCCGCCCTCCGATCCTCGCGGTTTGCTGCTTTTCGCTCTTTCCGGGTCATCCTCTCTTTTTCTTCTCTTCTTTTCTGCTTTTTTACTGCCTCCCGCTGCTCGTAGCCTTTCACGCTTCTTTCTCTCAATCTCGTCCTCCTCGTCTTCCCTCAGGATATAGAGTCCCTGGATCACCGCAAACATCACCAGTGTGCTGATCAGCGAGCTTCCGCCGTAGCTGATCAGCGGGAGCGTCACCCCGGTAAGGGGGATAAACTTTGTCTCGCCGCCGACGGTCAGGAAAACCTGGAAAATATAACACGTCCCCAGCCCCAGCGCTACCAGTTTATAAAACAAGCCGTGCAGCTGCATGGCAATATTCAGGAACATCACATAGCAGCTCACGCAGATCAACAACAGGCACAAGGCAAAAATCAGCCCCATTTCCTCCGAAATAGCGGCAAATATGCAGTCCGATACGGCGACCGGGATCGTTTCCGGCTGCCCCTGGAAAAGCCCCCGCCCAAACCACCCGCCTGTCCCGATGGCAAACAGGGACTGGGCGATCTGGTAGCCGCCATTGTCATAGGCCGCGATGGGGTCTTTCCAAGCCTCCACACGGACGCGCACATGGCTGAACAGATGATAACCGGCCACAGCCGCCATGCCCCCCGCCCCCATGCCTGCAAGGATATACAACGGCTGCCTGGAAGCGACATACAGCATGACCAGGTACACAACAAAAATGATCAACGCAGCGCCCAGATCCCTGGAGATGACCAGGATCAACACATGGAACGCCGCAACTACGGTCGTAAACACAATGTTTTTAAATTCCATGGAAAGCTTAAAGCTGGACGCCACAAAAAACACAAAAATGATCTTCACAACCTCGGAGAACTGGATGCTGACGCCGCCCACCTCCACATTCAGCATGGAGCCGCCGGTCCTCCGGGAAAAAAGAAGCCCCAGGGCCAGCACTGCCGCCAGTGAAATAAGGCCCGCGACCGCGTAAAAATTGCGCCACTCTGACAAACGCTTAAACTTCCGTATGATCACCGGCACCGCAAGGCTCAGCGCCACCGATCCCGCCGCAATGGCAAACTGCTTCACCGCGCTGGCATAGTCCAGCCTTGTCAGCATGATCATACCGATACAAAGCAGCATACACATATTATTGACGACCAGGCGGGACGCCTTTGGGTACAGCATCGTATAGGACAGGACCGAGGCCCCGAACAGGATCACCTGCATCACGTAAAACGCCAGCATTTTGACATCATCCGTCGCCAGGTACATCGATGCAAACGCAAGGGCATGGATGAGGAAAATCAATCCTGTCTGCCGCCTGAGCATCCGCGCTTTCCGCTCTGGGCTGCGATACCCGAAAATCGAAAAGCACAGATACGTATACAGCGTCATCAACAAAACCATGATGTATTTCGATAATTGAATCACAATATTTACCAATCTGCCACCCCTGTTTCATTCCTTGCCGGAAAGCCCGTCTTTTACCGGCGGCTGCCGCGTCCGCGGCCTCTATCGGACGCCGCGCCGGAAATGTCCCCTTGTATAGCTAAACCCTGGATGCACCGCCGCCGGCGCCCCATCCCGCTGTTTGTCCATGAACCCTTCCCGGTACCATCCAAGGATTTCCCTCATCTGTCCTGCCGTCTCCCCCAGGAAATCCAGCCGCAGCTCGGATGGGGACAGGACGCCAATGCTGTCCGTCTCGTCCGCCAGGTAAAGCGGCTCACAGTTGAACATCACATTGTAGCAATACCTGCAGGCATTCCAGACCGGAAACCGCTTCCCGTAACGGTCTTTGACAAAAAAGAAGCTTTCCTTTCCTGTACACCCGGAAGTCGTTTTTAAAATACAGTTTGCCGACACCATCACCGGCTGATGGCCATACACGGCCAGCCCTTGTCCCCGGATATCCAGCCGTTCCAGCTCCCGGCGGTTCAGCTCCAGCGGGGCAAAAAACACATCCACGCCGCTGTCCCGGAAAACCGCTTTGCTCCACTGGTTCCAGGCATATACGTTGCTGTCTGTATGGATGCGTCCCCGGAACCCATGGCTTTTCAGCCAAACAAACGCATCCATGTTCCGCACCAGCGCCCCCTGGAGGTTCTTCTGTATCCATGGGAAATAGTCCTCAAAATCTTTCTCCGCCTCCCGCCGGAAAATGTAAGGGGATGCCAGAAAAAGCTCTTTTTCCCCCGGCAAACGGCGGCCCGGTCTTTCCAGGAGGGAAAATAACAAAGGCGCTTCCACATAAATGCGTTTGACACAGGCGTTCCGGGCCGCTTCCGCCACCTGCTCCCTTGTACGCGCCAGTACGGAAAAGAAAAAACTTCCTCTTTGCGCCGCGGCTGGAAGTTTTGTCTGCGGCAGCGTCCCCTTGCGTGGGGCGCCCGGCCCTTCCTGCGGCCAGGGTCCCTCCCTCTGGCCGGATGCGCCTGCGTTCCGGGCCGGTTGTGCTTTCCTTGCGTATTTTTCCAGCACGCAGCGTTCGAGCTTTCCCAGGGCCTCCCTGCGCATCCCATTCACTTCCTGCAAGGGGAGGAACACCCCATCCTCCACCTGCATCTGGATTCCGCCAAAACAGAATGCTGTGTTCCCTGTTTTGCGGAGCTGCTTCTCCATCTGCCCCGCACAGAGCGGCCGCGTTTCGGCGGCCTGTACCACAGCCCCCTCTACTTGTACCTTACACCCGCACCCGGACACCTCCAGCGCCGCTGGCTTGTCCTTGCGGGCCTGGAAACGTCCCTCGATTTTTTCCTGCAATTTGACATCGGGTATCCGGACAGCCGTTTCTTTCTGTCCCTTCGGGCGTTCCAGGGAAACCATCTCTCTCCCGTTGTGGCGGAAATAATACCCTGTCCCATAGCCGCGCCTCTGATAAACCTGCTCCAGCGCCGCCTTGTCTTCCCTGGACACATGGTATGTTTCCCGCCCGCCCGACCGGTACAGGTCTATATATTTGCGATAAAAAGAAACGACGGTATAAACATAGCCGGGCTGCTTCATGCGCCCCTCTATTTTAAAGGAATCGATCCCCGCATCCATCAGATCCGGCAGGATCTCAATGGTATCCAGATCTTTCAGGCTCATGAGATCCTGCTTCCCTGTAAACGCGGTCTGGTAGGCAAGCCGGCAAGGCTGGGCACACTGCCCCCGGTTGCCGCTCCGCCCTCCGATCATACTGCTGAGCAGGCACTGCCCCGAATAACAGTAGCACAGCGCGCCGTGGACAAAACACTCGATCTCCAGCCCGGTTTCCCGTTTGATCCGCCGGATCTCCGACAGGCCCAGCTCCCTTGCCGGTACAATACGGGCCGCGCCGAGATCTTGGAAAAAAGCCGCCCCCGCCACGCTTGTTACCGTTGCCTGCGTACTGACATGGAGCAAAAGATCCGGGAAATGCTCTTTTACAAATGCCATCGTCCCGATATCCTGGACAATCACCCCGTCTAACCCGCGCAGGTAATACGGCCGCAGATAGGCTTCCAGATCCCCGATCTCATCGTCCCGGAGCAGCGTGTTGACCGTGAGGTATAGCTTCTTCCCATGCAGATGCATGTAATCGATCGCCTCCAGAAGCTCCGCTTCGCTAAAATTCCCGGCAAATGCCCGCGCGCCGAACCGGGCGCCCCCTGCGTAAACGGCATCTGCCCCCGCCCCCGTCGCCGCTTTCAGCGTCTCAAAAGAACCGGCGGGGGCCAGCAATTCTATACATGGTCCCATACAATCCTTCCCTGGTTTTCTTTAAAAAAGGCTGTCCAAAGACAGCCTCTACTTACGATTCTTTTTCATCTCTGTTTCTAACTGGACGATTTTCAACTGTAATTCCCGGTTTTCCTCTTTCAGTTTGTCCATCGCTTTTTCCGCGTTCTCCAGCTTGATCTGCACCGATATCAGGTCATGCTTCAAGTCGTACATATCCTTATCTTTTGCCTCAATATCCGCTTCCAGGGAACTCCCCTGCTTTTTTGCCTTAAAGTAGTCGTCCGCGATATTCAGCGCAAGCAGGATGTTCCTTGTATCCGAGCTTTGCTTGCGGTATCCCTCGCTGCTCGTGCACTCCTCGATTTTATGGTTCAAATAGGAGGAAACGCGCTGCAGATAGTCTTCGCTCTCGAATCCGCCCAGATTAAAAACTTTCCCACCGATCAATACTTCTGTGAAATTCTTCGCTGATGCCATGACAGCCTCCTACGTCCTGGTTTCTTTTCTGCTACTTCTTATTATAAACGAATCTCTGGCAAAAACCAACCATTTTTCTCGAATTTATTGACGGGTTTTTACGCCCTGCCCAAGTGTACATACGCCTTTTCCGTCACGACGCGTCCCCTTGGCGTGCGCCGGATAAACCCGCTTTTCAGCAGATAGGGCTCGCACACGTCCTCGACCGTCCCCGCGTCCTCGCTCACGGAAGCCGCCAGCGTATCCAACCCTACAGGCCCTCCCTGGAATTTTTCAATCATCGTGATGAGGAGCAGGCGGTCGATCGGATCCAGCCCTTCTTTATCCACATCCAGAAGATCCAGCGCCTCATCCGCGATCTTTTCCGTAATGCGCCCGTCGTAACGCACCTGCGCGAAATCACGGACACGCTTTAGCAGGCGGTTTGCCAGGCGGGGCGTCCCCCTGGAGCGCCTGGCCATCGCCAAAGCCCCTGGCGTATCGATCTGCACATCCAGCACCCTGGCGGAGCGCAGGATGATCGTTTTCAATTCCTCCACCGAATAGAACTCCATCCGGTTGACGACGCCAAAACGGTCCCGCAGCGGAGCCGTCAGCATCCCGGCGCGCGTGGTCGCCCCTACCAGCGTAAATTTCGGGAGATCCAGGCGGATGGAACGGGCGGAAGAACCTTTGCCGATCAGGATATCTATCGCGTAATCTTCCATCGCCGGGTACAAAACCTCCTCCACCTGCCGGTTCAGGCGGTGGATTTCATCCACAAACAATACGTCTTTTTCCTGGAGGTTATTTAAGATTGCCGCCATCTCCCCCGGCTTTTCGATCGCCGGCCCGGAGGTGATCTTCAGGTTCACACCCATCTCGTTCGCAAGGATTCCCGCAAGTGTTGTCTTGCCCAGCCCCGGCGGCCCGTAAAACAGCACATGGTCCAGGGGCTCGTCCCGCCCCTTGGCCGCCATGATGCAAATCTCCAGCGTCTCCTTCGCTTTTTCCTGCCCGATATAATCCGACAGCCGCTGTGGGCGGAGATGGTTTTCTGTTTTTTTATCTTCCTCTAAAAAATCTGTTGTGATAACCCTTCTGCCCATTTTCTTTGTCCCTTACAGCAGCCAGGTGCATACGCCCAGGCCGGTGGCCTTGATGGGACGGAACCGGCTGTGGGCCGCAGCTTATAGCATGATATTCTTTAATGCCAGCTTCAAAAGCCCTTCCACGTCCATGTCCCCGGTCATCTCCACTTTTTTCACTGCCCGCATGGATTCCGTGCTGCCATACCCCAAAGCCACCAGCGCCTGCACCGCTTCGCTCTGGATCCCCTGCATATACCCGCCCGGCCGCGCGGACGCTTCTTCCTTCGCCGCCGCATGGTCCACCGCATCTTCCATGCTCAGTTTATCCTTCAGCTCCAAAATCACTTTTCCTGCCGTCTTTTTCCCGATCCCCGGCGCGGCGGCGATGGCTTTCACATCATTGGCCAGCACCGCAAACCGCAGGTCGTCCGGGGACAATACGGAAAGAATCGCCAGCCCCCCTCTTGGCCCGATCCCGCTCACCCCGATCAACAGTTTGAACACGTTCAGGTCATCCTTTGTCAGGAAACCGTAAAGCTGCATCGCGTCTTCTTTTACATTCAGGTAAGTATGGATGCGCACCTCGTCCCCAATCCTCCCCAGAAGGCTGATGGAAGGGGCGGACATATAAATCCCGTACCCCACGCCGCCTACATCCACCACAACATAGCCTTCTTCGATTGAGATCAATTCTCCCCGGATATAGCGGATCATAGCCCCTCCTCATTGCGCGATGGCATCGTAATCCCGTTCCTCGCTGCCCTCCACCGTCACCACGACTTTGTTTGGCAGGCAGATAATGCTTTCCCCGTTTTTGGATATGGCTTTCTGATGGACGCAGAGCTTGTCCGGGCAGTCCGCCTCAACCATATCCGCCGCGCCATCCTTGATTTCCAGTATATTGCTTCCCCCATGGATGGAGACGGTCTGTGTTTCTGACAGATCATAAGTCCCTTCTTCATAGCCGTCCACTGTCACGGTTACAAGACCTTGCCCCGCTTCCCCCGCCCGCATATGCCAGAGGGCGGCGGAAGCCGCGGTGAAGAGGATGGCGGCTATCAAAATAAGATCCTGTTTTTTCCACATATTTTTTATGCCGTTCCCGAAAGCCGCCCCACAAACGGCGGGCGGTATCCACGCACGCTTTCTGCCTCCATAAGCCTTCCCCCGCTTTGGCTCTCCTGCCTGCGGGTGCAAGACCATCATACAATGGTGGGTATTATAACACAAAAAAAGCCGGATGTCCACTACCGTGGAAAACGGAGTTTGGATCCATTGTTACGATTCGCGGCCAGGGATGCCCAGGTACTGGGCATCCCATGAGAAAGTGGAGCAACAGTCATGAATATTTCACCATCTCCCTCCGCAGCCGGACCATGATTTTCTTTTCCAGCCTTGATATGTAGGATTGGGAAATCCCAAGAAGGTCCGCGACCTCTTTCTGCGTCTTCTCTTCTCCGTCCAGCGTCCCAAGGCCAAAGCGCATCCGCACGATATCCCGGTCCCTGTCCGGCAGCCTGCAAATCGCCTGCTGCAGCAAAGTCCTCTCTGCTTCCTGCTCCATATCCCGGTAAATGGTATCCTCCTCTGTCCCCAGGATATCCGAGAGCAGCAGTTCATTCCCGTCCCAGTCTATATTTAAAGGCTCGTCAATCGAGACTTCCAGTTTCGTCTTATTGTTCCGGCGCAGATACATCAGGATCTCATTCTCGATGCACCGGGAGGCATAGGTCGCCAGCTTGATGTTTTTATCCGGCTTGAACGTATTGA
>CAZYVA010000054.1:0-13718 GCA_964650695.1 uncultured Dorea sp. | reverse complement strand
ATATAACACATTTATCTTTCCATTCCAAATGGTTTTTTATCGATTATAGAAAACGTCTATGTGTATACGATATAAATCATAATAATCAATTTGATTATTATTTAACAGGAGGATACAATGGGTTTGTACAAAAATAAGCGGCCGCCTGGAAACTGCCTGAAAGCTCCGGACGGCTGAAAAAGACAAAAGAAAGGAGAGATAAGTATGGATTTGATATGCAGCGTGAATTGGATCGCATTATTTGTACTTGCCATTACATTATTGCTATTCAAGCTCCTGAATCAAATTGCTATGAGGATCAATTGGACGGCTGTGGTTTTAGTCAGCATGGCGTTGGGCATTGTCATCGGCCTCGTCTTTGCGTCCGAAGACAATACATATCTTGTATGGCTGGACCTGATCGGCGACATCTATGTGAATGTCATTACCGCCCTGGTCGCGCCAGTGATCTTAATCTCAATCATGTCGGGATTCATTTCCCTGAATGACAAGAACAAGATGAAAAACATTGGCCTGAAATCTGTTATCTGGCTTCTTGCGTCCTCAGCAGGCGCGATCGTGCTGACCTTTGCCATAGGCATTGCTTCGGGGATCGGCAAAGGCGCGGGCGCCGTGTTTGCGGATATCGCTTCTGTCAGCGACAGCACGATCAGTTCCTATGAAGAACTGGAAACATCCTTTGACCAGGTGATCCTGGCCTTTTTCCCAACCAATGTGCTGGGGGACATGGTGAACGATAATGTGGTCGCCATCATTATCATAGCGATCGCGATCGCGGTTGCCTATGTAAGCATTTCGTCCGAGGAGGGCCCAAAGACGGTGGAGCCGTTCAAAAACCTGGTAGAAGCATTAAAAAAGATCATTTACCGGATCCTGTCATATATCATTGACTGTACGCCATACGCAGTCCTTTGCCTGGTCGCGGGTTCGGCAAGCTCCATTTTCGAAGACAGGGCATCCCTTGTCCAGTTGCTGATATTGCTTGCCTTGATTTATTTTGTATGTTTTTTGCATGCATTCGGCTTCAATTTCTTCATGGTGAAATTCTTTGCAAAATTAAACCCCGTCCAATTCTTTAAAAAGATTTTGCCCGCACAAATCACTGCGTTCACCACGCAAAGCAGCATCGGAACGATTCCCGTGTCGGTGGACTGCCAGAGGAAACGGATTGGCGTTGATGAGGAAATTTCAAACTTCGCTACGTCTCTCGGAACAACCATCGGCATGCCGGGATGTACGTGCGTATGGCCGATCTTGCTTGCCATTTTCTATACGAATGCGATGGGGCTGGCATGGACAGCAGCCGATTATATTATGCTGGCTGCGGTCTGCTTGATCCTTTCGCTGGGAAGCGCTGGCGTGCCGGGCATAGGGGTCGTATCCGCCATGGCGATCTTTAAAGCGGTGAACCTGCCGATCGCGGCCATTGTGCTGTTAGTCCCATTGAATAACATTACGGATATGGCGCGTACCATGGAAAATGTAACGGCAGCCAACGTAACAGCCGCGATCGTCGCCAGACGGACCGGAACGCTGGACGATGCGGTGTTCCTTGCAAAAGAAAAGGAGGGGACGGCGTGATGAAATTGAAAAAATCAACGATTGTTTTGATCGCGGCGGCTGTTATCTGCCTTGGGCTTGCCGTAGTGTCGGCAAATTTTTCTGTATCCAGGACCGTAAGCGCCATTGATAAGATCGGAGAAATGAAACTGGACAACGGGAGCGTGGAACGGTTCCAGCAGGCAGCGGAATACTATGACGCCATTGACCCAAACCTGAACCTTACGGAGAAAGTAAGCAACGCGGATACGCTTGAGCAGGACAGGCTGGACTATGCAAGGCTTATGATCAAAGCGGCCCAGCTTGCGGATAAGAAACAGGATGGGGCCGCAGAAGCGGTGGCAGCGGCCCGCGAGGCCGTAGACAATTACGTGGCGGCGGAAAATGTATGGTCGATCGAGAATTATCAGGATCTGCTTGACCTGGAAGAGATATACAGCGGCGGGGACGACAGTTCCGGAGGCGGCAGCGACGAGGGTGAAGCGCCGCCAATGTGTTAAACGGCAGCGGATATGAAGGCAGCAAATCCAAAAAAAGAAAATTAAAGGAGGCATTATCAAATGAAGAAAAAATTACTTTCCTGTATATTGGCGGTCGTTATGGTGGCCACATTGGCGGTCGGCTGCGGCAGTTCGGGCAGCGATGAGGCGTCCGGTGAAACGGAGGCTGAAACTTCCGGGGATGGCGCGGAAGAAACGGACGAAAGCGGCGATACAACTGCCCAGCTTTCGTCAGCCGATTACGAATTTGAGAAGAATTATATCTTCGGGGATTTTAACAGGCATTCTCTGAATGACGTACCCCGCCAGGGAATCGATACGTTCGAGGACAATGATATCGTATTTGTGGACATCAATTATGAGGAACTGATCGATATTCTGGAGAGTGAAGGGAACTACCTGATCCAGTTCAGCGGTTCGTGGTGCCATAATTCCAGGGCGATGTCCAATTATTCAAATACCCTGGCAAAAGAATACGGCATTGACACGATCTATATGTACGACTTCGATTTTGATAACGGCGAAGACGGGAAAACCTTCCTGCGTATGACCAATGGCAGCGAGAATGTCGGCGTGCAGTGGAATTACATGTACGGGGATGTGATCACAAAATACCTGACCAATATGGACGACTGGATTGAATTCCCGTCTGATACGGAGGCGGCAATCACCTACACGAACGCGGAGGGTAAGGATTTAACGGTATCCCGGGCACAGGAACCCATCCTTGTTTTATACAATAAAGATAATACAACCGACAACAGCGGAAAAGGCGCCGACAGAGATAAATTCCCGGTCGTCTATGCTTTTGAGAAAATGGTGGACCGTGATGAAAAGGGTGTTTACCTGGTGGAAATGGACGAAAATGGCGAAGAGGTCCTGGATGAAGATGGAAACCAGATCCGGAATTATATCACAGATGAGTATATAGAAGAATTAAGGGCCCCCTTTGATTACATGAAAGATAACAGTGTGGAATTTGCAGACTATACGGATGAAGATTATTTCAGGAAGCATTTTGAATCGCTCTCCGATGCGGATCAGGTCAACCTTCACGTTGTGACCTACCGGGAGCTTGTATGGCTGCTGGACCAGGATGGCAATTCTCTTGTCCTCTTTGGAGGGCCATGGGACGATGCGACCCAGGCTTCGATCGCTTCGGTAAATGATTATGCTGTGGCGAACAATGCCCAGGTATACGTGTTTGACCCGGTTTTGGATGACGGCGTGACGGCCGGATGGGGATATAAGAACTCAGCGTCTATTTTAGAATCTGACAGCGCTATTTCCTATATGTATACGGATTTGATTGAATCCTATCTCTCAAACCTGACCACATCCGAGTATGACGAGGCCAATGCAGACACCTGTGTAAGCTATACAAACGATGCTGGCCAGGAAGTGTCCGTACCAAAAGCAGTCACTCCATACCTGTTTGCTTACAACAAAGCAGCCACGGACGAGGACGGGCTGGAAGCGCCGGTGACCGCTTACAGCGAGAACGGCAAAGATATTTTAAGTGTTTTTGAGGCTTATGCAGAAGGCGCCGGTATCGAAGCCGTAGACGTTCAATAATAAAAAGAATGACCAAAGCCGCAAACCCCCCGTTGGTTTGCGGCTTTTACCATGTGGGTCTTTGTCCTACAAGATCCGATCATCCACCTTCTGGAAATCTTCAAGGCTGACATCTGTGCAAATTTGTCTGCGCTGCATTTCATAACTCTCCTCCTCTGCCGGAAAATCCCACTTGCGATGGCCGGTGGTTTTGACCCTGGCCCCATCATCAAATAAGAGTCTTTTTTTCCTGTAAGTGTTGCATTTAAAAAAAACAGCCATAGAAGTGTTTGCGGTCACTCTCCTATGGCTTTGGAAAGCCCAGCAGCCTTTGCATGGACTTCTACCCAAGCGCGACATCCAGCACCATCATCAGCACAAACCCCAACGCCGCGCCGATGGTCCCGATATTGGTATGTGTCTCCCCGCCCTGCGCTTCGGGGATCAGTTCTTCCACCACGACATAAATCATCGCCCCAGCCGCAAAGGCCAGAAGGTACGGTAAGATCCCCATCGTATGCTCTGCCAGCAGGACCGTGGCCGCCGCGCCGGCCGGCTCCACGATCCCGGAACCCGCGCCGCACAAAAAAGCCTTCATCCTGGACATGCCATTCCCGCGCAAAGGCATTGAAATGATCGCGCCCTCCGGGAAATTCTGGATCGCGATGCCCACGGCCAGCACAAGTGCGCCCGCCATGGAAATCCCTGTTTGCCCCATCACCGCGCCCGCCGCCGTCACGCCGACCGCCATCCCTTCCGGGATATTGTGCAGCGTCACGGCAAACAACAGCATCGTCGTCCTGGAAAGCTTTGCCTTGATGCCTTCCGGCTCGCTGCTGTCTTTATGCAGATGGGGGATCACACTGTCCAATAAAAGCAGGAAACCAACCCCAAGCAAAAATCCCACCGCCCCTGGAAACCATGCAGTTTTCCCCTGCTCCCTGGCCATATCGACCGCAGGAATCAAAAGCGACCAGACGGAGGCCGCTATCATGACGCCAGCGGCAAAGCCAAGCAGCAGTTTTTCCATCTTAGGCCGCAGCTCGTTCTTCATAAAAAACACCATCGCCGCACCAAGAGCCGTCCCCAAAAACGGGATCCATATCACCAGCGCTAACTGTATAAGAACCACCTTCCAATCCAAATCCGTTATCCTTTTTCCATCCCTGGCATAGGAACTTCCCTTTTATAAATGTATTTTGGCCCATTTACAAAAATTCATCCGCAGGGAGCGTTTCGCGGCACATCAAGCACGGATCTGCGAAAACACCTAGTGTCCGAGGCTCTTCCCATTCTGTCCCATAACGGAAAGCATTGCCCGTTTCCGCGCAAAATAATAGGGAACCAGAAACAGCAGCGTCGCGCCCCACGCCAGCGGATAGCTGGCCAAAAGCGCCGCCGTGCTGTGGTAAGCCCTCGTTGTTACTAAAATCCAGGGAAGCCGTACAAAAAACAGCCCTCCAAAAGTGAAAACCGTCGGCCAGAATACATCTCCCAGCCCCCGCAGCCCACTGGAAAGGTTTTCCAAAACAATGCTGAGCAGATAGCTCGGCGCCAGAAAACGCAGCATCGTTACCCCAATATCGATCACTGCCATATCCGTTGTAAACATCCGGTAGAGCGGCCTGCAGGCAACATACAGAAGCAGCAGTATACCGCCGTCTATCAGGAGTGAAAGGGCCAGGTTGGTACGGACGCTTTTATAGACCCGGTCCATCCGCCCCGCCCCGTAATTCTGCCCGGCAAACGTCGTCACGGCTGTGCCAAACGCGCCGGAAACCGTCCAGAAAATAATATCCAGCTTTCCATAAGCCGCCCACCCTGCTGCTGTATCCGTGCCAAACCCGTTAATACAGGACTGTATGATGATATTCGTCACCCCATACGCACATGCCTGCAGCGCGCCAGGTATCCCAATCCGCAATTCTTTCTTCAACACATCAGCCTGTATCCGCAGCCTCCGAAGCTCCAGCCGCATCCGATCATAGGCATGCATCAGGGAACGGCTCACAAGGCAAGCGCTGACACACTGGGAAAATACCGTTGCCAGCGCGGCGCCCGCGATCCCCATATGGAACACGACTACAAAAACCAGATCCAGGGCGATATTCATCACGCTGCAGACCGCCAGGTAGATGAGCGGACGCCTGGAATCCCCGACCGCCCGCATGATGGCCGCGCCCATATTGTATACGAGCGTAAAAAGGATCCCTGTAAAATAAATCCGCAAATAGACCACCGAATCATCCATCATATCCGCCGGCGTATTCATGACCTCCAGAAACCACGGGGTCAGCGCCACGCCCACCACCGATATCAAAAGGCTCGCCACAACTGAAAACGCATATGCCGTATGCAGCCCCGCGCCCAGGCTCTTGGCGTCTTTGGAACCATAATACTGTGCAATAATTACGGCCGCGCCATTGGCAAGACCGTTAAAAAAAGTGATGACAATCGTGGCAAGGACCGCCGCAGGCCCGCCGACGCTGGCCAGCGCCTCTTTGCCCACAAAACGCCCGACAATCATCGTATCCACTGTCGTATAGAACTGCTGTACAAGCGTCCCCAGCATGATCGGAAAGAAAAAAACCAAAAGCTGTTTCCAGATGACGCCTTCCGTAATCTGGTTACGCCCAAACGATGCCTCTTCCATCCACGCCCTCCTCCCGGCCAGGTACGATCCACAGACATTTAAAAAACCACCACCGGCTTCGCATCGCAGGCGCAGGAAAGGATCTGCTGCGCGCATACCGGGCATATCTCATACGGGCATAGCCAATGGTGGCAGTATCCCGGCATCACCCCGCACCCCATGCATCGGGAAAACGTAAGGCCGCACCCTTCGCTGGAAGAACCATACCGCACCCGTGGATAACGCGTCCCGTGGATCTCAATGAACTCCATCCCGCATTTCCGTTTTTTTGGGTAGATCTCCCCACATCCACTACATTGCCTGTAAATTTTTTTCATCAGGAACTCCTACGCCTGTTTGCAGCGCCCCCCCCGAGCGCTGCCCGCGAAAATAAGCCTCATATTCCTCCTTGGGGATGGGTTTGGAATAATAATATCCCTGCGCATACGTGCAACCCATTTCCTTAAGCTCCATCGCCTGCTCTTTTGTCTCTACCCCCTCCGCAACCGTCTCCATACCCAGGCTCCGCGCCATCGCAAGAATATGGGATAGGATGGTCTTCTGCTTGTCCTGGTGGATATTCCTCACAATCCCCATATCCAGCTTCAGCACATCCGGCTCCAACTCCGTCAGGACATTCAAAGAAGTGTAGCCCGAACCAAAGTCATCCAGTTCGATCCAGAAGCCCTCTTCCTTAAACAGGCGCACCTTTGCCGCAACCTGGTTTGGATCCTTGATATAGGCGGATTCCGTCACTTCCAGATGAAGCAATTCATAAGGGATCCGATAACCATCCACAATACGCTCAATCGAACTCACCAAATTCCTCTGCTCAAAATCCACCCTTGAGACATTGAAAGAAACCGGGACAACCGGATAAGCAGCGTCTATCCATGCGCGCATTGCTTTACATATCTCTTCCAGCATGTAAAGATCCAATTTGGTAATGAACCTGTTTTTTTCAAATAACGGGATAAATTCCCCCGGACTCATAAAACCCATCTCCGGATGGAACCAGCGCACCAGCGCTTCCGCCCCGCCAATCCGGTCTTCCTGCAGGTTGTGTTTCGGCTGGAAATAGGCTTTAAATTGCCGTTTTTGCAACGCTTCCTCCATATTCTGCGCAATATCCTGCTCCCTTTGCAGCTTCTGACGGATGGATTGGTCATACATGGCAAGACGCGTCCCATACTGGTTCTTGATGCCGGAAATGGCAAGCAGCGCATTGTCACAGGCGGCGGAGATGGTCAATTTCTTTGAAACCTTGCTGCAGACGCCAAAACAAACTGCAGCCACCGGGATGGGCCCATTCAAAACAAATGCGTTCGTAAATTTAGCGATAAGGCTCCGGTATTCCCTGTACTCCCGATGCCTGAGCAGAACAGCAAAAATATCGCCGCCGATCCTGCCGCAGATCTCATGATCCTTTAATTCCTTCTGCAAGGTCTTGGCCAGGAATTTCAGCATCTGGTCGCCCTTTTCCTCGCTATACCTGTCATTCAGCAGCTTGAATGCCTCAATGTCGCTGCACATGATATCAAATTGCTCCTGCGGGTACTGCTCCAGCATCCTGGCGGCGCGGTCGAAGAAAAACTCCTTGCTGAAAACGCCGGTCAGCTTGTCATACTCTACCTTGCTCAGCATCACGGATGCTTCGCTGAGCCGGATCATGCTTGCAATCCGCTTTAATACCACTTCCGGGTTGTACGGCTTTGTCACAAAATCCGTCGCCCCTTTTTCCAGGCAGCAGATTTCATCCGACATGCTGTCGCTGGATGTCGTGACGATAATGGGAATATTGGAAAAATAAGGCTGTTCCTGAAACGCATCCAGAAATTCATATCCATTCATCACCGGCATCTGGATATCTAAAAGCACAAGGGAGATCCTTGCCCTGTTTTTTTCAAGCAGTTCCATGCCTTGTTTTCCATTTTCCGCCTGTAGTACCTGGTATGTATCGGAAAGGATCTCCAGAAGGATCTCCCGGTTTAGTTCATTATCTTCTACTACAAGAACTGTCCTTTTCATTTCGTGATCCGACATTGTCTGCCTCCTCGAATTTTCATATCGCCTATAAAAAGGATAAACACCCAAAACTCCTGCCTTTGTGCTTATCCTTGTCCTTTGTTTATCTCTGCCGGCAGCGCCGCTGGCAGAAACGTCCAAGTGGTTTTAGGGCCCTGCAATGCTGTCAATGATATCCATATTGCCCTCCCCTTTCCATAGCCGAACCACTATAAAAATATCGGCACATTTCATTCATTGTCTAAATCCACGGATGAAGATCCCATCAACTATTCTCTTTCATCAACCGGTCTACCAGTTCCTCCGCCCCTTCAAAATCCAGCACGGCCACTTTCTGGTTGATCTGGTCCAGCACGGACTCCACCTCCGGCTGATACGTGTATGCCTGGATCTGTCGCATCGCCGCGTCAGCGCCGCCAATATCCATCTGCGCCATAGATATGCGCAGCATTTCCAAAAGCGCAAGCAAGGTGGGTGTGTCTGCAGGTTTTTTCTCAATATGGTCAACTTTCTCCAAAAAAGGGCAAAGCTGCTCTTTGATCCACAGCAGTTCTTCCAACAGGAGCGGGTTCACCGTAAGGATCATTTCCCTTCCTGCCTCTTTCGCCGCCCTCTCCGCTATCCTTGCCAAGCCCGAAACGGTCAGGACGCCCACCATCGCCGCCGAACTTTTCAGCGCATGGACACGGACCTGATAGTCCGACAAGCCTTTTTCCGTATCGATCTGCTCCGCAAGCTGCGTCAGCGTCCGGTATTCCTCATCAATGCCTTTGTAAAAACTATCCATCATATCCATCAGGATATCCTTGTCTTTGATGTATAGAAACGCGTAATCCCAGTTCACGCCTGTGATATCCGGCATTTCCTCCGGCATCCCGGCAACCGTTTTACCCTTTTCCTTGTCCTCGGCCCCGGCAGCTTCCAGATACTCCTGCGGGAGCATGGCCTGGAGGATTTTTTCGAGCTTCTCCGTGGCGATCGGCTTTTCCACAAATCCGTCAAAACCCCAGCTCAGATACCGTTCTTTTGCCCCGCTGAACACATTCGCCGTCAGCGCCACCACCGGGGTATCCTTGCACGGGCTGTCCATCGCCCTCAACTGCCGCAGCGTCTCCACGCCATCCATCTCCGGCATCAGATGATCCATGAAAATGATGTCAAAATGCTCTTTCTTAACAAGGCTCAAACATTTCATCCCGCTGGAAACTGTCGTGACGGAAATCCGCGTCGGCTTTAAAAGCCCAGCGAAAATCTTGCGGTTCATCGCATTGTCGTCCACCATAAGGACGCGCGCTTTCGGTGCAACACAGGCCACTTTGTATTCATAATCCTTCACCATGTCTTCCATCCGCTTGCGGATATCCCCCACTGGTTCCCGGTCTACGATCTTCTGCTCAAGATCGAAATAGAAATTCGATCCTTCCCCGTAAACACTGTCCACATGAAGCTTGCTCCCCATCATCTTCAACAGGTTAATCACAATAGCCAGCCCCAGGCCGGATCCTTCCAGATGGCGGTTCCTCGCTTCTTCAATACGGACATAAGGAATATAAAGCTTTGGGATATCCTCAGGCTTGATCCCGATCCCGGTATCGATCACCTCGCAGTGGAGCATAATGGTATCATTTTCCTCCTCTTTCCCGGTGATCTTCAACCGCACGGAACCCCTGGGCGTATATTTCACCGCATTCGTCAGCAGGTTCGTCAAAACCTGCCGGAAACGGATATCGTCCCCAAAAAGGCCGATGGGCAGTTCCCGCTGTACTTCTACCTGGAAATTCAAGCTTTTTGCCCTCGCACGGTTTTCCGATAAGATGGACAGATCCCGGACAAAATTGGCAAGGTTATATTCCACTGGGATGATATTCAGTTCCTCGGATTCAATCTTTGAAAAATCGAGGACATCGTTGATCAATCCGAGCAAGATCTGGGACGCGCTCTTGATATCCATGGCCCGCTCACGGATCAAGTCGTTCTCCGTCTCACGGATGATCATCTCATCCATGCCCATGATCGTATTGATCGGTGTCCGGAGCTCGTGGGTCATATTGGCAAGGAATGTCGTCTTCGCCCGGTTGGCCTCCTCGACTTCCTGCTTGGCTTTCCGCAGCTCTTCGCTTTCCTCTATCTTCTTCCTCGCGATCATGACGCGGAGCGCTCCAATAGTCAAAAGAGCGATCAGGAGGATAAAGGTAAGCACAACCAGCCTCGAAAAGCCGGAAATCCCTTTTGCCACAGCGTCATACGGGATGGCGCCTACCAGATACAGGTCCGAATGGCTGATATCTGCCATGAACAGAAAACCCTTGCTGTTCCCGGTTTTATAGTAAGATGAGGAAACCGTCTTTGACTTCATATCGCCCAGGAGCCGGTTCAAAATCCCCTGGATATCCTCCGTTTCAAAAAATGCCTCTGCCTTTTGTCCATTCCCCGGAAGCGGGATCAGGAACCCCTGGTCCGGATCCATCAGCATGTCCTGCCCCGCCCCTTCGTAACAATTATCATTAAAGGTTTCAAAAAGGACATCCTCATCAATGCATTCATACAACACATATTTGATATTGTTTCCATTAAAAATAGGGACGGTAAATAAGATCCCTTCATCTTTCCGGTAACGGATCGCGTTGTAACCCCGGAAAGCTTTCTGGACAGCCGGGTATTCCGAAACCAGCAGCGGCTCCCCAATGACCGCCGAACCATCCAGGCGCACGATCCCCATGGACACCTGATACTGGTTTTTCAGCAATTCCTCATAGGACGGCATGTCTTCTTCCTTTACTTTCCCATCGCTGAAATATTCCGTTATACGCTCCATTTCATCCAACTGGACACGGAACTGACGGTAAGCCAGCTCATTCAATACATCGGCCTGTACCGCGACCTGCCTTTCCATATAGCTGCGCAGGACGTCCACCATCCGGATATAAATAACCAGCGCAACCACCATCGGCAGAATGATGAAAATCCCGATATTTGCGACCAAATAGCGGTTTTTCCGTTTACTCCCCATAAACCTTCACCCCTTCTGCCAGCCAGTCCATCTCCTTTTTCAGGACCGTATCGCTCATCGCCTCGCCTTCCCCACAGCGCAGTTTCCCCTCATTATCATATATCACGCCTGTAAACACATCCTTGCCGGACAAAATCTCCTGTTTTGCCTTTTCCACCTCGCTGCGGGCCGCTTTCTCAACAAGCGATGAGTATTCCGTCAGATAAACGGCGTTTGATTCGAGGCCAAGCCAATTGTCCGCCCCTTCGCTGTCGGCGCCTCTCTGGAACTCCTGGAGCAGGCTCTGGTACAGCCCCGCCCAATCGCAGGCGGCACAAGTGAGGTACTTGTCCGAAGCATCCTCCGCCACCTCATAGGATCCTACGGTCTCGATCCCGGCGGCTTCGGCCGCCTGCACCACGTATAACCGGTTTTGATGGTAGGAAAGCACATCCACCCCTTCTTTTACCAGTTCATTGACAGCCTTTTCTTCGCGCTCTTTGTCATCCCACGCCCCCGACCAGTCAACCAGTATTTCCGCGTCCGGATTGACCCGGTGGACGCCCAGGGCGAATGCGTTGATCCCCCTGCAGACCTCGATGCTTTGCTCTGCGGCCACAAATCCTAATCGGTCCGTCTTTGTCCGCATACCCGCAATGATGCCGCTGAGATACCGGACCTGATACATGCGCGCGGAATAGACCACCAGGTTGTCGGCTTCATACTCCGCATCGGAAGAATAAAAAAGAATATCCGGATACTCGGACAGATGATCCCTCATCTCATCCGCGTACCCGTAGCTGCCGAGGATGATCATGGAAGCGCCTTCGCCGGCCAACGCCTGCACCGCTTTGACACAATCCCCAACGCCGCTTTTTACGCCCTCATGCAGCAAAAAATCCATGCCTGTCTCCTGGCACGCCTCCTTCAAGCCCTCGCACGTGATCGCGCTCCATCCGCCATCCATGACATTGTCTGACGTAATAAGCCCCACTTTTTCCTTTTCTTCCTGCGGCACTACCCCAATGCGCCACACAAGGGTCAAAACCATTGCCAACAGGATCACATAAACGATAACAACAATCCCGTTCTGACTATTGTTTTTCATGGGATCCGTCCCTTTCCGCATCCACTCCGCCTTTGGTTTCATCTTTCTTGGACAGCTTTTTTTCTTTTCTCATCAAAACATGCTCAATAGCGTCAAAAAGCCTTTCTTCGGAAGGCGGTTTTAATAAATAATCATCCGGCTGCAGGTCGATCACTTTCATGACGCTATCCCTTTTTGCGTTCGCCGTCAGAAAAATCACCGGGATATCCTTTGTCTCCTTCTCTGACTTGAGCATCTTCATCGTCTGCGCCCCATCGCATACCGGCATCACATAATCCAACAGGATCAAATCCGGTTTCTTTTTTGCGATGGACGCGATGGCAAGCGGGCCCGAAGTGGCAAACATCACGTCATATTTTTTTATCAGGACCGCGCGGATGGAACGTAAAAACATCGGGCTGTCATCCACGACCAGGATCGTTTTTTTCTCTTCTTTCCTTTCTTTTACCTTTTCCTTTTTCACGCCCCCGTAAGGGTTGAGGATCTTCGACACGCACACGGCAATCTGTTCCGCCTTGACCGGCCGGTACAGGAACGTGATCCAGCCGTCCGCCAGAAGCCCTCTGTCCGCCATCTTCGACGCATCCTCTTTCCCGCCGATGATAATAACAGGCGCCGGCTTGAACTGCGCCGCCAGCAAATCTACGATATCCTTCGCCGCCAGCGAAATCTCCAGCAATGACACGATCACAATATCCGGTTCTGTCAGCCTCAGCATCCCTTTTAAAACTTCGGGGTTTGCGGAACAAAGCTGCACATGGTACGTCTCGGAGAGGTATTCGCTGATCTCTTTTGTCACTTCGTTTAATTTACCTACCAGAATTATCTTATTCATGCTATTTCCCATCCTGTTGATATAACCTTATTCCTATTCGTCCCAGGAAACCCATGTCAGTCATTGCATGTGCAGAAAGCAAACTGACGCGCCGAGCGGAACCTATACAAGCAATATAAAACCCAGCCGCATAAATGACCCTATGCTGTATAATAAATCCCGCCTGACACGTCAGGCTCTTTGAACTGGAGCATACGGGATTCGAACCCGTGGCCTCCACAATGCGAATGTGGCGCGATCCCAACTTCGCCAATGCCCCATGCGCTACCGCTTATTTACTATAACACATCTTCCCGCATGAAATCCACTGTTTTTTTTATTTTCTTTATAACTTTCTGTCACGATGTTACGATTCACGGCGGATATGAAATAGATGCACGGACTCGTCGTGCTTGCACGTAAGAGGCTGTGCATCTATTTCATATCGGACTGCGAAGCAGGAACCTCCCCTTACAGCCCCAGACATATGACGCGAAGCGGCATAGAGCCTTCAAGGAAGGCGGTCTGCGGCTTGG
>CAZYVA010000053.1:0-13854 GCA_964650695.1 uncultured Dorea sp. | reverse complement strand
GCCGCCGGGCGTATCGCCGCCCGTCGTGCCGCCGGTCGTGCCGCCGGTCGTACCGCCGGTTGTATCGCCGCCCGTTGTGCCGCCCGTCGTATCGCCGCCCGTCGTGCCGCCGGTTATATCTTCCTCGGACCCGTCATCCTCAGACTCTTCCTCATCGCTGTCATCATCACTGACGTCGTCACTATAGTCATAATCATGATACGAATAACCATGCCCGCTGCAGTATTCATCCGGGATCTGGTCAGCCAGAAGGTATTCTTTCACCGCAGGGCAGCCGGAACGGGCGAGCAGCCCGGTTTCCTCACAAATGGACACCTCTTCCAGGCCGGAAAGGATATCAAAATCCATATATTCCAGGTTTTCATGGACACGCTCCATAATGCCGGTCCAGATACGGAACCGGAAAGCCGTATCGCTCCCAAGCTCCTTATTGTCATCATAGCCGCCCCATACCGCGCACGTATAGTAGGGCGTGAACCCGACAAACCATACATCTTTATTGGATGTTGTCGTGCCTGTTTTCCCTGCCACGGCCATATTGTCCAATTGTGCGCTCACGCCTGTCCCTTCCTCAACCACCGTCTGTAGGGCGCTCACTAACTGGGCCGCCGTATTTTCCTCGATGACCCTGTGTGTCTCGCCCGCCCCATCCAGCAGCAGGTTCCCATCATGGTCGAGGATCTTCGTGTACATGGTTGGTTTATTGTAGATACCGGCATTCGCGATACTTGCATAAGCAGCGCAGAGCTGGTAATTGTAGACGCCGTCTGTCAGTCCGCCCAGAGCCAGCGTTGGGGTAATATCGGTATAAACCTTCCCGTTGATCTCTTTATTATCGACCAGCGTAGTGATCCCGAACTTTTCTACATATTCAAACCCCAGTTCCTCCGTGATCTCTTCACTGACCTTCACCGCGCAGACATTGATAGAGTTGGCGATGGCCGTCCGGTATGTCACGTTCCCTTTGTAGCTGCTGCTTGCATTCTGGATTTTCTTTCCATTTTCCGTCTCATAAGGTTCATCGCGCACGATCGTTGACAGATTCTTATCGCAGGCGTCGATCGCAGGCGCATAAGCCGCCAGTATCTTGAACGTGGAACCCGGCTGGCGCTTGGCCCCTTTGTATGCGCGGTTCAGGCTCATACTTCCAGACTTTTTGCCTCGTCCGCCTACCATGGCTTTGATCTGCCCGTTCGTCTGGTCGATAATGGTGACGGAAGCCTGCGGCTGCGGGGAAAGATGGTACACCTGGTCGTAAACATCCCCGTCTTTGGCAATGGTCTTTTTCCACTCTTTGATCATTTTTTTCGCTTCGTCTTTACTGGAATACAGGAGCCCTTGGCTGTTCCCGTATTTTTTCTTCACATAGTTTTTGATATGCCCGGAGCCATAGTTGTCAATACTTCCGTCCGCACGGGTCACGGTCAATGCGTAGTCCAGCCCGTATGTCACATTATAGGGATAATTGTCCTCATCATTCATCTCTTCGTCACAGATGGCCTGGATGTCCATGTCCTGTGTTGTATAGATGCTCAGCCCTCCGCTGTAAAGCGCATTGTACGCCTGCGACTCGCTGTAGCCAAGCTGATCCTGCAGATCTTCCAGGACCTGGTCGCTCAAAGCATCCACAAAATAAGAATACGGCGATTCCTTTTCGGCTGTACTGTTCGTCTGCTGGATACGGGCGTACACATCATCCGCTTCCGCCTCGTCATGATCCGCCTGTGTGATATACCCTTGATCCAGCATATTGTCAAGCACCTTATCCCGCCTTTCACTGTTCTTCTCCGGGTTTGTGACGGGGTTTAGGTTGGATGGGCTTTGGGTGATACCGGCAAGCACCGCGCATTCCGACAGGGTAAGCTCCGAGACGTCTTTATTAAAATACCGTACAGCGGCCGCCTGCACCCCCAGGCAGTTCTGCCCAAGGTTGATGGTATTCAGGTAGGCTTCCAGGATTTCATCCTTACTCATCTGCTTTTCAATCTGGACTGCCAGGTACTGCTCCTGGATCTTCCTCTGAAGCTTGTCGTAAAAAGTCTCTTCCTGCGTAAAATTCGGGAAAATATTGTTTTTGATCAATTGCTGCGTCAATGTGCTGGCGCCCTGGGTCCGCCCCTGCAGGGTCGCGACCGCGGCGCGTAAGATGCCCTGCATGTCAATGCCGTTATGCTCGTAAAAACGCTCATCCTCGATCGCGACAAACGCATGCTGTAGGTATTCCGGCATCTCGCTGATGGATTTGTAGACACGGTTGGAGCCAGAAGCAACAAACTGCTCGATCTGCGTCTCCCCATCGTCCGCGTAGACAAAAGTCGTATAGCCCTGCGGCTTCACATCAGCCGCGGAAATATCCGGCGCCCCGTCAATGATCTTTTTACAGAACATACCGGCGGCCGCTACGCCAGCTACACCGGCTGCAATGACAAGAATAATAAGAGCCTTCAAAAAACGGATCCCGATCCGCTTCCCTTGCATAGCGGATTTTGACGCTATCCTTTTATGCTGCTGGATGGCTTTTCTTTTACCATAATTCATGAAATTCTGTCTCCCCTTAATCATAGATGAAACCGACTTCCCGGCGCTTTACCGGGTGGATTCCTGCTTTTCTGTGACAGACGCCTGCGGTAAAACGGATCCGCCGGTACACCGCAAGTCCATTGCTGTCGTGCACATTATAGCAAACAAGCCGTTTAAAATAAAGGCGAAAAGTAAAATCTTCACATTTTACTAGGAAAATTTTAAGAAATCAGGTATAGTGGAAGGGACCATATTGTATCGTTTAGGGTCCGATTTCGGAACTGTCCGGACGAAAATGAGGAGGATTGGGCTATGGAGGAAGAGATTCGGATGATTTATCAGGGCGGGGAAGCGGAAGTGGTGGAGAAAAAATCGCGGTTCATCGCGCAGACCTCCCCCGCCGCCTCCGAAGAGGACGCGCTTGCGTTCCTGGAATCCGTGCGGAAAAAGCACTGGAATGCCCGGCATCATTGCTTTGCCTGCCGGATCGGGGGGCAAAACGAATGGGTCCGCTGCAGCGACGACGGGGAACCGGGCGGGACTGCAGGAAAGCCGATTTTAGAAGCGCTGGCCGGGGCCGGGATACACAATGGCATCATTGTCGTGACGCGCTATTTCGGAGGCACGCTGCTAGGGACGGGGGGACTTGTCCGCGCCTATTCCTCCGCCGCGAAAGCGGGGCTTGCCGCCTCCGTCATCCTCCCGGAGATCCACGGCGTCAAATTGGAAATCCTTACCAGCTATACCGGGCTTGGGAAAATACAATATCTGCTTGCGAAACGCGGCATCGTTCCTTCCGGCACGGACTATACGGACGAAGCAGTCCTCCACGTCTGCGTTGCCTGCAGCCAGCTCCCCTCCTTAAAAGATGAAATCACCGAAGCCACAAACGGACAGGCCCGGCTGACGGAATCCGGAGAATGCTGGTTTATAAAAATGGATGGCCGGACACAGGAGATCCTTAGGCCGCACCGTCTTCCAGCGCCATCTTAGCACACCCGTAGATCCCGGCGTCATTCCCCAGCTCCGCCAGGATGAATTTGGTCTGCTTGCCTGTGAAAAAAGCTTTCTCCCGGTAGTTTTTTTCAATGTAGCTAAGAAGGATCTCACCGGCCTTTGAGACGCCGCCGCCGATGACAATGACTGCCGGATCTGTCACGACCGCGATGTTCGCCATGGCGTACCCTAAATATCTGCCAAATTCCTCCACCACTTCCTCCGCGAGCTTATCCCCGTGTTTTAATGCGTCAAAAACCGTTTTTGCGCTGATTTCATCGATGGGGCACTTCCGCAGGGCCGATGCGTCCTCGTTTTTCACAAGCCGCATCCGGGCGAGCCTTGCAATCCCGGTTGCGGATGCATACTGCTCCAGGCAACCCCGGTTTCCGCAGCCGCAGGTATCTTCCTCCGTGTAATTGACGCAGATATGCCCGATCTCGCCGCCCGCCCCATGGCTTCCCGCTATGGGACGCCCATCTACGATGACGCCGCCGCCGACACCCGTGCCAAGCGTTACCATGATCAAGTCCCTCTGCCCTTTCCCGGCCCCCATCCACATTTCTCCAAGGGCCGCCATATTTGCATCGTTCCCCACTTTTACGGTAAAACCGGTCATTTCCTCTAATTCCCGCTTCACCTCCCTGTATCCCCAGCCAAGGTTCGCGGTATTCTGCACGATCCCGTCTGGCTTTACCGGGGCCGGTACGCCGATCCCAACCCCAATGATCTTTTCTGTTTTGATCCCATGCGCTTTCCGCTTTTCTTCTAAGGAACCCGCAATGTCTGAAAGGATCTTCTCCCCATAATTTTCCGTATGGGTCGGGATCTCCCACTTTTCCACCATCGTCCCGTCCGCCTGGAGCAGGCCCATTTTAACCGTCGTCCCCCCGACGTCCACGCCAAAACAATATTTCATTTTCCTCTCTCCTGTCCGTCTCTATCTTCTGTGAATGGTTTCTTCGCCAGGTTTTCCTGTACCCTGCGGTACAGCTCCTGCGCGGCGTTATAACCCATGCTTTTCTGCCTGTGGTTGATGGCGGCCGTCTCAACGATCAGCGCGACGTTTCGGCCCGGCCGGATCGGAAGGATATTGCAGACCACTTTATTGCCCAGGAATTCCGTGTACTGCTCTTCCAGGCCAAGCCGGTCGTATTCTTTTTCTTTATCCCACTCTTCCAGGGTGATGACAAGTTCGATCCCCTGGGTTTCCCGGACGCTTAGCACGCCGAAAAGGTTTTTCACATCGATGATCCCAATCCCGCGAAGCTCAATAAAATGCTTCGTGATATCCGGCGCCCGGCCTACCAGCGTCTCATCGCTGACCTTTCGGATCTCCACCACATCATCGCTGACAAGCCTGTGTCCCCGCTTGATCAGTTCCAGCGCCGCCTCGCTTTTGCCGATGCCGCTTTCCCCTGTGATCAGTACGCCGACCCCGTATACGTCCACCAGGACTCCATGGATAGAAATACAGGGCGCCAGCTCCACATTCAGCCAGCGGATAATCTCCGACATGAACTGGGATGTTGGCTGCTCCGTGCCGAACACCGGCACGTCCGCCCTGGCGGCCAGGTCCAGGAGCATAGCATCCGGCTGAAGATCCTGGCAGAAAATCAGGCAAGGGATGCCGTAAGAAAGGAGTTCCTTATAGATCTGCTTTCTCCGGCTGTTTTCCATGGTCTCCAGATAGGAGTATTCGACATGGCCGATGATTTGGATCCGCTCGGAAGCAAAATGCTCGAAAAACCCTGACAACTGCAAGGCTGGACGGTTGACTTCCGATGTTTTGATCTGCTTGTCGGACAGGTCCAGTTCCGTTGTCAATACTTTTAAGTTCATTTTTTCAATAATTTTTCGCAAACTAACCCCATTCATGGTAATCTCGTCCTATGCCTCCTTTCATGCCCCGGCACATCCATCCGCAGAGGAATGTCCGGATTGATCGTGGAAAAACCGGTATACCGCGTCCGCTGATTTTTGATTCATGGAAGGGAGCGCTTTTAATTCTTCTACGGAGGCGGCGCGGAGTGCGTCCAGGCTTTCAAAACTGCGCATCAAATCCTTGCGCCTTGCCGGGCCCACCCCCGGTATATCATCCAGTACAGAATGAACCTGGCTCTGTCCCCGGAGCTGCCGGTGGAACGTAATGGCAAAACGGTGCGCTTCGTCCTGGATCCGGGTGATCAGGCGGAACCCTTCGGAATCTTTATCGATCGGCAGTTCCACATTTTGGTAATACAGCCCCCGCGTCCGGTGATGGTCATCTTTCACCATGCCGCAGACCGGGATCGACAGGCGCAGCTTGCCCAGCGCTGCAAGGGCGGCGTTTACCTGCCCTTTTCCGCCATCCATCAAGATCAGATCCGGAAACGCGGTAAAACCTCCCGTTTCTTTGCCCTCCTCCCGCTCCCGCAAGCCGTGTTCAAAACGTCTTGTGAGTACTTCCTCCATGCTGGCATAATCGTCCGGGCCCTGCACACCTTTGATCTTAAACTTCCGGTAATCACTCCGCTTTGGCTTCCCGCGTTCGTAGACAACCATAGAGCCAACAGAAGAAAAACCGCTCGTGTTGGAGATATCAAAGGCTTCCATCCGCTCGATCCGCCCAAGGCCCAGAAGCTTCCCGATCTCTTTCACGGCCCCGATGGTGCGCCCTTCCTCCCGTTTGATCCGTTCCTTATCCCTGTCCAGCGCCATCTGGGCATTCTGCCCCGCCAGCTCCACAAGCTTTTCTTTTGTCCCCCGCTTTGGGACACGCAGACGCACCCGGCGCCCGCGCTTTTTTGTCAGCCATTCTTCCACTAAAGGCTGATCCTCGATTTCCTCCGGGAGCATCAGTTCCGAAGGGATGTATGGGGTCCCGGCATAAAACTGTTTGACAAAACTGGACAGGATCTCCTTCCGGCTCTCTTCCCTGTCGATCCGGAGATAGAAATGATCCCGGCCGATCAACCGCCCGTCCCGGACAAAAAACACTTGCACAACGGCATCCTCGCCGTCGGCGGCCGCCGCCAGCACATCCCTGTCGTCCCCGGCGGTATCCGTGATTTTCTGTTTCTGCGCGGTCTTTTGGACGCTGAAAAGCAGTTCCCGGTACTCCGCGGCTTTCTCGAACTCCAGTTTTTCCGCGGCCTCCTGCATCTTCCGTTCCAGCTTCTTGGACACGGGTTCATAGTTGCCGCTTAAAAAACGCAATACTTCTTCTACCGATTTCCGGTATTCTTCCTTTGAGATATACCCCTGGCAAGGGGCGCTGCATTGATGGATATGGTAATTCAGGCATGGACGCTCCAGGCCGGTATCCCTTGGGAGCTTGCGCCGGCAGTTCCTGAGCTTGTAGATTTTCCTGATCAGCTCGATCGTATCCTTGACCGCGCCCACGCTCGTATAGGGGCCAAAGTAACGGGACCGGTCCTTCGCGATCTTCCGCACCAGAAGGACCCTTGGGTAATCCTCCTCCACCGTCACCTTGATGAATGGATACGCCTTGTCATCCATCAGCATGGTATTGTACTTCGGACGGTGCTCCTTAATCAGGTTGCACTCCAGTACAAGCGCTTCCAGTTCCGAATCCGTGATGATGTACTCAAATCTCCGTATATGCGCGACCATCCGCTCGATTTTCGCGCCTTTATTCCTGCTGTCCTGGAAATACTGCCGCACCCTGTTTTTCAGGCTGACGGCCTTTCCGACATAGATGACCGCGTCCGTCTCGTCGTGCATCAGGTAAACCCCAGGGCTCCCCGGCAGCTTTTTCAGTTCCTCCTGGATATCAAACATGCTCCTCTTTCTGTTCCGGAACCGCATTCATTGCAATCCTCTGTTCCGGCTCTTTTTTCTCCTTTTCTTCCGGGTCGATCCCTTCCGACCGGTAGAAAATCTCCATAAATTCCTTGCCGGTGATCGTCTCTTTCTTGATCAGGAAATCCGCGATCTCATCCAGGGATTTCCGATGCTCTGAAAGAAGCGCCTTGGCCTGCTCATAGGCATCCTTTAACAGCTTCATCACTTCCTGGTCTATCTCCGAAGCCGTCTCCTGGCCGCAGTTCATCACCGCGCGCCCGTCCAGGTAACGGTTTTGGATCGATTCCAGGCCAATCAGGCCAAAATGCCCGCTCATGCCGTACTGCGTCACCATCGCCCTCGCGATTTTCGTCGCTTTCTCAATGTCATTTGCCGCTCCCGTCGTCACCGTGTCAAACACGATCTCTTCCGCAGCGCGGCCCGCCAAAGCGCTCACCAGCATCGCTTCCAGTTCCTTTTTCGTATTCAGGAACTTTTCTTCCTCCGGGGTCTGCATCACATATCCAAGCGCGCCCATCGTGCGCGGCACGATCGTGATCTTCTGCACCGGCTCCGCGTCCTTCTGGAGCGCGCTGACAAGCGCATGGCCGACTTCATGGTAGGAGACGATCTTCCGTTCCTCCTGGCTCATGATGCGGTCTTTCTTTTCCTTCCCGACCAGCACCACTTCCACCGCTTCAAACAAATCCTCCTGCCCGACGGCCTGCCTCCCATTTTTTACCGCGTTGATCGCAGCCTCATTGATCATATTGGCAAGGTCGGAACCGACCGCCCCGGAAGTCGCGAGGGCAATCGCGTCCAAATCCACCGTCTCATCCATCTTTACATCCTTGGAATGGACTTTCAGGACGTCCACCCTGCCCTTCAGGTCCGGCTTTTCCACAATGATCCTCCGGTCAAACCTGCCCGGCCGCAGCAACGCCGGATCCAGGATCTCCGGACGGTTCGTCGCCGCCAGGAGTACCAGCCCCGCATTGCTCTCAAAACCATCCATTTCCGCCAAAAGCTGGTTTAAGGTCTGCTCCCTTTCATCATTGCTCCCAAGCTGGTTGTCCCGGCTTTTCCCAATCGCGTCAATCTCATCGATAAAGATAATACACGGGGCCATCTGCTGCGCCTGCTTAAACAAATCCCTCACACGGGACGCCCCGACGCCGACATACATTTCCACAAACGCCGACCCGCTCAGGGAGAAAAAAGGAACCTTCGCTTCCCCCGCGACCGCCTTTGCCAGCAAAGTTTTCCCGGTTCCCGGAGGCCCGACCAGGAGCGCGCCTTTTGGAAGCTTTGCGCCCACGCTGGTGTATTTCCCCGGATTGTGCAGGAAATCCACAACCTCCTGCAAGGACTCTTTCGCCTCGTCCTGCCCCGCGACATCCATGAAAGTCACGCCGGTCCTCTTTTCCACATACATTTTCGCGTTGCTCCGCCCAATGCCCATCAGGCCGCCGCCCTTCGACATCCGCCGCGTCATCCAGACAAAAAAACCTACGATGACCGCGATCGGCAGGAACGTCATAAGGATTTCAAGGATCAGCCCCGACGTGGTGTCCGGTATCTCCTTGGAAAATTTAACGCCCGCTTTTTCCAGCCGGTCCGCCAGCTCCGGGTCATTCATCAACCCGGTGTAGTACTGCACTGTCGGAGCGCTTTTCTTTTTTTTCTTTTCCGTAATGACGATCCGGTCGCTTTGTACTTCAACCTCTTCCACTTGATCCTTGTCCACCATCGAAAGGAATTCATCGTAGGTAATCTCGTCATTCGTCCCGGTGGTGTCCCTCATGGTATACAAAGCCAATACCATGATCGACGTGATCAATGTCACTAATATAACAAAAGAAAAACCCTGGTTCCAATTTTGGTTGGAGTTCTTATGATCCCGGTTATTATGATTCTGATTCTCCATGCTTCTCCTCCTGTCCCACGCTTTCAATTATACGGACAGGTCACTTTAAAATCAACAAAAACATTATGAAAAGATTGTAAACCTGCTTTCAGTTGTAGTATACTTGTAGTCAGGATTTTTAGCAGCTACCGTCCATGTTTTTTCAAAAAAAGCCACGGATGGCCGGCAAATAAAGGAGGCAGCTATGTCAGTCAAGTATGTATTTGTTACCGGAGGGGTCGTGTCCGGATTGGGGAAGGGCATTACCGCAGCGTCGCTCGGACGCCTGTTAAAGGCGCGCGGCTATAAAGTGACCATGCAGAAATTTGACCCTTACATTAACATTGACCCCGGAACCATGAACCCGGTGCAGCACGGGGAGGTTTTTGTCACCGATGATGGCGCGGAGACGGATTTGGACCTGGGCCATTATGAACGGTTTATCGATGAAAGCCTGACGAAACATTCCAACGTCACGACCGGCAAAATTTACTGGTCCGTCCTTCAGAAAGAACGGCGCGGGGATTTTGGCGGAGGGACCGTCCAGGTCATCCCGCATATCACCAATGAGATCAAGAGCCGTTTCCACCGCAACCCCGCTGCCAAAAAAACGGAGATCGCCATTATCGAAGTCGGCGGGACCGTAGGGGATATCGAAAGCCAGCCGTTCCTGGAAGCTATCCGCCAATTCCAGCATGAGAAAGGGCATGACAACGTCATCTTGATCCATGTGACCCTCATCCCTTATCTGCGCGCTTCCCAGGAAATGAAAACGAAGCCGACACAAGCCAGCGTCAAAGACCTGCAGGGAATGGGGATCTGGCCGGACGTGCTGGTCTGCCGTTCCGAGTATCCGCTGAACCTGGGGATCAAGGAAAAGATCGCCTTGTTCTGCAACGTCCCGGCCAGCCGCGTCCTGCAAAACCTGGACGTGGAGCATCTCTACGAAGCCCCGCTCGCCATGGAAAAAGAACGCCTGGCCCAGGTAGTATGCGAGTGCCTGAAGCTGGAATGCCCGGAGCCGGATCTAAAGGACTGGACGGAAATGGTGGATTACCTGAAAAACCCGACTACCGAAGTCACGGTAGCGCTTGTCGGAAAATATATCCAGCTCCATGACGCTTATATCAGCGTCGTCGAAGCCTTAAAGCACGGCGGCATTTACAACCGTGCGACGGTCAATATCAAATGGATCGACTCCGAATCGGTCACGGAGGAAAATACAGAAGAATTGTTCCAGGATGTAGATGGGATCCTCGTACCCGGCGGATTTGGGAAGCGCGGCATCGACGGGAAAATCCGCGCTATCCGTTACGCGCGGGAAAAAGGCGTCCCGTTCCTTGGACTCTGCCTGGGGATGCAGATGGCCATCGTGGAATTTGCCCAAAATGTCGTCGGCTACCACGATGCCCACAGCATGGAATTCTACCCCGACACGACCCATCCCGTGATCCATATCATGCCGGACCAGATCGGAATTGAAGATATCGGCGGGACCTTGCGGCTTGGCTCTTACCCTTGCGTGCTGGACAAGCGTTCCATCGCGTACAGCCTCTACAAAAAAGAGCGGATCGAGGAACGCCACCGCCACCGCTACGAAGTCAACAACGACTACCGGGATGCCCTGGAAGAACACGGGATGCTGCTCTCCGGCCTTTCCCCGGACGGGCGGATCGTTGAAATGATCGAGATCCCATCGCACCCGTGGTTTGTCGCCACCCAGGCGCACCCGGAACTGAAATCAAGGCCCAACCGCCCCCACCCCTTATTTAAGGGATTTGTGGAAGCCTGTATGAAAGAAAGATAAGATACCGATATAAAGCCGACTGCCAGATAAGAGCGAGGAGCATATGCGAAAGTAGCAGGATTCTTCGGGGCATATACTTTTTTGCTCCGGGGCAATGTATTTTCTTTATGCGGATTTTGTCAGTGAAAAATCTGAAAGAAAGGAAACCAGCGGGGCATTGATATGTTATGATGATACCGGAGCCAAATCAACGAATCAAGATGTGATGTTCCCAGGGATGAATGGCTTCGAAATTGCGGCGGACACCCGGATGGGGCTGGCCGCGCAGCTTTTAAAGCAGGAGGAGTTTTTCATGCGAAGCAAAAAAATAGGTGCGCTGTTTCTTTCCTTTGCAATGGTAGCCGGTTTGTGTGCCTGCTCCCAGAACAATGCGCAGACGGACAATACAAAAAGCGGAAGCACGTCGGCAGAAGGGACGACCGGAGACAATGATGCGAAAGCATACATCGAGGATATATTGGATCTTGCCAATAATGAGGAGCAGGAATGGACTTATTCCGAGGACGCGGATGCCTGGGTATTGGGCGTCGTGTCAGCCGTGGCATACCCCGAACTGCCCGATTACCAGGGCGTATCGGTCTGCGTTCCGGGCGCTTATGTCGCTGGCATTGATACGGATGGCGATGGTGCCGCCGATGAGACGTCCGGCACCGCAGGGGGCAGCTTAGTCGTTGATGACGAGGCACAGATCGTCAGTTCCAACGGACAGGTTTACACCGCAGCTACGGCTCCCGTCATTTTGAACACTGGCGCCGCCGGCTATAGCGAGATGAGCAGCGCCACAGCATCCACCTCCCATGCATCGGATGGATATATCAATGTGTCCTGCGGCAACCGTGGCAAGCAGAGTACGGCCACCAATGAGGACGGCGACACCTACTATACCGGCGACGCCCCGTCCTGTTTGGCAGACCAGAAAGCCGCTGCCCGTTTTGTAAAATACAACATCCTGCTGGGCAATCTGCCGGGTAACGTGGATGCCTTTGTCGCCACCGGCGGCTCCGGCGGCGGCGCACATGCCGTCATGTTTGCGGCAACCGGCAACAATCCCGATTTTTACGATTACCAGATCGAAGCCGGTGCGGTGGGCGTTTACAAGGAGGAGGACGGCGCTTACTCCACGACCGTTACCATCGACGGTGAGGATTATGAGATTTCTGACGGCGCTTGGGGCTGCATCGCCTACTCCGCCATCACTCCCCTGTACGAGGCGGATATGTCCCTGGCTTTTGAATACGATCTGGATACGGATTACAGCTTCGGTTCTTCCTTCCAGGCACAGCTTGCCGAATACCTGTCCGAAAGCTACATGGAATATATCAACGGGCAAGATCTAAGCGTGGAGGAATCCGCAGCCGGTTTTGATCTGGACGGGGACGGCGAACAGAATTCCACTGTTGCCTTGACGATTGGATACGACACGGAAGCGCATCCTGAAACTAATGGATACTATGGTTCTTACCTCGACCTGTATCTTGCCGAATTCACGCAGGATCTCCAGTGGTATCTGGATAACCTGGATTACACCGAAGATTGGACCTGGTTCAATGAGGACGGCAGCGCCATGTCTGACGAAAACGTGGCTGCCATGAGTACCGAGGATAAGGCTGAAAAGTTCGTCGCCGGTCTGTACACCGCAACCGCCAGCGGCGGTATGGGAGAGCTTCCCGATGGGGAACAGCCTGGCATGGACGGCGCTCGCGGCAGGACTGCGGGAAAGCTTCCGGATGGGGAACAGCCTGACGGCACGGACGGCGGCCCTGGCAAGGCCATGCGGGGACACCCCGAAGGAGCGCTTCCCGGTGACATGGGCGGCGATGCCCAGTCCGATGACAATGCCAGCGGCATGGGTGGCATCGCAGGCACACCGGATACCGGGACAACCCAATCTGCCTCCGGCAGCAGCGATTCCGCCAACTATTCCACTTATGAGGAAATGGTTGAAGCCTATCAAACAGACATTGAGGATGTATATGCCGGCGACGAGTATGGAAATAATATCGTGGAGCTGTACAATCCGTTAAACTACATCGGGGCAGATGCTACCGATGACCCCACTTGGGCAAAAATCCTCATGGGCGCATCGGAGGGCGATATGTCCATGTTCAACTCCCTGAACCTGCAAATCGCCTGGCTGGACAGCGGCGTGGATGCCGAAATTGAATGGCAGTGGAATGGCGGTCATGTCCCGAATGAAATCCTGGGTGATTCCTTCAGCCTGTATCTGGATCAAATGTACGGCACGTATGCAGAAAGCGCTGCCAGCATCACAAAACCCAAGGCAGCTAAACAGACAGAAAATGGCGCTGCCGAGGAGGCTACCGGCGCCGACCTGAGCGGTTGGGTCAGCTACGTGGACGGCACCGTTTCCTTCTCCCTGGCAGATGCCGCAGCCTACCGCACCGATGGCGCAAGCAAGGCTATGCCGGGCTTTGATGTCATCGACTACGGCCAGGAAGACTATGTCTTTGGCGATGAAGGACAGGATGCGCGTCATTGGGATAAATATCTGCTTGAAATTTTCAGGCAGCACGCAGATACGCTTGAACCATTGTTTAACCAGAAATCATATACTCAGCAACAGTAAGCCGAACTTCATGGCGTCGGTTCTTCCTCTATATGCTCCATCCCCTGGTTAATGATCGTACGCACATGGTCATCCGCCAGGGAATAAAAAACCGATTTCCCTTCCCGCCGGTTTTTCACCAGCTTGCTCTGTTTCAAAATCCGAAGCTGGTGGGAAATCGCGGACTGGGTCATCTGCAAGGCTTCCGCCAGGTCGCATACACAGACTTCGGACTCAAACAGGACAAATAAAATCCGGATCCGTGTGGAATCT
>CAZYVA010000052.1:0-14553 GCA_964650695.1 uncultured Dorea sp. | reverse complement strand
GACATGGAAGCATAGCTCAGCCGGGATGAGCGTTCGCCTCACACGCGAGAGGTCACGGGTTCGAGCCCCGTTGCTTCCATTTACTATTTACTATGAAACTGGCTTTGTCACGCCCGGTAGGGCGTGACAAAGCTTAGTTGAATGTACCCGGCGGCACTTAGCGTTAGCGAGGTTTTCCCGAGCTTAGCGCCGCCGAGTTTCTTTATCGCAAGCCCCAATTTCCTGCATCATGGCACAATCCGCCGCATGGGGCTCCCCTCCCGCAAATCCATGCGCAGCCCCGGCGGGCATTTCGGGCGTCTATAAATAATTCCCTGCACTGAGGGTCAGGAAATACACTCTTTTTGCCCCCGCTTCCCTCAGCACCTCCGAGACTGCGTCCATCGTGCTTCCGGTCGTATAGATATCATCCACCAGGCAGACGTTTTTCCCCTTCACTTTTGGCACATCCCGCCTCTTCATTGCAAACGCACCGGCCAGATTCTGTTTCCGTTTCTTCGGGTCCAGGTCTTTCTGGGGAACCGTCGCTTTCCTGCGCAAAACCACTTCGCTTTCCATCGGGATCCCCAGACGCTTCCCAAGCTCCGCCGCCAAAAGTTCCGCCTGGTTGTAGCCTCTCAGCCTCCTCCGTTTTGGGTGGAGCGGGATCGGAAGAAAAAGGCCAACCCGCCAGCTTTGCAGACGTTTTCCGTGTTCATCCAGGATTTCCCCGGCATAGCAAGGCGCAAAGGATCTCAGGTTGTGGAACTTGAACTGATAAATAGATGAGCTGACAGGCTTTTGATGGGCCCAGAGGGGCAGTCCCTGGTCAAATACATGGGACGCTTTTTGGCACTCCGGGCAATACTCCTGCTCCGCATAGCGGACTGTCCTTCCGCAGCACATACATCTCGGTTCCCGGAAGAGAAGCCGGTCAATCACCTTGCGGCAATTCGGGCAGACGCCCCCTGAAAAAACCCTCCCGCAAAAAGGACAGATCTCCGGCCATAAAATCGGACTGATTTTCATAAACAACATTCACGGATCCGCTCTGACAGGCTGGTATTCCTTGCCTGCTCATGGTTGTTTTGTATCATCCCTTGAACCACTTCGCCACTCCCAACCAGTATAACACAACGTTTGGCCCGTGTCACGGCAGTATATAAAAGATTCCGGTTATAAAGCTGGCGCGGCCCCGCCAGAAGAGGGATGACAACCGCCGGGTACTCGCTCCCCTGCGCTTTATGTATCGTGATAGCATAGGCGTGCTCCAGTTCCTCCGCAAGCCCAAAAGGATAATGGACCAGCCGGTGTTCCTCATACTCTACCGTCACCGTTTCTTCGTATGTATTGATCTCCTGGACTGTCCCGATATCACCGTTGAAAACACCTGTGCCTTTATCCACCGCAAGCCCATAGCTGGTCGTGATCTCCCATTCAAGCTGGTAATCGTTTTTCACCTGCATCACCTTATCCCCCTCGCGGAACATGCGGCCATGGAGTTCTTTTTCCTGTTTCCCCGGCGCAGGAGGGTTCAAATATTTCTGTAAAATCTGGTTTAACCGCTCTACGCCCAGATTCCCTTTCCTCATAGGAGCCAGGACCTGGATGTCAAAGCTGTCCGCATCGACATATTTGGGGAGTTTCTTTTGGATCAATGTCAAAAGCACCCGGATAATGGCATCCGGCTCCTGCCTTTCCAGGAAGAAAAAATCCTTGCTCCGGTTATCCAATGCCACCGTTTCCCCACGGTTGATCTTGTGGGCGTTCACAACGATATCGCTCTCCCCCGCCTGCCGGAAGATTTTCGTCAGCTTCACCACGGAAAAACACCCGGAACGGATCAAATCCTTCAACACGCTCCCTGGGCCTACACTGGGAAGCTGATCCTCATCCCCGACCAGGATCAGGCGCGTTCCCGGCAGCACCGCCCTGAGAAGCGCGTACAAAAGCGGCAGATCCACCATAGACATCTCGTCAATGATAATCGCGTCCGCTTCAAGCGGATTCTCTTCATTGCGCCCAAAGCCGCCTCTTCCTTCTTCCTCCAAAACCCCTTCGACTTCCAAAAGCCGGTGGATGGTCTGCGCCTCATATCCGGTCGCCTCCGTCATCCGCTTTGCTGCCCGGCCGGTCGGGGCTGCAAGGGATAGCCCCGCCCCTTCATGCTCAAAAAACTGGATCATTGCGTTGATTGTTGTCGTCTTTCCGGTTCCCGGCCCTCCGGCAACAATCGTGATCCCATTCTGCATGGCCTCTTTGACCGCTGTCCGCTGTAATTCATCCAGCTCCATGCCGGACTCCGCCTCGATCTCACGCAGCCGCCGCGTCAAAAACTCATCGGAAGCTTCCTCCCGGACATTCAAGTCATGCAGCATTTTCGCCGTGTTTAATTCCATGTAATAATAACGGGAGACATACACGCGGGTGTAAATCTCCCCGGTTTCCGGACGCGTGGCTTTTTTGCAGACAATTTTCTTTTCTATGGAAAGATCCATCAAATAGGGACTGCTATCGCCAATCTCGATCCCCAAAAGCTGCCCTGTCCGGTAGAGAAGCATTTCCTCATCCATATAAATATGCCCTGCATGGACACTCTGCAGCAGCGTGTATAAGATTCCGCTGCGGATACGGAAATCCGAATCAGCCTGGATACCTGCCCTCGCCGCGATTTCGTCCGCCGTCTTAAAACCGATCCCCGGAATATCGTCTGCAAGCTGGTAGGGGTTTTCTTCCATCACATGATAGATTTTCTGCCCGTAATGCTTGTAAATCCGGGAGGCAAACGTAATCGACAGCCCATATTTCTGCAAATAGAGCATCGCCTGGCGCATATCTTTTTTTTCCTCCGCCTGCACCGCGATCTCCCTTGCTTTCCGCTCACTGATCCCTTTCACTTCCGCCAACCGTTCCGGCTCTTCCTCCAGGATGCGGAAAGTATCTTCCCGAAACTTTTTCACAATCCTTCGCGCCAGGGCGGCCCCCACTCCCTTAATCGCCCCGGAACCAAGATACCGTTCCATGGACGTCAGATCCTCCGGTTCACAGACTTTCGAGGAAACGATGGAAAACTGCATCCCGTAAACTTTATGCATACTGTACCCGCCCGTCAGTTCCAAAAGCTCCCCTTCCTGCACAAACGGAAGCTTTCCCACACAGGTCATTTCCCCATCCTCATGGTTCAATTGAAAAACTGTATACCCATTTTCATCATTCCGGTACACAATGCGTTCCACATAGCCTTTTATGGTCTCCATTGTTTTTACATCCCTGTAAGTTCCACGTACTGCCCGGTCCCAACCGCTACAACCTGCATCGGGTCGTCCGCCGTCATCGTGTTGATCCCGGTTTTCTCTTCAATCAACTCTTCCAGGCCGCGCAGCAGCGCCCCGCCGCCGGTCAGCATGATCCCACGGTCCAGGATATCCGCCGACAGCTCCGGCGGCGTCCGTTCCAGCACGTTGACGACCGCATCGACAATCTGCAAAGAAACTTCCCGGAGCGCTTCCTCCGTCTCCGCAGAAGTGACTGTCACGGTCTTCGGCAGCCCGGTAATCAGGTTCCTCCCCCGCACTTCCATCACGTCGTTTTCCATCATCTGGTAAGTCGTCCCAATACTGATCTTGATATCCTCCGCTGTCCGGTCGCCGATGAGAAGGTTGTGTTTCCGGCGCACGTACCGGATAATGGCCTCGTCAAAATCATCCCCCGCAAGCTTCAGGGATGTATTGACAACGGTCCCTCCAAGGGAAATCACCGCAACGTCCGTAGTGCCTCCCCCGATATCCACAATCATATTCCCAACCGGCTTTGTGATATCAATCCCCGCGCCAATGGCAGCGGCGACCGGCTCTTCGATCAGGCGCACGTCCCTCGCCCCCGCCGCGAACGCAGCCTGCTGGACTGCCTTTTTCTCCACCTCCGTCACACCGCTTGGGACGCAGATGCTGATTTTTGGCTTTTTAAAAGAGCGCCGCCCTAATGATTTTTTCACAAAATATTTAATCATCTGCTCTGTAACGGTATAATCAGAAATCACGCCTTTCCTTAAAGGGCGGATCGCGATCACATTCCCCGGCGTCCTACCCAACATCAGCCGCGCTTCCTCCCCAATGGCTTTCACCGTGTTCGTATCGCGGTCAAACGCCACAACGGAAGGCTCTTTCAAAATCACACCCTTGCCTTTGATGTAGACAAGGATGCTGGCTGTCCCAAGATCGATCCCTAAATCAAGCGCCATACTGTCCCCCTTCCTAAAGCATTGCCTTTATATACTGCCCCGTGTAGGAAACCGGATTTTCCGCAACTTCCTCCGGCGTACCTCTCGCAATGACCGTGCCGCCTTTATCGCCGCCTTCCGGCCCCATGTCAATGATGTAATCCGCCGTCTTGACCACATCCAGATTGTGTTCAATGACGATGACTGTATTGCCGTCCGCAGCCAGCCTCCGCAAAATCTCTGTCAGCCTGTGTACATCCGCAAAATGCAGGCCCGTCGTCGGTTCATCCAGGATGTAGATGGTCTTCCCTGTTCCGCGCCTGCTCAACTCCGTCGCCAACTTGATCCTCTGCGCTTCCCCGCCGGAAAGCTGCGTGGACGGCTGCCCCAGATGGATATAGCCAAGCCCTACGTCATAAAGCGTCTCCATCTTCCTCCGGATCGTCGGTATGTTTTCAAAGAAGCGCAGCGCTTCCTCCACGGTCATCTCCAGCACATCATAGATATTCTTCCCTTTATATTTGACTTCCAGTGTCTCCCGGTTGTAACGCTTCCCATGGCAGACCTCGCAAGGTACATAAACATCCGGCAGGAAATGCATCTCAATCTTCAGGATGCCATCCCCGGCGCAGGCTTCGCACCGCCCGCCTTTGACATTGAAGCTGAACCTTCCCTTTTTATAGCCCCTTGCTTTTGCGTCGGCCGTTGCCGCAAATAAATCCCGGATAAGGTCGAATACCCCGGTGTAAGTGGCCGGGTTGGATCTGGGCGTCCGCCCGATCGGGGACTGGTCAATGGCAATCACCTTGTCCAACTGCTCCAGGCCAAAGACATCGTTGTGCTTCCCTGGGATGACCCTCGCGCGGTTCAGATCCCTCGCCAGGCGTTTATACAGGATTTCATTTACAAGTGAGCTTTTCCCCGATCCGGAAACACCGGTCACGCAGGTCATCACCCCTAAAGGGATTTCCACATCGATATTTTTCAGGTTATGTTCCCGGGCGCCTGTCACCTTGATCCACCCCGAAGGGCGGCTTCTCTTCTTGGGAACCGGTATTTTCCTTTTACCACTTAAGTATGCGCCAGTAATAGAATTCTTATTCTTTATGATATCATCCACAGTTCCGGCCGCAATGATTTCTCCGCCGTGTTCTCCCGCCCCTGGCCCTACATCGATAATATAATCCGCTTCCCGTATCGTTTCCTCGTCATGCTCGACAACAAGCACAGAATTTCCCAGGTCACGCAGATGCTTTAATGTAGCCAGCAGTTTCCCATTATCCCTCTGATGGAGGCCGATGCTCGGCTCGTCCAGTATATAGGCCACGCCGACCAATCCAGACCCAATCTGCGTCGCCAGGCGGATCCTCTGTGCTTCCCCGCCGGACAAAGAACCCGTGGCGCGCGCCAACGTCAGGTAGTCCAGCCCTACATCCACCAAAAACTGCGTCCTTGCCTGTATCTCCTTTAAAATCTGCCCTCCGATCAGCATCTGCTGGCTGCTGAGCTTTAAACCTTGCAAAAACGCTAACACGTTATCAATCGACAGGTTTGTTACTTCATAAATATTTTTATCTCCGACCGTCACCGCCAGCGCCCCAGGCTTTAACCTTTGCCCGCCGCATTCCCGGCAAGGTGTGATCCGCATAAATTCCTCGTACTCCGCTTTCATCGTCTCAGAAGCGGTTTCCCGGTACCTGCGCTCAACATTGCGGATAAGGCCATCAAACGCCACATCATAGACGCCCTCCCCACGCTGTCCTTTATAGTGTACTTTCACTTCCTTTCCGCCCGTCCCATGGATCAGGATATCCTGTATCTCCTTTGGGTACTGTCCAAAAGGGGTTTCCAGGGAAAAATGGTATTCCTTGGAAAGTGCGTCTAAAATCGCGTAAGTGAAGCTCTTCTTATCCGTGCAGGACTGCCATCCTGTCACGGTGATCGCGCCATCCATAATACTGAGCCGCTTGTCCGGGATCATCAGGTCTTCATCAAATTCCATTTTGTAACCCAGCCCCGCGCAGACCGGGCATGCGCCAAACGGATTGTTGAAAGAAAAACTACGCGGCTCTATCTCATCAATGCTAATGCCGCAGTCCGGACAGGAAAAGCTCTGGGAAAACCAGATTGCTTCCCCGTCAATCACGTCTACAACCATCAAGCCTTCCGCCAGGTTGAGCGCATTTTCAATCGAATCCGCCAGGCGCTTCTGGATCCCTTCTTTGACGGCCAGCCGGTCCACCACAATTTCAATATCGTGCTTGATATTTTTATCCAGCTTGATTTCCTCGGAAAGCTCATACAGGCTCCCGTCTACCCGGACACGGACGTACCCGCTTTTTTTTGCCCGCTCCAGAAGCTTGGCGTGAGTACCTTTCCGCCCCCGGACAACCGGGGCCAGGATCTGGATCCTCGTGCGTTCCGGCAGCCCCATAATCTGATCCGCCATCTGGTCTACCGTCTGCTTTTTGATCTCGCGTCCGCAGGACGGGCAATGGGGAATGCCGATCCTTGCATACAAAAGCCGCAGATAATCATAGATTTCCGTCACTGTGCCAACTGTGGAACGTGGGTTGCGGTTCGTCGATTTCTGGTCGATGGATATGGCCGGGGACAGCCCTTCGATGCTCTCGACATTTGGCTTTTCCATCTGCCCCAAAAACATCCTCGCATAAGAAGACAGCGACTCCATATACCGCCGCTGCCCTTCCGCGTAAACCGTATCAAACGCCAGCGAAGATTTCCCGGAACCGCTGATGCCCGTCAGGACCACCAACTCATCCCTGGGTATCTGCAAGTCAACATTTTTTAAATTGTGTTCATTCGCCCCGCGTATCGTAATATACTTTTTTTCTTTGCTTCTTTGTATCATGGTAAAGCCTTCTTCAGTTCTATCAACCTGTCACGCAGCTCTGCGGCCGCCTCGAAATTCAGTTCCGCGGCCGCTTTTTTCATCCTCTTTTCCAATTCCTTCATCAATTTTTCCAGTTCCTTCGCACTCATAGACTCCGGGTCTTTTTCCAGGCGAAGTTCTTCCGCCGCCGCTTTCCTGGAAATGCTGATCAAGTCACGGACGCCCTTTTGGATGGACTGCGGGGTAATCCCATGTTCTTCATTGTAGCGCTTTTGGATGGCGCGCCTGCGATCCGTCTCGTCAATCGCCCGTTTCATAGAATCCGTCATGGTGTCCGCATACATGATGACATGCCCATCTACATTTCTCGCCGCCCGTCCAATCGTCTGGATCAAAGCAGTCTCTGAACGGAGGAACCCTTCTTTATCCGCGTCCAGAATCGCAATCAGCGTAATCTCCGGGATGTCCAGCCCTTCCCTGAGAAGGTTGATCCCCACCAGGACGTCAAAAACGTCCAGCCGCATATCCCGGATAATTTCCGCCCGCTCCAGTGTGTCAATATCCGAATGCAGGTATTTCACCCGGATCCCCAGTTCCTTCATATAATCCGTCAAATCCTCTGCCATATGCTTTGTCAGCGTCGTGATCAGGATTTTGTTTTTCTTTTTCACTTCCTTATGGACCTCGCCGACCAGATCGTCAATTTGCCCTTCCACCGGGCGCACCTCTACCGCAGGGTCCAACAGCCCTGTCGGACGGATGACCTGCTCTGCGCGGAGCATCTCATGGTCTGCTTCATAACTTCCAGGGGTCGCGGACACAAATAGCACCTGGTCTATTTTACTCTCAAATTCCTCAAAGGAAAGGGGACGGTTATCTTTTGCCGAAGGCAGGCGGAACCCATACTCCACCAACGTAGACTTCCGCGACTGGTCCCCATGGTACATGCCGCCCACCTGCGGAATTGTCATATGGGATTCGTCGATCATCATGAGGAAGTCATCCGGAAAATAGTCTATCAAGGTATGGGGCGCCTGCCCTGGCTTCAGCCCGGTCAGATGCCTGGAATAATTCTCAATACCGGAGCAAAAGCCCGTCTCGCGCATCATCTCAATGTCAAAATTTGTCCGCTCCGCGATCCGCTGCGCTTCCAGGAGCTTCCCTTCCCTTTTGAAAAAACGGATCTGTCCTTCCAACTCTTCTTCAATCGCGCGGATGGCGCGTTCCATATTTTCTTTTGAAACCACATAATGGGATGCAGGAAAAATAGCGACATGGTTCAGCTCACTCTTCACTCCCCCGGTCAGCACGTCAATCTCCGTGATCCGGTCAATCTCATCCCCGAAAAATTCCACCCGGATGGCATGCTCCCCGGAACCCGCAGGGAAAATTTCCACCACATCCCCGTGAACCCGGAACGTCCCGCGCTTAAAGTCCATCTCGTTCCGGTCGTATTGGATGTCGATCAGCTTCCGCAGCATCTCATCCCGGTCTTTCTCCATCCCCGGACGCAGGGAAATCACCATGTTTTTATAATCAATCGGGGAACCCAAGCCATAAATGCACGATACGCTGGCAATGATCACCACGTCCCTGCGCTCGGAAAGAGCAGCCGTCGCGGAATGGCGCAGCTTGTCAATCTCATCGTTGATAGAGGAATCCTTGGCAATATAGGTATCGGAGGATGGGACATACGCTTCAGGCTGGTAGTAATCATAATAGGACACAAAATACTCCACCGCGTTCTCCGGGAAGTATTCCTTAAACTCACCATAAAGCTGTGCCGCCAATGTTTTATTGTGTGAAACCACCAGCGTTGGCTTATTGAGGGCCGCTATCACATTCGCCATCGTAAAGGTCTTGCCAGAGCCCGTAACGCCGAGCAATGTCTGGCATTGGTTGCCTTCTTTGAAGCCTTTGACAAGAGCCTTAATTGCCTGTGGTTGATCCCCTGTGGGTTCATATGGGGCATGTAGTTTAAAAGCATGTCCGCCTTGCGGGCTGCTTTTATGAGCAAGCAACTGACCTTTGTCAGCGTATTGCGAATGTCCTTGTTCTGAATTCATCCATCCACCTCCATTTGTGGCCGGACACCCGAAAACAGGTTACATAAACATCCCATTCGTCCCGACATACCGGATCCCATCTTCAAATACGCGTTTTCCTCCCAAAGTAACCAATCGAACATCATTCAGCCTGGTAATATCCTTGCCCAAATCCCCGCCTACAACCAAAAGATCCGCGTCCAGCCCTTCTTTTACCAGCCCGCGCTCATTTTCCACGCCCAGTACCTTCGCCGGGTTGCTGGTCGCCGTCTGGATTGCCTGCACCGGGGTAATGCCGTACTCTACCATGTACTGGAGTTCCCTCGGAAGAGGCAGGAGCGGGGACTGGTACATCACCATATCCGTCCCGGCGATCACCGTCACGCCTGTGTCGTAAAACTCCTTGAAATGATCCCTGTAAGCTTTGTAAGCCGGCTCAAAATACTGGTAATCCTTCATCTCTTTCTGCATGACCGGGTCATTGACCGGCCGGCCGGCGTTTTTTTCAATATTTTCCTTACACAGATCATAAAGCAACGTATACGCCATGATTGTCGGTGTCCAGGCAATTCCTTTTTCCGCCATCTGTTTTGCATGGTCAAGCGTCATGAAAGTCGCATGTTCAATTGTATCGAACCCAGCATCAATACACATCTGGATGCCGGGATTGGTCCCGGCATGGACGCCGCACTTGATGCCTCTTCTGTGGCACTCATCCACCGCCGCGTCCAGTTCTTCCTGCGTCAGTTCCGGGATGTGCGCCCTGTGGGTCGTCAGCACTTTCACCCACTCCGCACCGTCACGGACCTGCTTACGGATTTCCTTGCGCACTTCCCATGGGCCGTCCACCTGTTCCACCTCTTCCCACGCATGCCCACCGGTCATGCAGATGCCGGTATCGGTATGTGTGATCCTCGGGATAACAACAAACCCCTTCTCTGCCGCCAGCTTCAGGTTCTTGCAGACACCATGCGCGGAAGACATATCCCGGACAGATGTGATGCCTCTCTCAAAAGCCGCCTGCGCATGCTGCAAGGCGTAAAGCATGATCAACTGCGGGCCATAATTGAAGCGATCCGGCTGGGAATACCAATAGCCCAGGTGTACATGCATATCGCACAGCCCCGGAAGGATCGTCGCATCCCCGTAATCCTTCACTTCTTCCCCAGGGAAGTCTTTGGTAAGCCCCTCTTTGGTCCCGATCTGTTTGATTTTCCCGTCCTCACCAGTCGCGACCGCCTGATCCTCCAATATGGTCTTTCCATCACCTGTCATTAAATATTTTGCGCATATGACCATGGTTTTGCATCCCCCTTTTTTGCAAGTGCCCTTGTTTTCGCGAATATTCTGATGTTCCTATGGCTTTCATACAACGTTTCACATTATAACATAGGTGGCTCCCTATGTCCACCATCGGCAAAAGACCAAAGCTTCCGTTTCCCTTCGAGGTACTTTTTGCTGCTGTCCAGAAGTCTTTCCGAGGTATTCAGACAGGATTTTCACCCATTAAATACTGCGCCCGCACCGGGCACGCGAAAGCCAATGGGATTGCTACAGCCCTATTTCAATAACATGGAAGATGTGCTGGGCTATTCGCAAAATAGCATATCCCAGGCTGCATGGGAATGGAACAGGCGCCGCTGGCGGAGAACTTATTCTTTCGCCCAGCCGCACGCACAACGCACCGCCCTGTTCCATCCTTTCAGCTTCTCCGCCCGTTCCCGTTCACTGATTTCCGGCCGGAAAATACGCTCCATCTTCCAGTTCTGCACAACCTCCTCCTGGTTTTCCCAATACCCGGCTGCAAGGCCTGCCAGATAAGCCGCCCCCATCGCCGTTGTTTCAATACACTGCGGCCGTTCCACGGGTGCGTAAATCATATCCGCCTGTGTCTGCATAAGAAAATCATTCGCGCTGGCTCCGCCGTCTGCTTTCAAAGAAGTCAATTTCCTTCCCGCATCCGCTTCCATAGCTTCCAACACGTCATTGGTCTGGTATGCCAGTGATTCCAGGACGGCACGGATAAGGTGGTATTTATTGACTCCTCTGGTCAGGCCGACCACCGTCCCCCGTGCATATGGATCCCAATGCGGCGCGCCAAGCCCAGTAAAGGCAGGGACTACATAGCATCCATTGGTATCCTGGACTTTCTTTGCCATATATTCCGAATCCGCCGCAGAATCAATCAGCCGCATCTCGTCCCTCAGCCACTGGATGGCCGCCCCTGCCACAAATACAGAACCTTCCAGCGCATAATGGACTTTTCCGCCCAACCCCCATGCAATGGTTGTCAACAGGCCATGCCTGGAAAATACCGGCGCCTCCCCGGTATTCATCAGCATAAAACATCCCGTTCCATAAGTGTTCTTCACGTCTCCCGCATCAAAGCAAGCCTGCCCAAACAAAGCCGCCTGCTGATCCCCTGCTGCCCCGGCAATCGGTATCGCCCCGCCGAAAAATACCGGATCTGTCTCCCCGTACACGGTGCTGGACGGCACCGGGTTGGGGAGCATCGCTTCCGGGATACTTAAAATATCTAATATTTCTCTATCCCACTCCAGCGTATGGATATTAAACAGCAAGGTCCTGGACGCATTGGAATAATCCGTTACATGGACCCTTCCTTTTGTTAGCTTCCAAATGAGCCATGTCTCCACCGTGCCAAATAGAAGCTCCCCTTTTTCTGCACGTTCCCTGGCTCCCTCTACATGGTCCAGGATCCACTTGATCTTTGTGCCCGCAAAATAGGCGTCAATAATCAGACCTGTTTTCTCACGGAATAATTCCGTATATCCCTGTTTCTTTAGGAAATCACAGTATTCGGCCGTCCTACGGCACTGCCAGACAATCGCGCGATATACCGGCTCCCCTGTTTTTTTATCCCAGACAACCGTTGTTTCCCTCTGGTTCGCAATGCCGATTGCAGCAATATCCCTGTAATCCACCCCAATCTTATTCATCGCCTCTACGGCTACCCCAATCTGGGAAGACCAGATTTCATCCGCGTCATGCTCCACCCATCCAGGTTTTGGAAAATACTGGGTAAATTCCTTCTGCGCAACGCTGCAAATATGCCCCTTTTTATTAAATAAGATACATCGGTTGCTGGTAGTCCCTGCGTCTAGCGCCATCACATAGCCCGACACCACATCTCCCTCCCATCTGTCATGTACGTTTCACCCTTCATAAACAAAAAGCACCCCGGATATCCGGAATGCTCCTGAACGTGGGCGAGAGGATTCGAACCCCCGGCCTTCTGGTCCGTAGCCAGACGCTCTATCCAACTGAGCTACGCCCACATACATCTGCCCTCTGTGACAACCATCATTATATTTCACTTCTAAAAAACTGTCAAGGTTTTTTTGCTATCGCACAAACAAGGATTTGACTTTTGGTGACTAGTTTAAGACATGGATGGAGACATTAGACAAAACAAGCCGTTGAAATCTTCCTGTCTACTGGGACACACTGATGTAACATGCCACAGGATCTTCATTGAGATAATAACAGTACCGGATCAGGAAATCTTTCGCAGTGCGGTCCAGCACAAATACAGCTTTCCCATTTTTCCAGGTGTCTCCGGCATATAGGCTTCCGGACTCTGGTTTGTCTGTGAGGTCGTAAACGTTAGTAAGAAGCTGGTAATCCCGATTATCGGTCTCCATGAGTTCCCATTTTTCGGAATCATCCACGGAGGCATCCTGCTGTCCTTCGCCAGAAGCATCTGTCTGGTCCGTACCAGAGAGGGCGCTTGCAGCATCGTTTGAGGTGTCTGCCGGGGCAACGATGTTGAAGATCAAATCGGCGTCGGGAATGCCGGTGTCTGTTTCCGGAAAAGTATCCGGGAAATAGACTTCATATTCCATAAGGATATATTGAAGGTCATCATCTTCCAGGACAGGAAAGACAATATCTTCATGCACGTCGGTATATGCGTCCAGTACAGAGCGGACGAGGGTTTCGTTCCGGAGGATATTGGAAACCCGGAAATAAATCGTATGGTAGTCATCATCTACACTGGAATAGCGGCAAGATTCGAGCCACTGCCCGGCAGCGACAGGATTTGTAATGGAAGCGTCAACCAGGTCATCGCCGGGTTCTTCATCTGTCTGCGTGGAAGCGGATAGATTGGCGTCGTCTTCTGTCTGTCCGGTATTCGCAGGAATCGCCTTTGATGTGCATGCATCCAGGAAAAGCAGGATGCAGAAAAACAGTGGGAATATTTTTTTCTTCATTCGTATTCTCCTTACTGGCTTTCCCACCTGCCGGACGCTCCACAAGGGAGCATAAGGCCGGTCTGTGCCACAGGAAGCCCGATCTCCTGTGCGTCCACAATACCGCCCCGGTTTTTCAGTTCTGCACCCAGCATGTAAGCCAAAACCGAGGGGGCAAGCTTGGCCGTATAGGAATTGACAAGGAAAAAAAGCGGCTGATCTGATAAAAGCTGGGTACAGAGCCTGATCAGGGGATGGATGCCATCCTCCATCTTCCAGACTTCCCCCTTCGGGCCTCTGCCATAGGAGGGAGGATCCATGATGATGGCGTCGTAGTGGTTCCCCCTGCGGATCTCCCGCCCGGCAAATTTCACGCAATCATCGACCAGCCATCGGATGGGCTTGTCCGACAAGCCGGAAGAAGCGGCGTTTTCCTTTGCCCAGTTCACCATACCTTTGGAAGCGTCCACATGGGTGACGCTTGCGCCCGCCGCAGCTGCGGCGAGGGTTGCGCCCCCGGTGTAGGCGAATAAATTCAGTATCTTCACCGGGCGTCCCGCCTGTCTGATTTTTTCAGAAAGCCATTCCCAGTTGACGGCCTGCTCCGGAAAAAGCCCGGTATGTTTGAAGCTAAACGGCTTCAAGTGAAACGTAAGGTCTTTATAGTGTATTTGCCATTGATCCGGGAGGGAAAAAAACTCCCATTCACCGCCGCCCTTACTGCTGCGGTGGTAATGCCCGTTTTTTTTCTTCCAGCCGCCGTGTGTTTTCGGGGTGTCCCAGATCACTTGCGGATCCGGTCGCACCAGAAGGTAATCGCCCCAGCGCTCCAGCTTTTCGCCACTGCTGCAGTCGATGACCTCATAATCCGTCCATTGGTCTGCGATCCACATATGTTCCCTCCCATTGCCTCTACAAGCCGCACGTCATCCTGAGCTGCCGCAGCATGGCAGACAGCAGACAAGCTGACACCGGAGTTTTGTCTATTTGACCCTAGTATCACCATAATATTCTTTATCTTACTATGGAAGAAGATGTTTCGTCAAGGACGGCAAAGGTTTTTTGGAGTTTTATAGGAATAGTCGATAAACAAGGTTGAAAGTTTTGATTTGCGTATTTCAGAGTAGTTGGATATAATAGTGCCAGAATCCTGATGGGTTATGATTCATTGCAACCTTGGCAAAACAATCATGGGATAGGAGGGTCTTTTATGGCAGAGTGTATGCTGGAGAAAATGGAGAT
>CAZYVA010000051.1:0-14779 GCA_964650695.1 uncultured Dorea sp. | reverse complement strand
CCGAGGGCGATATCATTAAGGTGGAGAAGCTCGGAGTCGAACCGGGAGAGCCCTATACCTTTGAACAAGTGCTTGCGGTCAGCGACGACGGGCTGAAGGTTGGGAACCCGACCGTTGAGGGCGCAAGCGTAGAAGCGACCGTTTTGGAAAATGGGAAAGCGAAAAAGGTGATTGTCTACAAGTATAAAAGGAAAACCGGATACCACAAAAAAAATGGGCATAGGCAGCAGTATACCGCTGTAAAGATTGAAAAAATCCATGTCTGACGCGGAGGGAGCCCTATGATCCACGCGACCATATTCCAGGACAAAAGGAGCGCTTTTACCGGATTCCATATAGAAGGCCATGCCGGTTACGCGGCGGAAGGGCTGCCGGATATCCTCTGTGCCGGTGTTTCTATGTTGGTCCTCAATACCATGAATGCGATCGAGGCATTCACGTCGGATCGCTTTGTGCAGGATGCAGAGGAGGACACGGCCGCCATTGATTTTCAGATTGAAGGGGAAGCGGGGGAAGGAAGCATCCTTTTGCTCCGCGCGATGGTTTTAGGACTGGAAATGTTGGAAGACGATGAAAAATATTCCGATTATATTGACATAACATTTGAGGAGGTGTCACAATCATGATGAAATTAAACCTTCAGTTTTTTGCCCACAAAAAAGGGGTCGGCTCTACGAAAAACGGGCGTGACTCCGCATCCAAGAGGCTTGGGGCGAAAAGGGCGGACGGACAGTTCGTAAAGGCCGGCAACGTCCTTTACAGGCAGCGCGGCACAAAGATCCATCCGGGTACAAATGTCGGACGCGGCGGGGACGATACGTTGTTTGCATTGGTAGACGGCATTGTTCGGTTTGAAAGGAAAGGAAGGAACAGGAAACAGGTTTCCATCCATCCGGTAGCTGAATAATTCAAAGACAGGGAAAAGAGTGTCGCCCGGTAACTGGTTTTTGGTTATGTGGTGGCACTCTTTTTTCAGGGACGGCTCCGTGGCAGCCTCCGTATCGATAAGGAAAGGAACTTTTATGTTTGCAGATTGGGCAAAGATTTTCATCAGATCCGGGAAAGGCGGGGACGGGCATGTAAGTTTCCGGCGGGAGCCGTATGTCCCGAACGGCGGGCCGGACGGTGGTGACGGCGGCCGTGGCGGGGACGTGGTTTTTGAAGTGGACAAGGGGCTGAATACCCTCCAGGACTACCGTTACAAGAGGAAATTTGCCGCAAAGGACGGCGAACCGGGCAGGAGACGCAGATGCCACGGGAAGGATGCAGAGGATATCGTCCTGAAAGTCCCGGAAGGTACGCTCATCAAGGAAGCAGAAACCGATAAGGTGATTGCGGATATGTCGGGGCAAAACAAGCGGAAGATCGTGCTGAAAGGCGGCAAAGGCGGCCTGGGGAATATGCACTTTGCGACTTCCACTATGCAGGTCCCGAAATATGCGAAACCGGGGCAGCCATCGAAGGAGCTGTGGGTCCGTCTGGAATTGAAGGTGATCGCGGATGTAGGGCTGATTGGCTTTCCGAACGCCGGGAAATCAACCTTGCTGTCCAGGGTTTCCAATGCGCAGCCAAAGATTGCCAACTACCCTTTCACGACGTTGACCCCGAGCCTGGGTGTCGTGGATCTGGCGGACGCCGCCGGGTTTGTGATGGCGGACATCCCAGGGCTGATCGAGGGGGCGTCCGGGGGCGCAGGGCTGGGGCATGAATTTCTCCGCCATATCGAGCGCACGAAAATGATGATCCACGTGGTGGATGCGTCCGGGAGCGAGGGCAGGGATCCGGTGGACGACGTTTACAAAATCAACGAAGAGCTTGCCGCCTATAATTTGGAGCTTTTAAAAAAGCCGCAAGTCATTGCGGCAAATAAAATGGATTTAACGGCAGACGAAGCGGCTGTCCGGCTGAAAGACGCCTTTGAGCCGCAGGGCATCCGGGTATTTCCCATCTCTGGCGTGACCGGGCAGGGCGTAAAAGAACTTCTTTATTACGTTTCCGGGGAGCTTGGACGGCTGGATGGGAAACCGGTTGTTTTTGAGCAGGAATACTTCCCGGAAGAGGAGCTTGCCCAGACGGAGCTTCCGTATACGGTGGAAAAGGACGGGGATGCTTATGTGGTGGAAGGTCCTAAGATAGAGAAAATGCTGGGCTATACAAACCTGGATTCGGAAAAGGGCTTTGCTTTTTTCCAGCAGTTCCTGAAGGACGCAGGGGTTCTTAAAGAGATGGAAGCAATGGGGATCCAGGAAGGCGATACGGTCCGGATGTATGGCCTGCAGTTTGATTATTACAAATAGTTGGAGGAAAAGATGACGACAAAGCAGAGGGCTTATTTGAAAAGTCTTGCTATGGCAATGGAGCCGATTTTCCAGATTGGGAAAAGCAGCATAACTCCGGAATTTACAAAAGCGGTGGACGATGCATTGAAGGCACGGGAGCTGGTAAAGATCCATGTGCTGAAGAACTGTGAGGGAAGCCCCAAGGAGGTTGCGGGGGTCCTTTCGGAACGTACCCGTTCCCAGGTGGTGCAGGTCATTGGGCAGAAAGTTGTTTTGTACCGCGAAGGGAAAGACCGGGATAAAAAAATCCAGCTTCCTTAAGGGCCAAAGCGCTGCTTTCCGGGGCATACCGTGAAAGAGGGGGATCATGAAAATCGGAATTATGGGGGGAACCTTTAACCCGATACATTATGGGCATTTGAAAATAGCGGAAACCGCAGAAAGGCAGTTTGGGCTGGATGAAGTCTGGTTCCTTCCCAACGCGCATCCGCCGCACAAGGACCCGTCCCGGATCATGGCGGCCGCATGGCAGCGGGTAGAAATGGTGCGGCTGGCGATTGCCGATATCCCGAAGTTCCAGTTAGAGCTTTACGAAGCGGAAAAAGAATCCGTTTCCTGTTCTTATGCAACCATGGAATATATGAAGCAGGCTTACCCGGCAAATGATTTCTTTTTTATCATTGGCGCGGATTCCCTGCTCATGATCGACAGTTGGGTAAAGCCGGAGCGGCTGCTTGCGGCATGCAAGATATTGGTAGCTTTCCGGGATGGGATCGATCAGGCGGCCACAGTGCAGGATCGGATTGACGCGTTGGGCGGGAAATATGAGAAAGCTGAGATTTTCCTTCTTTCTTCCCCGCTGATGCCGGTTTCCTCCTCACAGATCCGCTTGCTTTGCGGGCAAGGGAAAAGCATCCATGGATTGGTGCCGGACGCTGTGGAACAGTATATTGTAAGGAGCGGATTGTACGCAGGATACCCTGGAGGGAAGGCTGTATGAACCAGAAAATTGCCAGAACAGAAAAAAAGCTGAAAAAAAAACTGGATCCGGAACGTTATGGGCATACGCTTGGCGTGATGTATACAGCCGCGTCACTGGCGATGTGCCACGGGGTGGATGTCCAGAAAGCGCTGCTTGCAGGTCTTTTGCATGATTGTGCAAAGTGCATCCCCGGAGAGAAAAAGGTAAAGCTCTGCCAGAAGCATCACTTAAGGGTCAGTGAAGTAGAAAAGAAAAACCCAAGCCTTTTACATGCAAAACTGGGCGCGTACCTGGCGGAAAAGGAATACGGCGTCAAGGACGAAGATATCCTAAACGCTATCCGCAGCCATACGACCGGGCGGCCGGACATGTCGGAACTGGAAAAAATCATTTTTATCGCGGATTATATTGAACCGGGCAGGTTGGAACTTCCGAATATGGGGGAGGTCCGGAAACTTGCGTTTCGCAGCCTGGATGCATGCCTGTGCAGGATTTTAAAGGATACGTTGGATTATCTTCAAGGCAAACAGGCGGCCATCGATTCGATGACAGAGAAGACGTTCAGGTATTATGCCGCGGACGATTGATATAGGAGGCGGCCTTAGCCGTTCCAAAGTATCCGGAATGGTGTTTGGGGTTGATCCGGAAAGGAGGATGTAACATGAATATCTTGATGATCAATGGCACTATGCGGAAAAGTTCTACTTATATTATTGGGAAAATGTTCATCGAACGCGTTTCGCTGCCCGGTGACGATGTTCAGGAGCTGTTTCTCCCAAAGGATCTTCCGGAATTTTGCAGGGGCTGCGGCGTGTGTATCATGCAAGGGGAACAAAAATGCCCGGATTACCTGATCTATACAAAAAAGATCCTGGCGTTGATGGAGCGGGCGGATCTGCTTGTTTTTACAACGCCGACGTATGTGTTGCATGCCAGCGGGCAGATGAAAGCCTTCCTGGATCATTTTGCCCATCAGTGGATGGTACACCGCCCCAAAAAAAGCATGTTCCGCAAGCAGGCGGTCTGTATTTCCACGGCGGCAGGAAGCGGCATGAAACAGGCGGTGGCAGATATTACGGACAGCCTGAAATATTGGGGCGTTGCCCGGATATTTACTTACTGCGTGGCGGTACGGAGCATGGACTGGGAACAGGTGGATAAAAAGGTCAAGGATAAGGTTGACAGGGATTTATACCGGCTGATGGGGAAAATCAAGCATGATGCCGCCCAGGTGCAAGCCTCGAACGGAACAAAGCGCCGGTTTTATATGATGCGCATGATGCACCGCAAAGGAATGATGTCGCCGGCGGATACCCGGTACTGGAATGAGATGGGCTGGGTCGGGAAAGCGCGCCCGTGGAGGGAAGACCGGAAGCGGAAGGAAGAAGGACAGCAGGAAGAAGGTCAGCAGGAAGAGGCGAAAACCCAGCAGGATCGGGCGGCCAAACCGGGGGAGAAGGCAGGCTTGCCAGTCATCCCTGGGGAGCCGGAGGACATGCGGGAAGAAACGCAGCAGGGTCTTTCCTTATTTGAAGAAAAAGAGGAAGAGGAAGCTTTGCAGGATATTTCCTAATCCGCCAGTCCTTCCCATGTATCATACAAAATTTCCAATTCTTTTGCGATCTCCGCTTTTTCCTGTGCCACCTGCCGGCAGATGGCCGGGCTGGTATAGGTCTCTTCCAGCGTCATCTGCTGGTCCATCTCCTGGTTCCTTGTTTCCAGCTCCTGGATCCGCGCCTCGACCTTTGCCAGGTCGTTTTTCCGTTTCCGTTCCTTTGCCTGCGCCTCCTTTTTATCCAGCCAGTCCTGTTTGGATTTTGATTTGCTTTCCGTATCCATGCCGTCCGCAGCCATATGGCTGTGGACGGCATGGGCGGCGGCCCGTTCTTCTTTTTTTTCCAGGTAATAATCATAGCTGCCGATATAATTGACAAAAGTATGGTTTGCCAGTTCCAGTATCCTCGTGGCGGTCTGGTTGATAAAATACCGGTCATGGGAAACGTAAAGTACGGTTCCGGTGTAGTCGTTCAGCGCCCGTTCCAGGATTTCTTTGGAAGGGATGTCGAGATGGTTGGTCGGCTCGTCTAAAATCAGGAAATTGGCGTCCTGAAGCATCAGCTTCGCCAGGGATACCCGTCCCCGTTCGCCGCCGCTCAAATCCCTGATACGTTTAAACACATCGTCGCCGGTAAAAAGGAAAGCGGCCAGCACATTCCGGATTTTCGTGTCCGTCAGATCCGGGTAGTCATCGGACAACTCTTCAAAGATCGTTTTCTCCATATGCAGGATATGGTGTTCCTGGTCGTAATACCCGATCTGGACGTTCGCGCCCAGTGTAAAGGAGCCAGCATCCGCCGGAAGCACCTGGTTGAGGATCTTCAATAAGGTGGTCTTCCCGGTCCCATTGTCCCCGATAATGGCTACATGCTCTCCCCGGCGGATTTCAAAACTGGCATCCTGGAACAGGATATGGGGAGGGAACGATTTGGAGAGCGCGCAAACGCGCAGGACATCGTTCCCGCTTTTTTTTGCGGGCTCCAAGCGTAAATGGATATCCGTATTGGCTTCCGCCGGTTTTTCCAGCGGCTGGATCCGCCCCAGCATTTTCTCCCGGCTTTCAGCGCGCCGGATGGATTTCTCCCGGTTAAAGGAGCGCAGCTTCTCAATGACGGCCTCCTGATGGCGGATTTCCTGCTGCTGCTTTACATATTCTTTCAGCCTGGCCTCCCGGATTTTTTGCTTCCTGGCGGCGTAATCACTATAGTTCCCAGGATAAACCATGACGTTTCCCCGCTCGATCTCCACTACCTTTGTCACGACGCGGTTCAAAAAATAGCGGTCGTGGGATACGATCAGGATGGCGCCCGGATAATTCAACAAGTATGTTTCCAGCCAGGCGGTGGAATTTAAGTCCAGATGGTTGGTCGGCTCGTCCAGGAGAAGGATATCCGGTTCCGTCAAAAGGAGTTTGCCAAGGGCAATGCGGGTTTTCTGGCCGCCGGAGAGCGTGGATACCGGCTTGGAAAATGCATCCTCACAGAAGCCAAGCCCTTTTAAGACCCCGGCGATCTCGCTCTCATATGCATAGCCATTTTCCTGTTCAAACCAGGAGACAAGGCGGTTGTAGGTTTCCAGCCGGTTTTCGAGTTCGCTGCCGGATAAATGCTTCAATTCCTGCTCAATACGGCGGATTTTCCGCTCGGCCTCGATCAACGGCGCCTTGGCGGTCTTTAATTCCTCATAGACGGTGCCGCCGTGGCCGTCCCAATCCTGATGCTGCGCCAGGTAGCCGATGGTCTTGTCCTTTGCCAGGGCCACGCTCCCCCGGTCGGCATCCAGCTTGCCGGCAATCACTTTGAACAACGTGGATTTCCCCGCCCCGTTCGGCCCTACCAGCGCTGCTTTTTCATATTCTTCTATATGGAAGGAAGCGTCGTCAAGAATGACGGACTCCCCAAAAGCTTTATGGATCCCCTGGCATGAAAGTATCATAATCCGTTCCTTTTTCACGATACGATGATCGTTTTTGTGTTTTGTCTAACCATCTTACCACAGTGGCCATGAGATTTCCAGTCGATTTTTCAGGTGGGCTTCCGTAAGAAAAGTTTGACTTTGTTTTTTGAAATGACTATAATGTCTTTAGATTTCTTTAGATTAGAGATGGAAGGTGACAGGGATTGGAGAGCAGACAGATTTCTCAGGCGGTTATCCGTCGGCTGCCGAGGTATTACAGATATTTAGGGGAACTGCTGGAAAACGGGGTGGAGAGGATTTCATCGAATGACCTGAGCAAGCGGATGAAGGTGACCGCTTCGCAGATACGGCAGGATTTAAATAATTTTGGCGGCTTCGGGCAGCAAGGCTACGGATATAATGTGAAGTACCTGTACACGGAAATTGGGAAAATACTCGGCCTTGATAAAAAGCACAACATGATCATTATCGGCGCCGGTAATTTAGGGCAGGCGTTGGCGAATTACGCGGATTTTGAAAAAAGAGGATTTGTCCTGGCCGGGATTTTTGATGTGAACCCGGTGCTGAAAGGCGTGTCTATCCGTGGCATCCCGGTGAAGATGATGGATGAGCTGAAGGATTTCATACACAGGAGCAATGTAGAGATCGGCGTCCTTACGATCCCGAAGGACAGGGCCGTGGAAGTCGCCAATATACTGGTGAAGGATGGCATTAAAGCAATCTGGAACTTCGCGCACGTAGATTTATCCCTGCCGGAAAATATCATTGTGGAAAACGTCCATTTATCGGAAAGCCTGATGCAACTGTCTTATAAAATCAACCAATATCGGAAAAAACACAGTTCTTAAGCAAGATGGCTGTAACGGAAGACGCCTGCTTTGCAGGCGTTTTAACGAGTCAAACAGGGCTGCCGCGGTCCCATCGCTTCCAGGCAATGGGCAGGTAGCCTACTATATTCAGAGGGGGAACATTTCATGAGACTTTTACCGAATGCGGCACAGATGCGGACTGCGGATCATTATACCATCAATGTTTCGAGGATCCCGGCTTTTGTGCTGATGGAGAGGGCTGCCGCCGCCCTGGTGCAGAGTATTTACAGGTGGAATCTGGATCTACGGCGTGTCTGCATCGTATGCGGATCCGGGAATAATGGCGGGGACGGGTTTGCCATCGGGCGTATGCTTTTGCAGGATGGCTATTCGGTGGAGATTGTTTCTGCTGTGGATGAAAGACGCCAGAGCGCAGACTGCAAAAGGCAGATGGATTGGTACCTGAAGCAGGGAGGCCAGATTTTACACGACTGGAACCCGGATGACTACAGCATCATCATAGACGCGCTTTTTGGCGTCGGCCTTTCCCGTGAAGTCCAGGGGGCGTTCCTCGGCCTGATCCAGAAAATAAATGGAGCCCATGCAATCCGCGTGGCGGTAGATATTCCTTCCGGGCTGAGCGCCAATACGGGACAGCCGCTTGGCGACGCGGTACATGCGGATTATACGGTTACGTTCCAGTTCCTGAAATTCGGGATGGCGGTTTATCCGGGGAAAAGCTTCTGTGGGAAGATAGAAGAGGCGGATATTGGGATCAGCAAGGATGGGCTGATTGAAGCGAAAGATGTCGTTGTCATGTGGGAACCGGATGATTACAGGAAAAAAATGCCGGAAAGGACGGAGGATTCCAATAAAGGGACATTCGGGAAAGTGTTAGTGATCGCCGGGAGCAAAGGAATGAGCGGCGCGGCGTATTTCAACGCCAAGGCGGCCTACCTCGCCGGGGCCGGGGTGGTGCATATTTACACTGCGGAGGAGAACCGGGTGATTTTGCAGCAGCAGCTTCCGGAGGCGCTGATTACTGGGCACAAGACCTTTAACGAAGCACAGCTTACAAAGCTGCTGGACTGGGCGGACGTGGTCTGTATGGGTTCTGGGATCGGAAAAGGGAAGATGGCGAATGATATTGTGAAAACCGTGCTTTCGTATAACAAAACTCCGGGCGTGATCGATGCGGACGCATTGAATATCCTGGCGGAGAATCCAGAGCTTTTCCCGAAAGAAAACCAGGAACAATATGTGCTGACCCCGCACATGATGGAGATGTCAAGGCTCTGCGGGGCTACCGTGGAGGAAATCAAAAAGAACCGGGTTTCTGCTTTGTTCGCATGGCGGAAAGCACACCGTTCTGTCTGTGTGTTGAAGGATTCCAAGACGATGATCGCCGGGCTTTCGGAGGATCTGGCCTTGAATGACAGTGGGAACAGCGCGATGGCGAAAGCTGGATCCGGGGATGTCCTGGCCGGGATGATCACCGGGCTTATGGCCCAGGGTGTTTCCGGCATGGATGCGGCGGTTATTGGGACGTTCCTGCATGGGCGGGCAGGGGACCTGGCGCGCGGCCTGAAAGGGGCGTACAGCGTCCTTGCGACGGACATTTTGGAGAATATCAGCCTTGCGACCATGGAAATCTCAAGTATGTCTTGAGGGAAAGGGATCTGCCACAACTCTACACCACATGCCAGGCACTTCGCGTATCATCGGTAAGTGCCTTCTTCTATTTTTCGTTTCCCTTCAAAGGAATGAGGCGAAGTGGGGCGGGGAAGTTTCCTTTGCCGCACCTTTTTAAGGGGCGGTCACAACAATGGGATCTTATGGCTGGAAAGAGGTAAAAATGGACAGACGCACAGCAGAAGCTTCGCGATACTTAGGCTATGGGAGACAGAACCCGGACGCACAGACAAAAGAATTGATGCATGACTGTTTCCAACAGTTGGATGCATCGGTGGATCCAAGGATCGTTTCGCGTATATTTGACTTGAAGCGGTCAGGGGAGGGGCATATAGCAATCGGGAACCTTCAGATAGAAAGCCGGAACCTTGGGAAAAACCTCAAAGGATGCGAAAGAGCGGTACTGTTGGGGGCCACCCTTGGCGTAGGTGTGGATCAACTGATGAAACGGTATTCTTACACGGACATGGCGCGTGTCGTGGTACTGCAGGCGTGCGCGGCGGCCTGCCTGGAAGAATATCTGGACCGATGGCAGGCCGGGTTTGGGGAAAAGATGCGGGAAGAAGGATATTACCTGCGTCCGAGGTTCAGCCCCGGATACGGTGATTTTTCTATCCAGCACCAGGGCGCGCTTCTGCGGATGCTGGATGCCCCGAAAAAAATCGGGCTTGGCATGACGGAAAGCGGTATGCTGACGCCAACAAAGTCTGTGACGGCGTTGATCGGGATGGGCAGGCAAAACGTGGGATGCCACGTCCAGGGCTGCGAGGAATGTGCAAAGACAGACTGTATATATCGGAGATGTTAGGGAGTGTTTGAAGCGGGCGTGTTATCCACTGGCCTGTCCGCAGTCCCCGGGTTGACAGGAGAAAGGAACAGGGAAGATGTTGTTGGATAGATTGGGTAAGGAGATGCTTTTTTTTGACGGCGGAACGGGAACGCTCCTGCAGGAAAAAGGGCTGAAGCCGGGAGAACTCCCGGAGACGTGGAATCTCGAACATACGGAAGAAATCATTGACATCCAGCGGCAGTATTTTGAAGCCGGGAGCGATATTGCGCTGACGAATACATTCGGGGCGAATGCGCTGAAATTCCGTGACACCGGTTATGCCCTGGAGGATATCATCGCCAGTGCGGTGGCCAATACGAAAGAGGCCGCCCGGCTTGGGGCGGGGGACGGCAGGGAGACTTATGTCGGCCTGGATGTGGGCCCTACCGGGAAACTCTTAAAACCGATGGGGGATCTGGGGTTTGAGGAAGCGTATGAGGCTTTCAGGGAAGTTGTGACCGTGGGGGAACGCGCCGGGGCCGACCTTATCCATATCGAGACGATGAGCGATACTTACGAGGTGAAGGCGGCGGTACTGGCGGCAAAAGAGAATACCAAGCTGCCTGTATTTGCCACGGTCATTTTTGATGAAAAAGGGAAGCTTCTGACTGGCGGGGACGTCCCGTCCGTCGTGTCCATGCTGGAAGGCCTGCGGGTGGATGCCCTGGGGATCAACTGCGGCCTTGGGCCGGAGCAGATGCTGCCGATCCTGGAAGAATTGGTAAAAATCGCTTCCGTCCCGGTGATCGTCAAGCCGAACGCAGGGCTGCCGAAGCAGCGGGACGGGGAGGTTTACTATGATGTGACTCCCGACATTTTTGCGGGCTGGATGGCAAGGATTGTAAAAAAAGGAGCCTGTCTTGTTGGCGGATGCTGCGGGACCACACCTGCCCATATCCGCGCGATGGTGGATGAGGTCCGGCGTTCCCATGCCTTTGAGGAACGGGCGGTGTTTGCACACAATGAGGATACCATTGTCTCTTCCTACGGGAAAGCGGTCTTTTTAGGACAGCGGCCGGTCATCGTTGGCGAGCGGCTTAACCCGACCGGGAGAAGGAAAATGAAAGAGGCCCTGAAAAAACATGACCTGGATTATATGTTAAGGGAAGGCATCCGCCAGGAAGATGCCGGCGCGCATATACTGGATGTCAATGTGGGGCTTCCGGATATTGACGAGCCCTCTATGCTCCGGGATGCTGTGGCGCAGCTACAGAGCGTCACCAGCCTGCCGCTGCAGATTGATACGGTTGATGCGAAAGCCTTGGAAGCCGCTATGCGCGTTTACAATGGGAAGCCGATGATCAATTCCGTCAACGGGAAACAGGAGTCCATGGATGCGGTTTTTCCACTGGTGAAGCGTTACGGCGGCGTGGTGATCGCCCTCACGCTGGATGAGGCGGGTATCCCGGAGTCGGCGGATGGACGCGTCCGGATCGCGGGGAAGATCATCCATGAGGCGTCGAAGTACGGGATCGGGAAAAAAGATATCGTGATCGACGCCCTCTGCATGACCGTCAGTTCCGAGCCGGAGGGGGCGAAAGTCGCGCTGGAGACTTTGAAAAAGGTACGGGAGACCTACGGGGTGTGTACACTGGCCGGTGTGTCGAATATTTCCTTTGGCCTGCCTTACCGGGCAGCGTTGGATTCCACGTTTTACACGATGGCTTTGCAAAACGGGATCAGCGCGGCTATCATAAACCCGCTTTCGGAGGATATGATGCGCGCGTACTATACCTTCTGCGCGTTGATGAATTACGATGAGAACTGCGCGGCATATATCGAACGGTACAGCGGATACCAGGCGGCTTTGCCGGGCAGCGGCCACGGCGCGGACGGACGGGCGGGGGCGTCCGGAAGCGGCGCGCCTGGCACGCCTGGCGGGACGGATTTAAAAACCGCGATCTTAAAAGGGCTGAAGGAAGCGGCGCACCACGCGGCGTACACGCTGGTGCAGGACAAGCCCCCATTGGAAGTCATACAGGAGCAGATGATCCCTGCGCTGGATGAAGTGGGGAAGGGCTTTGAAAACGGCACGGTGTTCCTCCCACAGCTTTTGATGAGCGCGGACGCGGCGAAGCTGGCGTTTTCGGTTTTGAAGGACGCATTGGCAAAAAGCGGCTGCAAGGAAGAGAAAAAAGGGAAAATCGTGCTTGCCACCGTCAAAGGGGACATCCACGATATCGGAAAGAACATTGTAAAAGTGCTTTTGGAAAACTATAGCTTTGATGTGATTGACCTGGGGAAGGATGTGGAGCCGCAGGCGATCGTGGATACCGTGCTTCAGGAAAACGTCCGGCTGGTAGGGTTAAGCGCATTGATGACGACAACGGTGGTGAGCATGGAATGCACGATCCGGCTTTTGCGGGAACAGAAGCCGGACTGTAAAGTCATGGTAGGGGGCGCGGTCTTGAACCAGGATTACGCGGACATGATCGGGGCTGATTTTTACGGGAAGGACGCGATGCAGTCCGTACATTACGCACAGGAATTGTTTGCAGGGCAGCAGTGACAGGAGTCCCCATGCTGCCCGAAAGAAACCCACATGCGCCATATGGGCGCTGCCGTGCATGGACGGGGCTTTAAAACAAATGTTTTACAGCGGGATAGATTTTCCGGAATTTCTGGTATTTTTCTTCATATTTTTGAACCAGTTCCGGTTCCGGCTCTACCGTATCGATGACTTTTACGATTTTATCAGCGATTTCTGAAACGTTTTTGTATTCGCCGCAGCCAACAGCCGCCAGCATCGCTGCTCCGAGGGCAGGCCCTTCTTCGCTTTCAATGACGTCTACGTTTAAATCCATGATATTGGCCACCATCTTCTTCCAGAGCGGGCTTTTTGCGCCGCCGCCGCATATTTTTGTGCGGGAAATCTGGAGGCCAAGATTTTTTGCGACTTCCAGGGAATCGCGCAGCCCAAAGGTTACGCCTTCAAGGACAGCCTGTGTCATATCCGATCTGGACGTATCCATGGACATACCGATAAACAAGGCCCTTGCATTTGGGTTATTATGGGGGGAGCGCTCACCCATCAGGTACGGAAGGTAAAATACATGATTTTCTCCTAATTTTGTGATCTTTTCCTGTTCTTTTGCAAAATCCTTTGTGCAGAGAATTTCTTCGGACCACCATTTATTGCAGGAGGCAGCGCTGAGCATACATCCCATCAGATGGTAGTACCCATCCGCATGCGCGAAAGAATGGAGCGCATTATATTCATCCACGCCAAAGGAATGGCTGGAAATGAAAATGGTCCCCGACGTCCCAAGAGAAATATTACACCTCCCATTGCCTACTGTGCCGGTTCCGACGGCTGCCGCTGCGTTATCGCCTGCGCCGGCAATGATCCGGACAGTTTCAGGGAACCCCAGCTCTTTGGCGACAGAAGGTTTTATAGAACCAACCACCTGATAGCTTTCAAAAAGCTTTGGCAGCATTTCTTCCCGGATTCCACAGATTTCAAGCATTTCCTTAGACCAGCAGCGGTTTTTCACATCCATCAAGAGCATGCCGGACGCATCCGATACGTCCGTGCAGAAGGAACCGGAAAGCATGTAGGCAAGATAATCCTTCGGAAGCATAATTTTCGCAATCTTTTGAAATTTGTCCGGCTCGTTTTTTGCCATCCAGAGTATTTTCGGGGCGGTAAACCCTGCAAAAGCGATATTTGCAGTATACTGCGACAGCTTGTCCTTCCCGATCACTTCATTCAGATAATTGGTTTCATCCTGTGAGCGGCCGTCATTCCAAAGGATGGCAGGACGGATCACACGATCCTCTTTGTCCAGCGTCACCAGTCCGTGCATTTGCCCGCCAAAGCTGATCCCTGCTATTTTTGTCTTGTCAAAGCCCTCCGTCAGTTCCCTGATGCCCGCCAGGGACTGCCGGAACCAATCTTCCGGGTTTTGTTCGGACCATCCGGGATGGGGGAAAAATAATGGATATTCTTTTGAAACAATATTTAAAATTTTCCCTTCCGTATCCATCAACAAAAGCTTTACGGAAGAAGTCCCAAGATCTACGCCTATATACAACATGCTACTGGCCTCCTTCTTTTCAAAATGTGGTTTGCAGGTAGGAACTATCGTACCATAACAACGCAGGTTTTACAAGCAGGAGCCGGACTCCTTCAGCCGATCAGAACGTTCCTCACGGTTCGTCCTTTCTATATCCTGTACGCGGCCATTGGCACCATCGCGCGTAGAAACTTCCTTATCCTCAAGGCCGGTTTGATCGATGTCTCTGTTCTGCCCAGGCTGTGTATATTCCTCTTGTGGCGGCCTTCCGTCGATGTCGTGTGCCAGGTCATCGAAAGCGTTCTTGAAAAAATCCTTTTGGAACTTCTCAAAAAAGTCCTTTATTTTTGCCCAATTGTCATTCACATAAGTTTTGGGAAGGATTTCTGTCTCGGCATCCTCGAAATAGCTCAAGCCCATTCCAATATATGAGAGATTCATATCCGTCCCGAATTTTGCGTATAAATCTCTTACGAATGCTTCTGCATTGTATCCTGGCCGTTGCAAAATATGATATAAGTCGAAAAAATCTTTTTTTGCCCCTCGACTACCAATTGCTGCTGCTTTCATAGCAGCAATATCATCAACGCTTGCCATTTTCAAACCATGTATATCCGGGGATTGCACAAAGGGCCGTATCATCCTATAGGGATACGCAAAAAAACTTACCTGGACTCCATCCATGATTACATCACAGG
>CAZYVA010000050.1:5885-14939 GCA_964650695.1 uncultured Dorea sp. | reverse complement strand
CTTGCTGTCAATACTGCTACTCTCATCTGTGCCTCCCTCAATGGTTCTTTTCTGTGTGTCAAAGGCTTTTGGCCCCAACAGCTTTGCATTATTTTAGCACATTTCAAACAATCTGTCCTATAAAAACAGTGAAAAACCAAAACATTAAAAAATCTTAAGAGTTTTTTAATCCAACAGGCCAAAGCTTTTGAATATCGGGAACAAATAACTGGCGCCGAATGTCCCTACCGCTTTCGGCCCTTCGATTTTTTCACCGAGCGATTGTAATTTTTCTGCTTTCCGCACAAACAGCAAGACCGAAGACCTGGTGATCGACTTTTTTTTCCGATCCACAAACATCTCATACCCGCGGATTTTGTAAGTAAATTTCAATCCTCTGCTTGTATAAAATTCATATCCCGCAAAAGCTTTTAAAGTATCCCATATAAGCCCTTCCGGTATTTTTCCCCTTCCTGCCGCTTCCCGGAGGTCAAAACACTCTGCTTTTGCGCTTACATCAACCATGGCTGTATTGCTCTGCCCGTCAAAATGTGCAAATCCTGCCATATCAATGTTTCTCCTTCGTTTTTCCCTGGGCTTCATTCCCGGTTATGCCCGTCTGGCCTAGAGTTGTCCGATAGAAATAAGGACATACTCATTTTTTTATAGAAGTATGCCCTTAGATGATCTACAGATATTGAATTTTCGTGCTTAGCCTTTTACCTGTGCCGCCACTTCGGCCGCAAAATCCTCTTTCTTCTTTTCAATGCCTTCGCCTGTCTCGAAACGTATGAATTTCTTGACCGCCAGCTTTGCGCCGTTTTCCTTTGCAACCTTCTCCACATACCTGCCGACCGTAAAATCCCCGTCCTGGACGTATTGCTGGTCTAACAGGCAGATTTCTTTCATCTCTTTGTTGAGGCGTCCGACAATCATCTTCTCGATGATATTGTCCGGCTTGCCCGCGTTTTTCGGGTCGTTCTTCGCCTGGGCGAGCAGCACCTCTTTCTCTTTGTCCAGATAGGTCTGCGGCACTTCATCACGGGACACATACTTTGGGGACATAGCCGCCACCTGCATTGCAACATTCTTTAAGCAAGTCTTGATCTCCTCGTTGACTACGTCGGTATCCGCCTCTACCAAAACGCCGATACGCCCGCCGCCATGGGTGTAAGGCACGATCACGCCCTCGGTTTCCAGCTTTTCAAAGCGGCGGATCGTTAAGTTCTCGCCGATCCTGGCAATGATGGCGACCAATGCCTCCCGGACCGTCTGCCCCTGGCCGGCTGTCCATGGCTCTGCCATGAAAGCATCCATATCTTTGGATTCTGTCTGGATGGCCTGCTCGGTAACATTCTTTACAAAATTCCGGAATTCATCGTTTTTCGCGACAAAATCCGTCTCTGAATTGACTTCCACGATTGCCGCGGTCCTGTCGTCCTTTACCTGCACCATCACGAGCCCTTCCGCCGCAATCCTGCCCGCTTTTTTGACCGCTTTTGCCTCGCCGTTTTTCCGGAGATATTCAATGGCCGCATCCATATCCCCACCCGTCTCGGTCAGGGCTTTTTTGCAGTCCATCATGCCGGCGCCTGTCATCTCCCTTAACTCTTTTACCATGCTAGCTGTAATTGCCATTTATCCTTCCTCCTGAAAAAATCGTATGCCCGGTTTTCCTGTGCCGGGTTTTTTACTCTTCCTCTGCCGCTTCCTCCTGGGCCGGGGCTTCCTCGGGGGCTTCCTCCTCACCCGACGCACCCTGGTTCGCCTCAACAACCGCGTCCGCCATCTTGGAAACAATCAGCTTCACCGCGCGGATGGCATCATCATTCCCTGGAATGACATAATCCAACTCTTCCGGATCACAGTTGGTATCCGCAATCCCAATCAAAGTAATACCCAGGATACGCGCCTCCTGGACACAGATCCTTTCTTTCTTCGGGTCTACAACAAAAACAGCATCCGGGACCTTCTTCATCTCTTTGATCCCGCCAAGGTTCCTCTCTAACTTTTCCCACTCTTTCTTGAGCTTTATGACTTCTTTCTTTGGAAGCACGTCAAACGTCCCGTCAACAGACATCCGCTCGATCTCTTTCAGACGCCCGATCCTGCTCTTGATCGTCTTAAAATTCGTAAGCATGCCGCCCAGCCATCTTTCATTGACATAGAACATACCGCAGCGCTCCGCCTCCATCCGGATTGCGTCCTGCGCCTGCTTCTTTGTCCCTACAAACAGGATTGTGCCGCCGTCCGCCACGATATCCGCGACCGCCCGGTATGCTTCATCCACTTTCCCTACCGACTTTTGAAGGTCAATGATATAGATACCATTCCTCTCTGTGTAAATGTAGGGAGCCATCTTTGGGTTCCATCTCCTCGTCTGGTGCCCAAAATGGACGCCTGCTTCTAAAAGCTGCTTCATTGAAATAACGCTCATGTCTTTTTTTCCTCCGTTTTGGTTTTTCTTCCGTATAGACCTACACCTTTGAAACCGCCCATGCGTGTACCCGTCTGGAATCAACATACGGTTCCTCAAAAAGCGGCACCCTCTCCGGCAATCTATACGTGTTTTTTACGACTTTTCAATCGTAGCACAAAAACCACCCCAAAGCAAGGATTTTTCGAGGATGTCCTTGCTTTTCCGTAAATGGCAGCGCTTTTCCGGATCCGTTTGGCTATTATTTCCGGTCCCTGTTCCATCAGCCATGGAAAGTAACGCATTTCATAGCGAAGCAAAAGACACGGAAACAGAATGGAAGGAGACAATTTAAGGGGGCAGCACGTATCATGCAGAGGGCAGCAAAAGGGGCTGTGAAAAAATGATGATCTCATTTTTCACAGCCCCTTGTCCTATCCTATCCTTGCAATACTTGAACGGATTATGGCCTCACATACCACATCCCCGACTGGACCGGCGCGATCTTCACCACATCCCCGGTCTGCGGCGCATGGATCATCTGGCCGCCCCCGATGTAGATCCCGACATGGCCCGGCTTTACACACACGTCGCCCGGTTGTGGGTTAGTGACTTTCGTGCATCCCGCCAACGAACTGGAAGTATATACCCTTGCATGGCGCCCTGTCAGGCAAAAACTGACAAGCCCGGAACAATCGTAGGCATCCGGCCCGACCGCGCCCCAACTGTAAGGCTTCCCAAGCGCACTGTACGCCCTGCTCACCGCATCGCCCGCCACATAAGAACTGGACGCGGAACTCGAACCGGAATCGCTGCTGGACGAACTGGACGAACTGGATGAGCCGGATGAACTGGATGAGCTGCTGCTTGAATCGGAATCTTCATCACTGCCGCTGTCTTTGGATACGGTACTGCTTCCTTCCTCCGCAGCCTGCCCTGCTTCCTCGGCCTGCCTTGCCGCTTCTTCCTCTGCCGCTTGCCTTGCCGCTTCTTCCTCCGCCGCTTTCCTTGCGGCTTCCTCCACGGCATCCTGTATCATGGTCTCCAGGTCCGATACTTCCTCCTGCTTATCACCAATCATGGTGTTCAGATCTTTTTCCTGCGACTGAAAGTCTGCTTCCAGGGCTTCCATTTCCTTCTGATCATTTTCCAGCGTTGTCTTTAAAGTGGAAACCTTTTCTTTTGTCTCGACATATTCCTGCAGCTTGTCCCGGTCATATTCATGGACGTTCTGGACGTATTCCGCTTTATTGACAAGTTCTGAGAAATTATTGCAGCTTAACAAGGCTTCTACTACGCTCTCATTGCCCTCTTCATACATGTATTTGATACGAAGCTTCATGTCCGCGTATTGCTGCTGCTCCAGCGTCGTCGCCTCTTCCAGGTCAACCGTGGCCTGCTCGATCTGCTCTCCTGTCTTTGTCAAATCGTCTTCCAAATCGCTGATCTTCGTGACAATTTCTGTCAACTGCTTCTGTAGGGAATTAACCTCCCCTTGCGCAGCCTGCTTGTCCCTCTTCATCTCGTCGATGGACGGCTCTGTCGCGGAAACCGACAGGACTACCATGGAACTGGCAATGGCCGCTGTTAATACCCTGATCCCCAATCTCTTCATTATTTATCATCCTCTGAATCGTACTTACTGGACTTAAAAGTCAACAGATATCCTAAATGTACTATACTATTTCATGAAATGCAATAGTTTTTCTGCATTTTTTTCTTTTTTTTTGCATTTTTTGCATTTTCTTACATTTCCCCCAGATCCCTCTCACATTTTCACGTTTTCTTCTTTTCCCTCGCTTGCGGCTTCGCCCGTATCCGGCTTCTCATCAATCCTCTGGATCAGCACATATGCCGTAGAGGAAATGGCCGCGCAAAGAACCGTCACCATTCCCATCCGCATGGAATCCTCCGCCATCCATCCCAGGATGTCTGTGTTCGTCAGGGCAACCGAGAAAGTATTGGAAACCACATGCGCCAGGATCGGCGCTTTTACCGAGCCATATTTTTCATAGAGGTAACAAAATACAAATCCCAGGAATAACGCATACAACATCTGCACAATATTCATGTGGAACAAAGCAAATACGACCGATGAATAGGCGGCCGACGCCTTGAAGCCGCCGGACTGGCGGAGCCTCCGGAACATCAAGCCGCGGAAGACGAGCTCCTCACATACGGGGATCAAAATCCCCAGGCACAAAAACTGTACAGGCAAGGGGGACGAATACAACGCCTCCATCGTCTCCGTATAATCGCTGCTGGATTCCGAAATCCCACTGATGATGAGCAGGTTGTTGATCCCCAGCGTGAGTGCCAGCGAAATCATGATAACGCCGATATACTTCCACAACGCTGCTTTTACATTCGGGATATACCCGCCCACTTTTTCTTTTATGCGGTCTTTGTGGAACATAAACCACAAAAAAGGGATCGTGATCAGCGCTGAGATCCCTTCTATCGGCGTCATGTATTTTGAAATTTCCTCATTGACCCGATAGGCCAATTCGTTCATGCTGTCTTTATCGGACATGTATTTCTGAATTAAAAGCTGAATCTGGGACAGGGCTTCCGGTGAAGGAAAATCTATACCCGCTTCCCGGATCAGATCCATCCCTTCAAACAAAAAGACCGCCGCCATAGAAACACCCATGGCGATCCCCCACTTGACCAAAAGAGGCCCCCAGAGCCAAAGAAACCGGTTTTCCGGCCTTTTTACCGGCCTGGCGTCCTCGGGATGATATTGATACTGCCCTTGTTCCATCATAAAAACCTCTCCGTACTTTCACATTCCGTTTCCTTAAAGCTTGATCTGGACCACATCGATATCCAGGTTCCACAAAAACTTGTCCAAGTCCTTGAATGACAAAAAAACAGTGGCTGTATTTTCCAGCGGATGGATACCTAAACTCTTACATCTGCTTAAACTCTTGTCTATGAAAAACTCTACCGCATGGCTAGTGTCATTCATCAGCCCAAAGGGTGTGACGCTCCCTTGCTTGAGGCCCAGGTATTTTTCCAGGCGTTCCTCCGAGGCAAAGCTTAAATTCCCCGCGCCCAGCTTCCTCCCCAGATCCTTCAAGTCCACTTTCGTATTTTCATCCGCAGTCACAAGGAAATGGCGTTTGCCTTTTGCGTCCCGCAAAAACAGGTTTTTACACAAGGTCCCTTTTTTCGAAAGGCCAAGGCGGTCCATATCTTCCATCGTGTATACCGGCTCATGTTCCACTGCTTCATATTTGATATTCAGTTTGTCTAATGCGTCATAGACTCTTTGCTTCTGGTTTTCCATCGAAATCTCCTCCTGGTCCGCTTATCCTCTGTTTGCTGTTGTTGACACCTGCTGCCTCCGCTAAATAACAACCGGAAGGAAAACCGCATATCCCTGTACCGTTTTCCGCATCCGCCTTTACGGTTTTTCATAGGGTCCAATCCTATTCAACTTCCACATCATTATATGTGATTTCACAGGAAATGTAAAGCCTTATCTGAACCATGCATCTTCAGCCGCTTATGAGCCGTTCACGGCAATCTTCTTCGAGCAAGCCACGGCCATCGCCCCCTCCCCGATATGGCAGGCCACGCTGAGCGACAGCGGCGCTATGTCCACTTTGTTTTTCGGGAACCGCTCCTCTATCTGCCGCTTCCACTCCTGCGCCATTTCCCAAGAACAGGTGTAAGCCGCTTCCATATGCACCTCTTTTCCGGCAAAGCGGGTATGGACATCTTTTTCTATGGCGTCCAGCATGGTTTTCTTTGCCGCCTTCCAGCCCCTTACCTTCGCGTAAGCGTCCAGCTTCGCCCCTTGTATCGTCAGGACCGGCTTCAGATTCAGCGCTGTGCCGACCGCAGCGGCGGCGGGGGTGACCCGTCCGCCTTTTTTCAGGTATTTCAGCGTATCCACAGTGATATAGATGCTCGCCTCCAGCTTTTCACGCATCAGTATGCGTTCGATCTCTGCCGCCGTCATGCCTTTGTTCACCATTTCTATCGCGTCCAGCACAGACTGCCGCTGGGTGACGGAAATCCTCTGGTTGTCAATCACATGCACCTTCCCGCCATAGTCCTCCGCCAGCATCAGCGCAGTCTGGCAGGAACTGGATAGGCCGCTGGACATCGGGATGTAGATCACTTCGTCGTGCGTTTCCAGAAGCTCGTCCCAGAGCCTCGTCACATCGGTCGGGGCAGGCTGGGACGTCGAAATCTGTGCATCTTCTCTCAGTTTTTCAAAAAACTCTTCCTGCGTCAGCGTAATGTCCTCAAAAAATAACTTCTCATCAATGTAAAACGGCATCGGGAGCACCCGGATCCCCAATGCCTTCCCCTCGCTCTGCGTGATGCCGCTGTTGCTGTCCGTTGTGACTGCTATTTTTCCCATTTTCAAACGCCCCCTTGTTTTCATGCCTCACTTTGGAAGCTTCCTAAAACTCTACAACCTCTGAAAGGGCCTCCCGCTTCGCAACCTTGATGGGGATCTCCTCCCCCCGGTATGGGTTGTCCCCCAGTGTAACTTCCAGCTTTACCGTCTCACGGGCAAGCTCAGGGTAATTATTTTCCTTGCTCAGATGCCCCAGCACGACCGCTTTCATCCCATCATGCAGGATCTCGCATAAAAGACGGCCCGAAGCTTCATTGGAGAGATGCCCCCTCTCCCCGCCTACCCGCTGTTTCAGCGGGTACGGGTAAGGCCCCACTTCCAGCATATGGGTATCGTGGTTCGCCTCCAGCACAAGTGCGTCCACTCCTGCCAGGTTCCGCACGGTGTACGCATCATACGTCCCCAGATCCGTCGCCACCGCCACGCTTTTCTCCCGGCTCTCGATCCGGTAACCGGATGGTTCGTTCGCATCATGGGAGGTCGAAAACGGCCGTATCCTCAGCCCGCCGACCCAAAACTCCTCGTCCACGGTAATTTCATGGAAAATCCCCTCTGGCAGCCTCCCAAGCGAACGGCAGGCCCTGACCCCGGCGGCTGTCCCCGGCGTCGCATAGACCGGGACCGGGTATTTCCTTAAGAAAACGCCCAGCCCCTGGATATGGTCAATATGTTCATGCGTCAGCAAGATCCCCTGCAAATCCGCTCCTGCAAGATCCAGGCGCCGGAGCCCCTCCTCGATTTTTTTCCTGCTGATCCCCGTGTCAACTAAAAGATGCGTATCCTCATCTCCCGCATAAATACAGTTCCCACTGCTCCCGCTTGCGATACTGCACAACCTCATCTACCGTAACCTGTCTTTTCCTTTCCTCTTTTGTCCGATCCATCCCATCCGCGCCAGGCACATGCCCCGCCGCCCACGGTTTCTCACAGCTTCCTCACGATCTCGTCCAACTGTTCCATTGTCTCTTCAAAGACGCCGCTGTTGTCGATCACCCGGTCGCAGTTTCTTAAGAAAACATCTTTCGGGAGCTGCGCGGCGATGATCTCTTCCACTTTCTTTTCATCGTAGCCTCTTGTAAAGACAAGCCGGTTGCGCCGGACAGAATCCCTGGCGTAGATATACCACAATTCATCGCAGATTTCATCATAATGGTCTTCGATCAAGAGCGCGGATTCGACCACAAAAAGATTCGTATGCCTGCGCTCTTCCCGCGCGATCTTGCTGCGTACCTCTTCCTTTACCGCAGGATGCACGATTGCGTTCAAAATGCGGCGTTCCTCTGGGTTGGGAAACACAATGTCCGCCAGCTTCGACCGGTCCAGCTCTCCTCTTTCATCCAGGATCCCCTCGCCAAAATGCCCAACGATCGCATCATAGCACGGTTTCCCTTTTTTCTGCAGTTTCTTTCCTATGATATCCGTATGGCAGACCGTCGCCCCGTATTTACTGTCCAGATACTCCAGGATCTCTGTCTTCCCGGCTCCGACTCCTCCTGTAATCCCAATCACTTTCATCGTACCTTACGCCTCCCTGACCGCTCTTTTGTAGTTTCCCCACCGCAAACCCCTACGTTCCATGCCGTGGCGCTGCTGCACCGCGTGGTATAGAGGTTTACTTTGCTTCATACCAACTGCCCCCGGTATGCATATCCACTTCCAAAGCCACCGAAAGGCTGGCCGCCTGCTCCATTTCCTCTTTCACAATCTGCTTCACCCGTCCCGTTTCCGGCTTCCAGGCTTCAACCAAAAGCTCGTCATGGACCTGTAAAACCAGGCGGGATTTTAAATTTTCCTCTTCCAGCCTCCTGGCCACGCCAATCATCGCAATCTTGATAATATCCGCCGCCGTCCCCTGGATAGGGGAATTCATCGCCACACGCTCCCCAAAGGAACGCTGCGTAAAATTGCTTGATGACAGTTCCGGTATCGGCCTGCGCCGCCCGAACAGGGTAACCGCGTACCCGTTCTTTTTCGCTGACCGCACGGACTCATCCAGGAATTTTTTGATCCCAGGATAAGTCGCGAAATAATCTTCGATATAATTTGCCGCATCCTTCCTCGTAATGCTCAGATCCTGGCTCAGCCCGAAGGAACTGATGCCGTACACAATGCCAAAATTCACCGCCTTGGCATTCCGCCTCTGCAAGGGCGTCACATCCTCAAACGGGACGTGGAAAACCTGGGAGGCGGTGATCCGGTGGATGTCCGCCTCTTCCCGGTAAGCGGCAATCAGGTTCTCGTCCCCAGAGCAATGCGCCAGCACCCGCAGCTCAATCTGGGA
>CAZYVA010000050.1:0-5875 GCA_964650695.1 uncultured Dorea sp. | reverse complement strand
GTACCCGTCCTCCGGCACGAATACCTTACGGATCAGCCTTCCCAGCTCCATCCGTACCGGGATATTCTGGAGGTTCGGCTCCGCGCTGCTGAGCCTTCCGGTGGCGGTGATCGTCTGATGGAACTTCCCATGGATCCGCCCGTCCTCACAGATATAATTCGCAAGCCCGTCCGCGTAAGTGGATTTCAGCTTCGCGTACTGACGGTACTCCAGGATGCCCCGGATGATCGGATAGTCCGGCGCCAGTTTTTCCAGCACGTCCGCTGCCGTGGAATAGCCGGTTTTCGTCTTCCTTCCGCCGGGGATCTTCATTTTCTCAAACAGGATCACGCCAAGCTGCTTCGGGGAGTTGATATTGAACGCTTCCCCCGCTTCCCGGTAAATCTCCTGCTCCAGTTCCTGGATCTTTTCCCCAAGCCGCTCCCCATAGGATCGCAGCTCCTCTTTCTTTACCCGGACGCCCGCCTGTTCCATCTCAAAGAGTACAAACACCAGCGGCATCTCGATCTCAAAAAACAGATGGTCCATCCGCGTCTCCCGCAGCTTTTCCAGCAGCCGCCCACTCCCCGCCATCGCCGCGTAAGCCTCATAGCAATGCTGGATCGAAGGATCGGATTTCCCATCTAAAAGGATGCCCAGATCGTCGCTCAATATATCTTCATAGGTGTAGCTGCTTTTTAGCGGGTTCAATAAATACGCTGCCACCATGGCGTCAAAACAGTTTTCCCTCTTTTGGATCTGGATCTCTTTTAAATGGGACTTCAGATCAAACACCGCAAACCGTCCGCAGGACGCTGCCGCCTGGCTGAGTTTCCCTAAGAGCCACGGGGCCGTGATCTCATCCCCGCAGAATATACAGCCCGTCTCCCCGTCCGGGAGGCTGACCGCGATTCCGCCAAACTCCGCCCCGGCTGCAAATAAAGGCAGGACGTTTTCCGTGTTTTTAAACAACGAAACGCCGATACACGCCGCTTTTCCCGCTTTTTCAAGCAGCGCTTCCGCGTCCTTCCTGCTTCGGAGGATATGGAAACCATCCTCCACGCTGTGCGCGGGGTTTTGGAAATCAAAACGCTTCAGCATGTTCCGGAACTGCAGCTTTTGGAACCATCCATACGCTTCTTGCGTATAAAGGTTCCCCATTTTTGCGTCCTCAAAATCATAAGGGAAATCCGCATCCAAACGGATCGCTGCCAGTTCCTTGCTCATCACTGCCAGATCCCAGTGTTCCCGCAGCGCATTCTGCGTCCGCGCCGGTTGGATCTCATCAATGTGGGCGTGGGCGTTTTCGATCGAATGATATTGGGCGATCAGTTTTGCCGCCGTCTTCTCCCCGATCCCCGGCACGCCGGGGATATTATCCGAGGCATCTCCCATCAATGCCTTTAAATCAACAAACTCTGTCGGCGTCACCTGGTATTTTTCCAGCACGTCCGCCGCGTAGTAATCTTCTACCTCTGTATGCCCCCGCTTTGTCTTTGGGATGCGGATCTTGACCTGATCGGTCGCAAGCTGCAGCAAATCCCGGTCCCCGGAAATGACCGACACCGAAAGCCCCGCCGCCAGCGCCCGCCTGGAAAGCGTCCCAAGCAAATCGTCCGCTTCCAGCCCGGCCTGCTCGATGGTCTTCACACACATCGCCTGCAGCACCTCTTTCATCACAGGCACCTGCTGGCGCAGTTCCTCCGCCATCGGCTTCCGGGTCCCCTTATATGCTTCATAGATCTTATGGCGGAACGTCGGCGCGTGGACGTCAAACGCTACCGTCAAGTAGTCCGGCCGCTCCTCCTCCAGGATTTTAAACAGGATGTTCAAAAACCCATAGACCGCGTTCGTATGAAGCCCGTCCGCATTTGTCAAATCCGGCAGGCCATAAAAAGCCCTGTTTAAAATACTGTGTCCGTCAATCAAGACTATTTTCCCATCCATAAAGGTTGTTCTCCATCCGTAACCGTCCGCGTCTGTCCATCTATTTCCATACTATACACCATTTCTTTCTTTTTTGAAAGCCCTTTCCAAATCTTGTTTTTTGATTGAAAACCCGGCTGCACTCTGCTAGAATAGGTGTACCAGATACAGGAAAGGGCGAAGATATGGGACTTGCAATACCAATCGAGACAAGCGCGCGGCATATCCATTTATGCCGGGAAGATTTTGAAATACTGTTCGGGAAAGGAAAGGAACTGACCTTCAAAGCCGAGTTAAGCCAGCCGGGGCAGTATGTATGCGAAGAAAGGCTGACGGTCAAAGGTGTAAAAGATGCCTTTGAAAATGTGGCGGTACTCGGCCCGTTCCGTAAAGAGACACAAGTGGAGATCTCCATGACAGATTCCAGGAAACTCGGCATCCCCGGCGTCATCCGCCAATCCGGCGACACAAAAGGCACCCCCGGCTGCATCCTGGCCGGCGCCAATGGCGAGCTGAAAATCGACCACGGCGTCATTGTCGCCAAACGCCACATCCATATGACCCCTGTGCAGGCCATACAGATGGGTGTGAAAGACAACGAGGAAGTCTTTGTCATCACAGAAAGCTTTGAGCGCTCCTTGATTTTCGCGGATGTGATCGTCCGCGTCAGCCCCTCTTTTTCCCTGGCCATGCATGTAGACACAGACGAGGCCAATGCTTTTGCCGGCATGGAAAACCCTACAGGGGTCCTGCTCAAACTGTTCGGCGGGCATTCCGGGGATTTGCAGAAACTCGCGGAAGAGCTGCGAAACGGGATCAACCGGCTGTAAGCGGCGATGCGCGGCCATTTTAATGGGCGGGATCCGGTATCTGCCTTCCGGTGACGTCCATGTGATAGTCCTCCTTATAAATCAACTCTGATATCGGGACAAGCTCATATCCTTTCTTCCGAAGCCCTTCGATGACAGAACCCAGTGCATCCGGGGTATATTTTGCCCCGTTATGGCACAGGATGATAGAGCCATTCCCCAGGTTTTTATGGTTCAGGATCGTGGTGATGATATTTTCGGTTCCGTAATCTTTCCAGTCCAGGCTGTCCACATCCCACTGGATCGTATAATATCCATTTTCTTTTGCGTTCAGCACGACCGTATCGTCGTAGTCCCCATAGGGCGGGCGGAACAGCTCCATCTCCACCCCGGTCAGATCCCTGACTTTTTCATGGACTTCCATCAGCTCCTGCGTCTGCTCGTCTTTTGAAAGCTGGGACATATTCTTGTGGCTTTCACTGTGGTTGCCAAGGTCATGCCCGGCCTGTTGGATGGCTTTTACATCATCCGGATAAGATTCCACCCATCCCCCTGTCATAAAAAAAGTGGCGCGGACACCATACTGCTTCAAAATCTCAAGTATTTTAGCTGTGTCGTCATTCCCCCAAGCCGCGTCAAAACTAAGCGCTACTTTCTTTTCATCCGTCTGGACGCAGTAAACAGGAAGCTCCTTGCCGTTTACATTGCTCGACACGCTCACAGTATCCGAAAGATATTGCCAGGAACCAAACAGCGCCATCCCAAGAACCGCCAGAAAGATCCCCTTTGCCCGCCATTGCTGCATCTGCCTGCTTCCAACCTTCATAAAATAAAACCCCCGCATTGATTCTTTGTATTATATGATGATGCCGGGGCCAAATAGACAAAAATCCTCTCGCGGGAAGATTTTTGGATTTTCGGTTAACTCATGACAGGATGTACGACGAGTCTGTGTATCTATTTCAAACCGTCCGCGAAAGTAACAATAGTAACAAAAAAATTGAAAAAATTTTAAAAAAACTATTGACATTGCCCACAAAAAGAGTTATCCTATTCACAACAAAAGAAAAGAACACGGACAAAGATAGAGGAAATTTATTCCTGAGAGAAAAAAAGTGGATGTTCAGATGGTTCGATTCGATTGTCAGACAAAAAGATGGAGGGCGGTCCGATGGCTTGAGAGATGTTATCCGGCTGAGATGAGGAAAAGAGGTGCAGTCCGATGGCATAGGAAAGCCTCAAATCAAAATTTAAGAAAGCCGAAGGTGTATAAAATGAAATTACTGGAAATTCATTGACAGCCCGTTCGAGAGAAAAAAGAATCGAACGGGCTGTTACTTTGTTACCATTTACGGCCCCTCCCCTTGCAAGCCACAGACCGCCTTCTGTGGTTTGCAAGGGGAGGGGCCTGCTTCATAACTCTGGTCGAAATAAATTCACCTGCATATCTTGACATTTGGGGCAATCTGTAGTTATATGTAGTAGTGTGTTTTTTTTTGCGCTTATCATTGAATGAGGCGCAAACAGGCATTTTCTGACAAGATTATCCCAGTTGATCTGGGCTGGGTTACATAAAGATTCACCCCCGGATGCAAAAGCAAAAAAAGGACAAAGGATGGATTGGATGCCAGAAAGGAAAACCAGAAGTATAAAAGAAGCAAAAAGAAAACATATTGCAAGAATGTCCGCAAGGCAGGAGCAGCGTTCCGAACGCCTCCCTCAAAAAAACAAAATCTCCGTGCAAAAGGAGGCCTTCCGCCGGAAAATCACGGAAAGGCATTATAAACGCAAACGCCGTGCCAGACGCCAGCGCCGCATCGCCGCAGTGCTTCTTATCTTTCTTACCATGTACTGCGGTGCAGTCTTTTCCGAAATCCCTGTCATTGCCAAATGGCGCACGATCTACATTGAGACAGCAATGAGTACGAAATCCCACCAGTGGTTAGCTGAATATTTCATCCCCGGATTTATTATCGATGAAGTCATGGCGGATACCAGGGAAGCCTTAGACGAACAGGAAGACCTCATCAGTACTTGGAGTGCGGCGATTGCCAGCGACAGCCGGGGATCGTTTGCCGCACAGTCGAGGATTGACGCCTTTTATGCCTCGTACTGGGAACTGGACACAGAATCCGCACGAGGTTATATCGATGCGCATTATGATATTGAAAACGAGGGCTGCGGGAATGTCTTGATTGAAGATCTGGACGGGGAACTGGGGCTGCTGACGCCAACCGGGGATCCGATCCTTGTTGTTGACACTGCCAACAACCTGCTGGTTTTAGATGTCAGCCAGGATGATTATCACGGAAAGCTTGCGATTGTAAAAGACGCCTCCCAAATCGACCTGGTAAAATCCAAGACTTTTGGGTCTTTCGGCCAGGAGATCACGGAATTTGGCGAAGAAAACAACGCAGTCCTGGCCATCAACGCCAGCCGTTTTCAGGATGTAGGAGGGCATGGCAACGGAGGAACCGTAAAGGGATCCCTGGTGCTTGACGGTGTGGAATACGGATTCCCCCATAAAGGTTACTGGCGTTTTGCCGGGTTCAAAGAGGATAACCTCTTAAATATCTCCACGTATTCTTCAAGAAAGGCCAAAAAATATAAATGGGGTTTAGAAGTATACCCTGCCCTGATTATCGATGGGGAAATCGTCATTGACGGGACGACCGGCATGGGCATCCAGCCGCGGACCGCCATCGGCCAGTCCGCAGCCGGGGATTTCATGTTGCTTGTCATCGATGGCCGGCAGGTCGGCTACAGCCTTGGCGGTACCGTTGCGGACTGCGCCAGCATCCTCAAGGAATACAACGCTTACCAGGGAATGAACCTGGACGGCGGAAGCTCAACGGTCATGTGGTACAAAGGGGAATTGATCACAAAGCCTTGCAGCGTTTCCGGCCGTGGACGGTATATGCCGGATGCGATCATTGTTACAGCGCCGGCAGAGATGCCGGATACGTCGCAGCAACTGGCCAGGGAATAAAACCCGCTGGTAGCTGCCGTCGGCCGCCCTACGGTGTGCCGCCAGCCGTGTCGCCGCCGGTGGTACCGCCCGTCGTATCGCCGCCCGTCGTACCGCCGGTTGTATCGCCGCCCGTTGTGCCGCCGGTCGTGCCGCCGGCCGTATCGCCGCCCGTTGTGCCGCCGGTCGTGCC
>CAZYVA010000049.1:0-15185 GCA_964650695.1 uncultured Dorea sp. | reverse complement strand
GGAAATAAAAAGAGAGGATGTGGCTAGAATGAAAGTATTGATCGTGGTAGACATGCAGAAGGATTTCATTGACGGTGCGCTGGGAACCAAGGAGGCTGTTGCCATCGTGCCCAAAGTAGTTGGAAGGATCCAGGCATTTGAGGGAAAAGTGCTGTTTACAAGGGACACGCACCAGCCGGACTATATGGAGACGCAGGAAGGGGCGAACCTTCCGGTCCCACATTGTATTGAGGATACGGATGGATGGCAGCTGCATCCGGATATCGCGGCTCTCGTGAAAGAGGAACCCATCAATAAACCATCCTTTGGGAGTATTGCCCTTGGGGAGCGGCTGGCCGCTATGCATGCGGAAGCCCCGGTTGAAAGCATTACCTTGATCGGGCTTTGTACGGATATCTGCGTGATTTCCAATGCAATGATCTTAAAGGCTTTCCTCCCCGAAGTTCCGGTATTTGTGGAGCGGGAATGCTGTGCCGGGGTTACGCCGCAGAGCCATGAAAGGGCGCTGGAAGCCATGAAAGCATGCCAGATAAGGATCGTCTGAAAAACGGCGCGGCCCTGGCCGTAAATAGTAACAAAAATACCGGCAATTTGGAGAAAAATCTTGAAACCGTAAAAAATGTATGTTATCATGAAAAACCGTGATACATTAGAACCCACAGTGAAGCCTGTGGGATTCCTTGCTCCCGGGAAGGCCGGGGGCCAAAAGGCCAGAAGGAGGTGCAAAGGCGACATGAACAAATATGAATTAGCTGTTGTTGTCAATGCAAAAATCGAAGATGATGAAAGGGAAAAGGTAGTCGAAAAGGCGAAAGCCGTAGTAGAGCGTTTCGGCGGCCAGATCTCTGACGTCGATGAATGGGGCAAGAAAAGGCTTGCCTATGAAATTCAGAAGATGAAAGAAGGGTACTATTATTTCATCCACTTCGAAGCTGAGGCGTCTGCCCCAGGACAGATAGAGCAGAGAATGCGTATTATGGACAACGTGCTCAGGTATTTATGCGTTAGACAGGAAGCATAAGCGGGAAGAAGAGGCAGAATATGAATAAAGTAATTTTGATGGGACGCTTGACGAGGGATCCGGAGATCCGTTATTCCCAGGGGGACAGTTCCCTGGCGATCGCGAGGTATACGCTTGCTGTAGACCGTAGGTTCAGACGCAATAATGACGGTGAACAGACGGCGGATTTTATCGGCTGCGTTGCGTTTGGCAAGAGCGCGGAGTTTGCTGAGCGGTATTTCCGGCGCGGGTTAAAAGTGGTTGTGACCGGGCGGATCCAGACCGGAAGCTATACGAACAAGGATGGGCAGAAGGTTTACACTACGGACGTTGTGGTGGAGGATCAGGAATTTGCGGAGAGCAAGGCGGCCAGCGACGCAAGCGCGGGCAGTTACCGTCAGGCGCCCTCCACGCCGCCGGCCCCGGCCCCGATATCGGATGCTGGCGACGGATTCATGAATATCCCGGATGGGATAGAGGAAGAGCTGCCATTTAATTAAGGAACTTGTAAATAGGATTCAGGAGTGCAAAATCCCACCTGCGAAGCAGATTTTTTATGGATTTTGCATCGGAACTGTGCAGGGATTGGGCAGTTTCGATTTGAGATGTTAGGAGGGAAAGCAGATGGCTTACGATAGGGCAAACCGTTCGGAGGGCGGTTTTAAAAGAAGAGGAAATGGGCGCAGAAGAAAAAAAGTCTGTGTATTCTGTGGGAAAGAAAACAATGAGATTGATTACAAGGATGCGGCAAAGCTGCGGAAATATATTTCCGAAAGAGGCAAAATCCTTCCGAGGAGAATCACAGGGAACTGCGCGAAGCATCAGAGGGCCCTTACGGTGGCGATCAAGAGGGCGCGCCATGTGGCTTTGATGCCCTATGTCCAGGATTAAAAAAGCGTTTTATAGGAAACGGCTTTAGCCGCTTCCGAATAATTAGGCGGGTTCAGTTTTGGTTAGGTTTTGTAGGAGAGCGGTAAAACTCATATTGAATTTTACCGCTTTTTTGCTTATAATTCATATGAAAGGAACGAAATGAACGGCCGTTTCTAATAGTCCGTATAAAACGCAGTTACCCAATGACAACCATTTCCGGGTTTCATGCCGGGATTCCGCCGTCACGTGGCAGTTCCTAAGAGAATGGGGAGGCATAGCGATATGAAAAAACCAGTATTAGTGGTGATGGCCGCAGGGATGGGAAGCCGGTACGGCGGACTGAAGCAAATGGATCCTGTGGACGGGCAAGGGCATATTATCATGGATTACTCCATTTATGACGCGAAGCGCGCCGGATTTGAAAAAGTGGTTTTTGTAATCAAAAGGGAAATCGAAGAAGGGTTCAAAAATACGGTCGGGAACCGGATCTCAAAGCATATGGAAACGGTGTACGTATTCCAGGATCCCACCAATCTTCCGGACGGCTATGCCGTGCCGGAGGGAAGGGTAAAGCCGTGGGGGACGGCGCATGCGGTATATAGCTGCCTGGATGTGCTGGACGGGCCTTTTGCGGTGATCAATGCGGATGACTATTATGGCGCGGAGGCGTTCCGGCTTGTCTATGATCACCTGGCGGCCCACGAGGATGATGAAAAATACCGTTATGTCATGGTATCATACCTGCTGGGCAATACGTTGACGGAGCATGGCTATGTGTCCAGGGGTATCTGCGAGGTCAATGGGCGGGGTGAGCTGACAGGGATCACAGAGCGCGTCCATATTGAAAAGAAAAAGGACGGGATAGCTTTTACTGAGGACGGAGGCGCTACATGGACGTATGTACCGGAGCAAAAACCGGTGTCCATGAACATGTGGGGATTCACAGAAAGCATCCTTGTGGAGATTGCTAAGGGCTTTCCGGGGTTTTTGGAGCAGGGACTGGGCGAAAACCCGATGACATGTGAGTACTACCTTCCGGCGGTGGTCAGCCGCCTCCTGGACGAGGGGCGGGCGTCGGTAAAGGTGCTGGCTTCCGGCGATAAGTGGTATGGGATAACATATAAGGAGGACAAAGAGACGGTGGCGGAGGCCATCCAGGGAATGAAAGACCGTGGGATGTATCCGCAGGAACTATGGGAATCCTAATAGGGAGGGGAAACGATGGCGAAAATACTGATTACAGGCGGCGCGGGTTACATCGGGAGCCACACGGCGCTGGAGCTTTTGGATGCAGGTTATGAGGTTGCTGTGTATGACAATCTCTGCAATTCCTCAAAAGAGTCTTTAAAAAGAGTGGAAGAACTGACGGGGAGGCAGATTTCCTTTTATGAGGGGGACGTGCTGGATCGGGGATCCTTGAACAAGCTGTTTGGCGCGGAGCGGATAGACGTGGTGATCCACTGCGCGGCTTTGAAAGCGGTGGGGGAGTCCGTGCAAAAGCCGTTGGAATACTACCATAATAATATCACCGGGACATTGACGCTGATGGAAGCGATGAAAGAAGCAGGGGTGAAAAATCTTGTGTTCAGTTCCTCCGCCACCGTATACGGAAGCCCCGCCGTGATGCCGATTACCGAGGAATGCCCAAAGGGACAGTGTACCAATCCATATGGCTGGACAAAATCTATGATGGAGCAGATCATGACAGATCTTCAGAAAGCCGACCCGGAGTGGAACGTCGTATTGCTGCGGTATTTTAACCCGGTAGGGGCGCACAGAAGCGGGCGGATCGGCGAGGATCCAAAAGGCATCCCGAATAACCTGATGCCGTTCATCGCGCAGGTTGCCGTAGGGAAGCGGGAAAAGCTGGGCGTGTTCGGTGATGATTACGATACCCCGGATGGGACAGGGGTAAGGGATTATATCCATGTTGTGGATCTGGCCGTCGGGCATGTAAAGGCGGTTGACTATATTTTGACAAAGCCGGGGCTGGATATCATCAACCTGGGGACCGGGAAAGGCTATTCGGTGCTGGAGATGGTAAAAGCGTTCGGGGAAGCGTGCGGGAAAGCGATCCCTTACGAGATTAAGCCGAGGCGGGAAGGCGATATTGCGATGTGCTATGCGGATCCAACGAAAGCATGGCGGACGCTGGGCTGGAAAGCAGAGAGAGGACTGAAGGAAATGTGCGAGGATTCCTGGAGATGGCAGTCGCAGAATCCGGACGGCTATGGAAAGGAATAGCGCTGCGTGCCGGAATGCTTGAAATTGGACAGATATGTGTTATAATCAAGTGGTTATGAGTTACCCGATCGTAAATAGTAAACCCTAAATTGCGTGATGGTGCGCCAGTGCGGCGCATATGGGTTCCTTACCGTAGGGATAACTGAGGATAGGACATGGGCGAAAAGAAAAAAGGAAAGAAGCAATCCGTACATCTAAAGGGCCGTCTTAAGATGTATATGCAGTGGCCAGTGATCATGGGGGCGCTGTTGGTGGCGGTCAATGTATGGATTCTCCATATGGATTATAGGGCAGGGTTGTTGATGTTTGTATTTGTCGTGATCTACGGCATCATGAGCATCCTGCTTTATACTTACAGCAAGAGCCGGATCGTCAAGGACCTGGTAGAGTTTGCCGCGCAGTATGGGATCGTACAGAACAAGCTGCTGCAGGAACTTACGCTTCCTTACGCGATTTTCCTTGAAGATGGGAAAGCGGTCTGGATGAATAAGGAGTTTGCCGCTGTTTTAGGGCCGAAAGCGCAGGGAAAGGTTTATATCAATAAATATATCCCGGAGTTGAACACTACCATTTTTCCGAAAGACGAAAAAGACAGCCTGGAGCTGGATATCTCCTATGGGGGGAAAGAGTACAAGGCGAACCTCCATAAGGTTTCTGTGGAGGGCTTCAGCGAGACAGAGCGGTTGCTGCAATTCCCGGAGAAAAAGGAATATTTTGTCGCAGTCTACCTGGAAGATGTGACAGAACTGAACGCTGCCTTGCGGGCGGTGGAAGAGCAGCGGATGATCGCCGGCCTTGTGTATATTGACAATTACGATGAGGTGGTTGACAGCGTGGAGGAAGTCCGGCAGTCCCTTTTGATCGCCCTTGTGGACCGTAAGATCAACCAGTATATTGGCAAAGCCAGCGGCATCGTGCGCAAGATGGAAAATGACAAGTATTTCATTGCGCTGGAAAAGAAATATTTTAAAGATTTAAAAGAAGATAAGTTTTCTGTCCTGGAGGATGTGAAGTCGATCAACATCGGGAACAGCATCGCGGCAACGCTCAGCATTGGCCTGGGGCTGAGCGCCGAGTCTTACCTGCAAAGCTACAATTATGCCCGCGCCGCGATGGATCTGGCGTTGGCGAGAGGCGGCGACCAGGCGGTCATCAAGGATAGCAAGGGGATCACTTATTTTGGCGGGAAACGGGAGCAGACTGCGAAAAACACACGGGTTAAAGCGCGTGTAAAGGCGGAAGCCCTGAGAGAATACCTGAACGCCAAAGACAGAATATTCATTATGGGGCACCGATTGGCGGACGCGGACGCTTTTGGGGCAGCGATTGGGGTGTACCGGGCGGCGGCGGCGTTGAATAAAAATGCGCATATTGTTATCAATGAAGTTTCTGCGTCCTTACGTCCTCTTTATTCGCTTTACGCTGGGAACCCGAATTACCCGGAAGGTATGCTCCTGGATTCCCGGCAGGCATTGGAAATGGCGGACGAAAACGCGCTGGTGATCGTGGTGGACACGAACCGTCCGCAGATGACGGAATGTGCGGAGCTTTTGGATATTTGCAAAACGATCGTGGTGCTGGATCACCATAGGCAGAGCGCGGATCATATCGGGCAGGCGGTATTGTCTTATGTCGAGCCCTATGCTTCTTCTGCCAGTGAGATGATTTCGGAAGTGCTGCAATATATTGCGGACGACGTCAAGCTGCCAAGCATGGAAGCGAGCAGCCTGTATGCCGGGATCGTCATCGACACCAATAACTTCATGTACCGGACCGGGGTGCGGACCTTTGAAGCAGCGGCTTACCTGCGCAGGTGCGGGGCGGATATCGCGCTTGTGAAGAAGATGCTGCGGGACGATATAGAGTCTTACAAAGTGAAAGCCGCGATCATCAGCAGCGCCGAGGTCTATGAGGAGAGATTTGCGATTGCCATCAATATGCATCCGGATGTGGAAAGCCCAACCATCATCGGGGCGCAGGCGGCAAATGAGCTCCTGGATATCAACGAGATCAAGGCTTCGTTTGTCCTGACGGTTTATAATGGGAAGACATATATCAGCGCACGTTCCATTGATGAAGTCAATGTGCAGGTGATCATGGAAAAGCTAGGCGGCGGCGGCCATATCAACGCGGCGGGGGCGCAGCTTGCCCATACGGATATCGACGCGGCGGCAGACGCGCTGAAGAAAGTGATCTCTACAATGACGGCAAAGGGCGATTTGTGAAAGGAGAGGCACCCATGAAAGTTATATTAACGGAAGATGTAAAATCCCTGGGGAAAAAAGGGGATGTTGTCAATATCAGCGATGGCTACGCGAGAAATTTTATCTTAAAGATGAAAAAAGGCGTGGAGGCCACTGCCGGAAACCTGAACGACCAGAAACTGAAAAAAGCCAACGAAGATAAAAAGGCGGAAAAGCGGTTGGAGGAAGCGAAGGCGCTGGGAAAGGAAATCGAGGCCGGAAGCATCACCATTGCGATTAAGACAGGGGAAGGCGGGAAGGCGTTTGGTTCCGTATCGTCGAAAGAGATCGCGGCGGAGGCCCAGAAACAGCTTGGGCTTGAGATCGATAAGAAAAAAATTGTACTGAGAGAGCCGATTAAGGCAGAGGGGACGTTTGAGGTGCCGGTCAAGCTGCACGCCAAGGTGACGGCGAAGCTGACGGTCTGCGTAAAAGGGGAATAACAGGAGGGACTGCCGATGGAAGAGGCGCTTATCAAACGGGTGATGCCGCATAGCATAGAAGCGGAACAGTCGGTGCTTGGCGCGGTTTTGATGGATAAGGACGCGATCCTTGCCGCTTCGGAGATTGTCAGCGGGCAGGATTTCTACCAGGCGGTAAACGGGGTGATTTTTGATGCGGTGACGGAGCTTTACAATGCGGGCAAAGCGGTAGACCCGGTTACGGTGATGGAGCATCTGAAGGAAAAGGACGTCCCGCCGGAGGTTGCAAGCGTAGAGTATGTAGGAAGCCTGATCAACGCGGTCCCAACTTCCGCAAATGTAAAATATTATGCGCAGATTGTTGCGGACAAAGCAATCCTGCGCCGCCTGATCCATCTGAATGACGATATTTCCAATGCCTGTTACGTGGGAAGGGAACCCTTGGGGGAGATCCTTGAAAAGACGGAAAAGTCGGTGTTTGAACTGTTGCAGAAACAAAACAGCGGCGCATATGTCCCGATCAACGAAATTGTCCTGGACGCTTTAAACCGGATTGAAAAAGCGGCAAAGAATAAAGGAGCCGTGACAGGGATCCCGACCGGGTTCATTGATTTGGATTACAAGCTTTCCGGCCTGCAGCCCTCGGATCTGATCCTGGTTGCCGCAAGGCCGTCTATGGGGAAAACCGCATTTGTATTGAACATCGCCCAGCATGTGGCTTTCAGGAAGCATCTGGGGGTTGCCATTTTCAGCCTGGAAATGTCGAAGGAGCAATTGATGAACCGCTTGTTCGCGCTGGAAGCCCAGGTGGACGCGCAGGCGCTCCGGACCGGGAGCCTGAAAGACTCCGATTGGGAGCCATTGATCGAAGGCGCAGGGATCATTGGGGCATCCAACCTGATCCTTGACGATACCCCAAGTATTTCCGTGTCGGAGCTTCGTTCGAAATGCCGGAAATATAAGCTGGACCATGATATCCAGTTGGTTATCATTGATTACCTGCAGTTGATGAGCGCGGGGCCAGGCAGGCGCAGCGAATCCAGGCAGCAGGAGATTTCAGAGATTTCCCGTTCTTTGAAAGCGCTGGCAAGAGAACTGGATGTACCGGTGGTCGCCCTGTCACAGCTCAGCCGGGCGGTGGAGCAGCGGCCGGACAAGCATCCGATGCTTTCGGATCTCAGAGAATCCGGCGCGATTGAGCAGGACGCGGATGTGGTGATGTTCATCTACAGGGATGAGTATTACAATAAAGACAGTGAAAAAAAGAAGCAGGCGGAGATTATCATCGCGAAACAAAGGAACGGCCCCGTAGGGACCGTTGATCTGGCGTGGCTGGCTGATTATACAAAGTTTGCAAATTTAAGCAGGAAGGAAGAGATGTTTTAATTTTTTCGCAGGGCTGGTTTTTGAGGCGGCCTTACGGAAAGACTGCTGCTGGCGGATCAGCCTGTCCAGCTTCTGGAACTCCTCTTCCTCCTGCCTTTCTTTTGCATCCAGCAGGAAGGACATTTCCTTGCTGATCATGGACAGCAGGATTTCGTTGTTGCCCTGGAGGAGGCGTTTCATCTGGACTTGTTCCTTTGTGCGCTTTAATTCTGGGATCAAAGCCTTTAGTTCAGTATATGTAACCCCTTGGTCATATAATTTTTCGATACAGTCGTAAAGCCGGGCGTCGCTTTTTGTCTCACGTTTTAATTGTTCCAATGCTTTGCTCATGGTTGAACCTCCTTCATTCATATCAAAAATCCTCTTGCAAGCAAGCTTGCATTGGATTTTTGCCTATATTTTCGACGGCGTAGCGGTAGCTGCCGCAGATCGGGTTTGCCCTTGCCAGGACAGTATAGCATTGGGGAACCAGGAAATTCGTCGTATGAAGTCGGTGATGGAAAGATTTCTCTTGCGCAGCCTGCCCAGGCTATTTCGCGGGCATGCCTGACGGCCGGGGGAGGCGTTGTTTCTCCTTTCCAGGACATACAAAAACGCCCTTCCCGGCTATACGGCACAGGAAGAGCGGTTCGCTGTTTTATAGTTTGTGCCTGGGGGTGTTAACCCTCCTCAATGGCTCCCGTTGGACATTGGGCTGCGCAGGTTCCGCAATCCACACATTCGTCAGCGTTGATCTCGTATTTCCCGTCGCCTTCGGAAATAGCCCCGATTGGGCATGCACCTGCACACGCGCCGCAAGCTACGCATTCATCAGTGATTTTAAATGCCATGGGTATGTACCTCCTTCTAAAATGATGTTTGACAAATCATGTCTTTCCTTATCATAATACAAAAAGGTTAAATATACAAGACCTTTTATTTATGCGTGGTTCCGGGCCGAAGTGAAAAGTTTATCTCCATTTTGCCCCTTCAAAGTGGGAATAAACTTTTCACTTCAGCCTGTAACTTTAAGAAAAAATTCAACAAATTTTCACGAAATAAGTGTATAGTAGTAACGGCCTGGATTCATCAACCGGATATATGCTTGATTGAATCACAGGTATCGTGGTTTTGCCTTTCGCAAGAAAGACAAGGGAGGGTTACGGTTGAGAATGAAAAAGAAATGGATGGTATTTGTTTTAGCGCTGGCGGCGTTTTTAGCTGCGTGCGGGGTAAAAAAAGAAGCGGCAAAGGCGGAAGAACCGGAGACGCACCCGGAACCTACAGAGGAAGAGCCGGAGGAAAACCCGGACCAGGCGAGGCTGGATGTGATCGAGCCATCCGCATACAGCAATATTGACGGCCTCACCCTTGAGCCGGGGACCTATCTGTCCGTGATTGGGAAATCCGCTGGCGGCGCATTTTGGCAGGAGGTGAAACGGGGCGCCCAGCAGGCCGTAGAAGACATTAATGAGAGGCAGGGATATGCAGGGAATGATAAAGTGAAGGTTGTCTACAGTGGGCCGGAGACGTCGGAAAATGTAGACGAACAGGTCAATATTCTGGATGAGGAGTTGGCGCGTTACCCTGCGGCAGTGGCGATTTCGATTGTCGATACACAGGCCTGCGAGGTGCAGTTTGACCTGGCAGCGGAAAACGATATCCCGATTGTTGCTTTCGACTCTGGGAGCGCATACAAAGGGCTGATGTCCATGGTTTCCACAGATAACCAGAAAGCATCGGCGGAAATGGCAGACCACATGGCGGAAGCCGTCGGAAGCGGTGAGGTCGTGATGGTCGTCCATGATTCCAAATCCGAGACCGCCAAGGTGAGGGAAAGCGCGTTTCTCGAGGAAATGCAGAATTACCCGGATATCCAGGTTGCAGCGGTTTATCATATGGACGAGCTGCAAAAACAGATTGCGGAGGAAATCAATGCCGGCACTTACGCTTTCGGTGAAAAGGCCCCGGTGAATCCAGCAACGGAGGAAACGAAGATAGACCCGGAAACCATTACGGAAGAAGAAATGACTTCCTATATTATAGAAAAGCATCCCCAGATGAAAGGATGTTACGCGACAAATTCCGAGACGGTCAAAACGATGATGGACGCGTTGGATAAAAATGGCACGATGCAGGTGGCGCTGATGGGCTACGATGCCGACAAGGAGGAGATCGAGGGGCTAAAGGAAGGGAAAATTGCCGGGCTTGCCGTCCAAAACCCTTACGGGATGGGATACGCTTCCGTAGTAGCGGCGGCGCGTTCAGTTTTGGCGATGGGGAATGAGGCGAATGTTGATACGGGGTATCTCTGGGTGACGGCGGATAACCTGGAACATGAGGATGTGCAGAAGATGTTGTATGAATAGGCAGGGGCAAGGCCTTTGGACCCTGACGCATGCATGTGTCCGGAAGAGTGATTTTATAGGAAACGACATAAATACGGCCGTTTCCTGTATTTAAAGGAGGAAAATGATATGGACAGAGCACAAGCATATAAGATTTTAATGAAATATATGAAAGGTGAAAATTACATTACCCACTCGCTTGCGGTAGAAGCTATCATGAGGGGGCTGGCAAAGAGGCTGGCTCCGGACCAGGTGGAGTATTGGGGGATCGCGGGGCTTTTGCATGACCTGGATGAGGAGCAGTGCGACTGGCGGCACGACATGGCGACGCATGGGCCTACATCTGTGGAGCTATTGAAAAAAGAAGGGATCGAGGATCCGGTACTGTTTGGGGCCATCTGTGCGCACAACCCCCAAAATGGCACGAAAGCAAAGACCGATATCCAGTACGCGCTGTTGGCGGCGGATCCGATGAGTGGTTTTGTGAAAGCGGTGGCGCAGATCTATCCGGATAAAAAGATTGCCAGCGTGAAGCATAAATCCGTGATGAAGCGTTTTAATGAACTGCGGTTTGCGAAAGGCGCGAATAGGGATTATATGGAAGCGATTGAGTTTACCGGGCTGACGCTGGATGACCTGATCGATGTAGCCCTGGAAGAGATGGGGGCGATTGCAGACCAGCTCGGATTGTAGGAAAAGCTACGGAAAGCCTCATAAGAAAAACCTCCAGAAATCCCTTGACAATCAAGGGATTTCGTTTTACACTGATTTAGCGTGCATGGAAACGCATTGTTTTTTGTACGCCAAATTCATGTGAGGACAGTTCCGATCCACATGGATGCAGCTTATGATTATCATAGGGAGGTGAAAAGAGAATGCCAACATTTAACCAATTAGTGAGGAAAGGACGCCAGACATCTGTAAAGAAATCTACCGCGCCGGCGCTCCAGAAGGGCTACAACTCTTTGAGAAAAAGAGTGACCAATGAGTCGGCTCCGCAGAAAAGAGGGGTCTGTACCGCCGTAAAGACGGCTACCCCGAAGAAGCCGAATTCTGCTTTGCGTAAGATCGCGAGGGTACGCCTGTCCAACGGAATTGAAGTTACAAGCTATATTCCGGGCGAGGGCCACAATCTTCAGGAACACAGCGTTGTCCTGATCCGCGGAGGGAGGGTCAAAGACCTTCCGGGTACCCGTTACCATATTGTCCGCGGCACACTGGATACGGCAGGCGTCGCTAAGAGAAGACAGGCACGTTCCAAGTACGGCGCCAAGCGGCCGAAAGACGCGAAGAAGTAAATCCAGATGAACTATATTCACAAACAGAACTATGATGAAGTAAGCTGCAGGGAAACAGGTTACTGTGGATTGTGACGGGAATAGATACTCTTCTTGTACGCCCTGTGGACAGACACATTATCATTAGAACGACACATGTGAGTACCGTTGAATTAATCATACCGCTGGGAAATGGATGCCTGCGGGCCCAGAGAGGAGGGTCCCGGCAGGAGGGGTTTCCGTGACGGTTTATTATGTTTAAGGAGGGAAGAACCGTGCCACGTAAAGGACATACTCAAAAAAGAGACGTATTGGCAGACCCGTTGTACCATAATAAAGTGGTGACGAAGCTTATCAACAACATTATGTTGGATGGTAAGAAGGGGATCGCCCAGAAGATTGTATACGGAGCATTTGAAAGAGTTGAGGAAAAAACCGGCAAGCCTGCGATCGAAGTGTTCGAGGAGGCGATGAACAATATCATGCCTCAGCTCGAAGTAAAGGCAAGGCGTATCGGTGGGGCCACCTACCAGGTGCCGATCGAAGTGAGGGCGGAGAGAAGGCAGGCCCTTGCGCTTCGCTGGCTGACGATGTTTTCGCGCAAGCGAGGCGAGAAGACGATGAAGGAGAGGCTGGCGAATGAGATTATGGATGCGGCCAATAATACCGGCGCAGCCGTAAAAAGAAAAGAAGATATGCACAAAATGGCAGAGGCAAACAAAGCATTTGCGCATTACCGTTTCTGATTTAGGAGGCAAGAATGGCTGGAAGAGAATACCCATTAGAGAGAACGAGGAACATCGGTATTATGGCCCACATCGATGCCGGCAAGACGACGCTGACCGAGCGTATCTTGTATTATACCGGTGTAAACTACAAAATTGGAGATACTCATGAAGGCACCGCTACTATGGACTGGATGGAGCAGGAGCAGGAAAGGGGTATCACCATCACTTCTGCGGCGACTACATGCCACTGGACATTAGAGGAAAACGGTAAACCAAAACCGGGCGCATTGGAACACCGTATCAACATCATTGATACGCCGGGACACGTAGATTTTACGGTAGAAGTGGAGCGTTCCCTGCGTGTGTTGGACGGGGCGGTCGGTGTGTTTTGTGCAAAGGGTGGCGTGGAGCCGCAGTCAGAAAACGTATGGCGTCAGGCTGACACCTACAATGTGCCAAGGATGGCATTCATCAACAAGATGGATATTCTTGGCGCGGATTTTTACAATGCTGTTGAGCAGATCCGTACAAGATTGGGGAAAAATGCGATCATACTCCAGCTCCCCATCGGCAAAGAGGATGAATTTAAAGGAATCATTGATTTGATGGAGATGAAAGCCTACATCTATAATGATGACAAGGGCGAGGATGTCTCCATTGTAGAGATACCGGACGGGATGCAGGAGGACGCGGAACTTTACCGTTCTGAGATGATCGAGAAAATCTGCGATCTGGACGACGACCTGATGATGCAGTACCTCGAAGGCGAGGAGCCATCCGTACCGGATATGAAAGCGGCGCTCAGGAAAGCGACGTGCGCGTGTACCGCTGTGCCGGTGACCTGCGGATCCGCGTACCGCAATAAAGGCGTGCAGAAAATGCTGGACGCGGTCATTGAATATATGCCTGCGCCTACCGACATTCCCCCGATCCAGGGGACAGACATGGATGGCAATGAGCTTGTCCGTCATTCCTCTGACGAGGAGCCATTTTCCGCACTGGCATTTAAGATCATGACAGACCCGTTTGTGGGAAAACTGGCGTATTTCCGTGTGTACTCTGGTACGATGAATTCCGGTTCCTACGTACTCAACGCGACGAAAGGCAAGAAAGAGCGCGTGGGGCGTATCCTGCAGATGCATGCGAACAAGAGGGAAGAACTTTCCAAGGTATATTCAGGGGACATTGCAGCGGCAATCGGATTTAAGTTTACGACCACAGGCGATACGATCTGCGATGAACAGCATCCGGTCATCCTGGAATCCATGGAGTTCCCGGAACCGGTCATCGAGTTGGCAATCGAGCCAAAGACGAAAGCGTCCCAGGGAAAGCTTGGCGAGTCGCTGGCGAAGCTGGCGGAAGAGGATCCGACGTTCCGCGCGCATACGGACAAAGATACCGGGCAGACCATCATCGCGGGCATGGGGGAGCTCCACCTGGAGATTATCGTGGACCGGCTCCTGCGCGAATTTAAGGTTGAGGCCAATGTAGGCGCGCCGCAGGTTGCTTATAAGGAAACCTTTACCAAGCCAGTGGACGTAGACAGCAAATACGCGAAACAGTCCGGCGGGCGGGGACAGTACGGGCACTGCAAGGTGAAGTTTGAGCCGATGGATTTCAACGGCGAAGAGACGTTCCTGTTCGAGTCAACGGTAGTCGGCGGCGTGATCCCGAAGGAGTATATCCCGAAAGTCGGAGAAGGGATTGAGGAAGCCATGCAGTCCGGAATACTGGGCGGATTTCCGGTCGTCGGCATAAAGGCGAATGTTTATGATGGTTCCTACCATGAGGTGGATTCCAGTGAGATGGCGTTCCATATCGCCGGTTCCCTGGCCTTTAAGGATGCGATGAGGAAATCGGATCCGGTCCTGCTGGAACCCATTATGAAAGTGGAAGTCACGATGCCGGAAGAGTATATGGGGGATGTCATTGGCGACATCAACTCCCGCCGGGGACGGATCGAAGGTATGGATGATCTGGGCGGAGGAAAGATTGTGCGCGGCTTCGTGCCGCTTTCCGAGATGTTCGGATACTCTACAGATCTTCGCTCCAGGACACAGGGACGCGGAAACTATTCAATGTTTTTCGAGAAATATGAGCCGGTTCCGAAGTCCGTGCAGGAAAAAGTGCTTTCTGTGAAAGGCGATTAAGTAAAGAACATTGTAGACAGCGAAATCAAAGCTGCTATTCACGGCCAGGATTGCCCATTTACCGGGCATTCCGTGAGAAAGTGATCCAAAAGTAAGAGGCGATTTTGCGGAGCAAGCTGTCCATATCGCCCCGGACCGTTATATAGGCGGCCTAACCGGGCCGGGAAATAGTAACGAACCAAAAGTTTTATTTGGATATTTCAGCAAGAAAAGGCTTGAAAAAGCGCATGATTTGAAATATAATCAATGTTACTGGTAAACGTAAATAAGAAATCAGCCGTATAGGCACAATTTTAAGGAGGATTATTCGAAATGGCAAAAGCTAAATTTGAAAGAACAAAACCGCATTGCAATATTGGCACGATCGGTCATGTTGACCATGGCAAGACAACTTTGACAGCGGCTATTACAAAAGTGTTGTCCAAGAGGGTGCCGGGGAACGCTGAAGTAGCCTTTGATAACATTGACAAAGCGCCGGAGGAGAGGGAGCGTGGGATCACGATTTCTACCGCGCACGTTGAGTACGAGACAGAGA